>NZ_JAZFXT010000026.1:0-341954 GCF_036448855.1 Methylobacterium ajmalii
GGCGTGGACGCCCCCGCCAGCGCCCCGACAAGCTGCACGCCGACAAGGCCTATGATGCCAGAGCGCGGCGTCGGGAGTGCCGGGCACGCGGGATCAGACCGCGGATTGCCCGGCGCGGTATCGAGAGAAGCGACAGGCTCGGGCGGCATCGCTGGGTGGTCGAGCGCAGCCACGCCTGGTTCAACCGTGCCCGCCGCTTGCCCGTCCGCTATGAGCGGCGCGCCGACATCTACGAGGCTTTCACGCTCCGGCAAGCCAGCCTCATCACCCTCCGCCAGTTCAGGCGGTTCTGTTAAACGCTCCAAGTGGGCTGCGGGCCTTATCCGCTCCCCTTTGTTCCCAACTCGACCCGTGTGCGATCCGTGCTGGATGGTCACGCCGCGCTGGTATCACGACCTTCCGCCCCTCGCGAGCAGACGCCGACCAGCGACAACGTGGATGGCAAAGCCACGACCATGTCGTACGAAGGATTATGCCGTTTGGCTCCCCTGCCGGCCGTAGACGTCCTCAATACGAATGATGTCGTCCTCGCCTGTGTAGCTCCCGACCTGGACCTTGATCAGGTCGAGCGGGATCTTGCCCGGGTTGGCCAGACGGTGCACGCACCCGATCGGCAGGTGCGCCGCCTCGTTCTCGTGCACCAGCCGCACCACACCGTCCACCGTCACCTCCGCCGTGCCCCGCACCACCACCCAGTGCTCGGCCCGGTGATAATGCTTCTGCAGCGACAGCCGGCCGCCCGGCTTCACGGTGATCCGCTTCACCCCGAACCGGCCCCCGATGTCGATGCGCTGGTAGGAGCCCCACGGACGGTACATCAGCCGGTGGGCATCTGCCTCCGGCTCGCCCCCCTCGCCGCAGGGTCTCGACCAGGCCCTTCACCTCCGCTCCGGCGCTGCGGCTCGTCACTAGCACCGCGTCGTCGGTCGCCACCACCACCACGTCGTCGAGGCCGACCACCGTGGTCAGGATCTCGCCGGAGGAATGGACCAGGCTGTTGCGGGTGTCGTGCACCGCCACGCGGCCGCGCAGCGCGTTGCTATCGGAGTCCCGAGCCGAGATCTCCCACAGCGCACCCCAGGTGCCGATGTCCGACCACGGGAAGCTCACCAGCAGCACGCCGGCCCGGCTAGTCCGCTCCATCACTGCGTAGTCGATCGAGATCTGCGGTGCCCGCGCGAAGGCCGCCGCGTCCAGGCGTACGAAGTCGAGGTCGCGGGTAGCCGTCGCGACGGCCTCGCGGGCGGCCGCGAGCACCGCCGAGGCGCGGGCCTCGAGTTCGTCGAGCATGACGTCGGCGCGGAACAGGATGTAGCCGCCGTTCCACAGGGCGCCCGCGGCGATCAGGTTGGTGGCGCAGGATGCGTCTAGCTTCTCGAGGAAGCGGGCGACGGCATGGGCGCAGGCCTCGCCGGGCAGCGTATGGCCGGGCTGGATATAACCGTATGCGGTGGAAGGGTGGGTTGGCGCAATGCCGAGCGTCATGATGTGACCGGCGCGGGCGGCGCGGACGGCGGCGGCGAAAGCCGCGTCGTCGCTGATCGCGTGGTCAGCGGGCAGGATCAGCAATAGGGCTTCGGAATCGCGGGCGGCGACGTGTAGCGTCGCGACCGCGACCGCCGGGGCGGAATCACGCCGGCACGGCTCAAGGAGGATGTTGGCCTCGATCTCGCCCTGAGCGAGTTGTTCGGCGACCAGGAAGCGGGTGTCGTTGGCGGTCACGACCGCCGGACGGGCGAAGGTGGCGGCGTCGGAGAGCCGCGCGGCGGTAGCCTGGAACGACGAACGCCCGGGCTCAGCGAGGGGGATGAACTGCTTGGGGAAGCTCTCGCGGGATGCTGGCTACAGCCGCGTCCCGAATCCGCCGCACAGGATCACTGGATAGACGAGATCAACGTAGTCACCGGTCATAACCTTCTCCTACTTGTGTATTAGCCTGCAGCGTCGCATGTCGGCTGGACCTCTGACTTGTCCTTTGCTTTGTTCGCTACGACGAGCGAATCCTTATCCGAGCGGCCGCTATGCCCACACGTGTTATCGACGACGTCATGATAGAATTTGAACCCGCCGCCCGGCCGCGGCGTTCTCCATAGGAACCGATCGGACCACGCTGGGCGACCGATCGTCGTGACAGACATGAAGAACGAGGTAGCCAAGGCCAACCTTCCGCCGGAGGAGCAGCTTTATCGCGGAGCGCCAGGTAGATCTCGTCGCTCGTATGACTGGGCTCCTTCGATCGTGGGAACGACGAAACCGAGTGCTTCAGCCCGCGCGGTGATCGAGGAACCACCGATAGGTGCTCGCAATCCCCTCTGAGAGGCCGATCCGGGGCCGCCATCCCATCGCGCGGATCATGTCACTCGACATCAGTTTGCGCGGCGTCCCATCCGGCTTCGAGGTATCGTATCGGATGCCACTCTCGTATCCGACCGTATCGCAGACCAGCTTGACGAGACCGCTGATCGGGATGTCCTCGCCGCTTCCGACGTTGACGTGCTGGTCGCCCGAATAGGTCTTCATCAGGAAGACGCAGGCATCGGCGAGATCGTCGACGTGCAGGGATTCCCGCCGCGGCGAGCCTGTGCCCCAGACATGGATCTGCGGGTCTCGAGTCAGCTTAGCCTGATGGGTCTTGCGCATCAGCGCCGGCATGACGTGGCTGGAGGACAGGTCGAAGTTGTCGCTCGGACCGTACAGGTTGGTCGGCATCACGAAGATGTAATCTCGGCCATGCTGGCGCCGGTAGGCCTCGCAGAGCTTGAGCCCGGCGATCTTCGCCACGGCATACCACTCGTTCGTCGGCTCGAGGGAGCCGGTCAGTAGGGCGTCTTCCAGAATAGGCTGCGGCGCGAACTTGGGGTAGATGCAGCTCGAACCGAGAAAGAGCGGCTTCTCGACGTTGTTGCGGTGTGCCGCCTCGATGACGTTCATCTCAATAACAAGATTGTCGTAGAGAAAATCGGCCGGAAACTGCGAGTTGGCGAAGATGCCGCCAACCTTAGCGGTGGCCAGGAAGACGACGTCGGGCCGCCTGCGCGCGAACCAGTTCCGGACCGCGCCCTGCTCCCGCAGATCGACCTCGCAGCGATCCGCGACGAGGATCTCGCACCCTTCCGATTCCAGGCGCCGCACAATGGCGTAACCGACCATCCCGCGATGACCGGCCACGAAGGCCCTCTTCCCCGAGAACGGGAATTGCTTGCTCATCCTACACGCCTTTCGCGATCGGAGCGTCCTTCATGACGACCAGATCCGCCTCGACCATCTCCCGCGCGAGTTCGCGAGCCGACGTCTCATGCGTCCAGTTCAGCTTATCTCGGGCTTTGGATGGGTCCCCGAGTAGCAGGTCGACCTCGGTCGGCCGGAAGTAGCGGGGGTAGCTCTCGATTAGGCATCGCCTGGAGGACGTGCAATAGTCCTTCTCATCGACGCTGCTGCCCTCCCATCGTAGGCCGATATCGACTGCCGAGAACGACCATTCCACGAAGTCGCGCACGGTCGTCGTCTCGCCCGTGGCGAGCACGTAGTCGTCCGGCTACTCCTGCTGCAGCATCAGCTTGATGGCCGCGGCCGCGCGGATGATCTTTCGCGTAACGAAGGTTTCGCCGCGCAGAGGGCTCTCGTGGTTGAAGAGAATGCCGTTCGAGGCATACCCACGGGCGCCAGCACGAAGCAGACCAGGCCCGCCATCACGGCGCAGCCGAGGCGCACGAGCCGCGCCTCCGTCGGCCGCAGGGCGTCGTGGGTCAGGACCCCGACGAGGAACGCCGCCGCGACCGTGGCGCCGAGGCTGACGAGGCGGCCGGAGAGGAGTTCTTCGAGGCCTGCCGCCCGGGCGAGCAGGCCGGCGGCAAGGTGATAGACCGGCGGGTAGTGGTAGACGAGGGCGGGAAAGACCCCGAGCGGGGCATAGGCGCGGCCGGAAAGGACGTCGCGCATCTGCTGCCAGACGATGCCCTCGCCGTACTCGCCTCCGTAGGGGTAGTGCAGGATCGCCGCCCCCGTCCCTGCGAGGGACGCCGCCGCGAACACGAGCAGCGCGGCGCTGGCGGCGAGGATTGCCGTGGCGAAGACGGGGTGCAGGACCCGATCCAACGTCCGGCCCAGGACCCCGCCCGGGCTCCCGTGCGCTGCCCGCCCAGTCACGCCGCCTGCCCCGGGCGTGCCACGACCAGCATCTGCTTGCCGAGCGGCTTGACCGGCGACCTCAGGTAGGCGCCGATCAGGGCCGGCCAGACCGGCAGGCGCGACTTGATGGTGGGCGGCAGGAAGCGCGGGCGCACCTCCTCGACGACCCAGCCATGCGCGCGCAGGAAGTCCGGCAGGCTGTGGTGCGAGTAGACCGCGACGTGGGTGTAGTCGTCGAAGTACTCGGGGTAGGCGTAGCGATAGTTCGGCTGCAGCAGGGTCAGGCGGCCGCCGGGGGCGAGCACCCAGCGCAAAGCGACGAGGGTCTCGACGGCGACGTCCTGCGGCAGGTGCTCGAACAGGTTCGACGCGAAGGCGAAGTCGACGCATCCGGCCTCGATCGCGCCGAGGTCCGTGATCGAGGCCACCACCGCTTCGACACCGGGCGCGACGTGGTGCGCCAGACCGGGCCAGCGGTCGACCGCGATGCGCCGCTGGGCGGTCACGACGTTGATGAAGCTCGCATAGCCCGCCCCGAGATCGAGGACGCAGGCCTCCTGCGCGATGCTGTGGCGGAAGTGGTAGCGCCACAGGGCCCGCCACAGCACGTCGCGGCGCGGATCCTCGGCGAGGCGCGAGCCGTGGTAGTCGCCCTCGCCGCCCGGGCTGCCCTGGCCGCTCACGCGAGGCGCCGCCAGTCGGACAGAAGCCCGAGGATCATCCGCGAGCCGACGGTGAAGCTGCGCCAGTTGCTGACGTTGCCGCCCTTGCTCACGCCGATGCGGGAGTGGAACGTGACCGGGCATTCGATCAGGGTGAGGCCGCGGGCGAGCGCGGTATCGAGGAAGTGGGCGTTGAACTCGAGGTTGACGGCCGGGTCCAGCCCGTCGAGCAGCCCCGCCAGCGGCTCGCGCCGACACAGCTTGTAGGTCTTGCCGACATCCGTGACGGTGCCGCGCCCGAGATGCTTGGCCTCGAGCAGCTTGTCGACGAACAGATTGCAGTAGAACATGAAGGTGCTGAGCTGCGTCAGGTACTGACGCAGGGGCTCGATCATGCGGGTTCCGTTGACGATGTCGGCGTGCGGCGCGTAGGCGACCAGCTTGTCGATGTCGTAGGCGCGGAAGGTGGCGTCGCCCTCGCACAGCACCACGAGGTCGGTGTCGGTGTGGCGCACCGCCTCGGACAGGCAGCGGAACACGCAGCGCCCGTAGCCGCGCCGCGTCTCGTCGAACACGATCGCGCCGGCGTTCTGCGCCACCGTGAGGGTCCGGTCGCAGCTGGCGTTGCTCACCACGATCACCCGGGCAACGAGCGGGTGACTCAGGAAGTCGGCGACGGCACCGCCGATGCTGTTCTCGTCGTTGTAGGCTGTGAGCGCCACGGTCACGCGGGAGTCGCGCAAGGGCTCGAAGCGCGCCGGCACGTCGGGCTTCTTGCGCCGGAGCAGGCACGGAAGGTCGAACAGCGACAGCACGATGCCGGCGAGGATCGGGATCCCGCTGTACCACACCAGCGCCTCCGCGACCGGATCGAGCAGGGCGTGCAGGCGCAGCAGGTAGCGCAAGAAGATCAGCAGCACGCCGGCCAGGTACATCGCCCCCACCGAAGCAGAAGCACAGCACGCCGTATAGCAGGAACGGCGCGCGCAGGCCCGCGCGTGCGACGACCGATATGCCCATGCGGCTTTTGCTCCCCACCCGAGCGGCCGAGCGGCGGCCGTTGCGCAGCGACGATTGGCGGCCGGGGGTTAAGGCGAGCTTGAGCCGATCGCGCGCAGGGCACCGAAGCGCGAGGTGAGAGCGCGAAGACCGGGCGGGAAGGAGAGAATGGTGCCGCTGGGGAGGATTGAACTCCCGACCTCGTCATTACCAATGACGCGCTCTACCACTGAGCTACAACGGCGCGCCGGTGCCTCGCTGCCCTCCCGGAAGGGATCGGCAGCTGTCAGACACACCGAGCGAAATCTCGAGACTTTCACGGTGAAAATGGTGCCGCTGGGGAGGATTGAACTCCCGACCTCGTCATTACCAATGACGCGCTCTACCACTGAGCTACAACGGCCCGTCTGCGCCGCTCGTCCCGCCCGTGGCTTCAAGGCCGGGCGGTTCGGGATGCGCCGAAGACGAGCGGGGGGATAGCGGATCGCCCGGCGCATTGCAACAGGCTCGCGACCGGGAATTGCCGAGCCGGCTGCGCGGATCGGCGCCTGCGCCGCCGGCCCGGCCCCCGCTAGCGCTGGCCCGCACCTTGCTTGAGTTTTTGGCAAGGGCAGCACGCCGTGGGGGGCTTTCTCGTTGGACATCGAACTCGCCAGCCTGACCAAGCGCTACGGCGACACCGTCGCGGTTGACGGCATCAACCTGAAGATCCGCTCCGGCTCGTATTGCTGCCTGCTCGGCCCCTCCGGCTGCGGCAAGACCACGACGCTCCGGATGATCGCCGGGCACGAGACGGTGTCGTCGGGCGACGTGGTGATCGGCCCCAAGGCGGTCGGCGACCTGCCGCCGGCCCAGCGCGGCACCGCGATGATGTTCCAGAGCTACGCGCTGTTCCCCCACCTCACCTGCCGCGACAACGTCGCCTTCGGGCTGAAGATGCGGGGCGTCCCGAAGGCCGAGCGGATCAAGCGCGCCGAGGCGATGCTGGCGCTCGTCCAGATGGACCACCTCGCCGGGCGCCTGCCGGCGCAGCTCTCGGGCGGCCAGCAGCAGCGGGTGGCGCTGGCGCGTGCCCTCGTCACCGGCCCGAAGGTGCTGCTCCTCGACGAGCCGCTCTCGGCCCTCGACCCGTTCCTGCGGGTGCGGATGCGGACGGAGCTGAAGCGGCTGCAAAGCGAACTCGGCATCACCTTCGTGCACGTCACCCACAGCCAGGAGGAGGCGATGGCGCTGTCCGACCTCGTGGTGGTGATGAATGGCGGCCGCATCGAGCAGGCGGCCGATCCCCGCACGGTGTTCGAGCGCCCGGCCACCGCCTTCGTCGCCCGCTTCATCGGCGGCCACAACGTCATCGCAATGCCCGACCGGCGCATCGCCGTGCGGGCCGACCGGATGCGCCTCGGGGCGGAGGCTGGCCCGGAGGCGAGAAGCGCCCGCGTCGTCGCGGTCGAGTACCAGGGCAGCACCGTCCACGTGAGCCTGGAGGCGCCCGACCTCGCCGCCGAACCGAATGCGCCGCTCACGGCGATCCTGAGCGACCACGCCTATGCCGGCCACCCCCTCGCCCTCGGAGACACGGTGCGGGTGGGCTGGCCGGCGAACGAGGCCCACCGCCTCGACGCCTGACGACTTTCAAAGAGGGGAGAATCCACCATGACCGAGATGAAGACACCTCGCCTGTCGCGCCGCACGCTGCTGCAGGGCGCCGGCGCCGCGGCCGGCCTCGCCGCGGGCTCGGGCGTCATCACGGGCTTTCCGGCGATCATCGCCGCCGAGCCGGTGACGCTGCGCTACCTCGGCACCGCCGTGAACCAGAGCGGCGACATCGCCCGCAAGGTGAAGGAGGATCTCGGCATCACGATCGAGTACATCCCGGTCGTGACCGACGAGGTCTCGAAGCGCGTCGTCACCCAGCCGAACTCGTTTGACATCGTCGATTCGGAGTATTTCAGCCTCAAGAAGCTGATGCCGTCGGGCAACCTCGTCGGCATGGACGCGCGCCGGATCAAGAACGCCGACAAGATCACCCCGGTCTTCACCAAGGGCGAGGTGGTCGGCAAGAAGATCGGCGACCAGGGCACGGCGCCCAAGAAGGTGTTCTACCTCGAGGGCCAAACTTCGACCAAGTTCGCCTCGTCGCCGACCGAGTGGATTACCCTGATCCCGACCACCTATAATGCCGACACGCTGGGCATCCGGCCCGACCTGATCAAGCGCCCGATCACGTCGTGGAAGGAACTCCTGAACCCCGAGTTCAAGGGCAAAGCCTCGATGCTCAACATCCCGTCGATCGGCATCATGGACGCCGCGATGGTGGTGGAGGCCACCGGCGACTACACCTATCCCGACAAAGGCAACATGACGAAGGCCGAGATCGACCGCACCATGAAGGTGCTGATCGAGGCCAAGCGTGCCGGCCAGTTCCGCGCCTTCTGGCAGGACTTCAACGAATCCGTGAACCTGATGGCCTCGGGCGAGACGGTGATCCAGTCGATGTGGTCGCCCGCCGTCACCAAGGTGCGCTCGCAGGGCGTCGCCTGCACCTACCAGCCGCTGAAGGAAGGCTACCGCGCCTGGGCCACCGGCTTCGGCCTGCCCAAGACCCTGACCGGCAAGAAGCTCGACGCTGCCTACGATTTCATCAACTGGTTCCTGTCCGGCTGGGCCGGTGCCTATCTGAATCGCCAGGGCTACTACTCGGCGGTGCTGGAAACGGCAAAAGCCCACATGGAGCCCTACGAATGGGCATTCTGGATGGAGGGCAAGCCGGCCGAGAAGGACATCAAGGCGCCGGACGGCACCATCATGGAGAAGGCCGGCGCGCTGCGCGACGGCGGCTCGTTCGAGAGCCGCATGGGCGCCGTCGCCTGCTGGAACTCGGTGATGGACGAGAACACCTACATGGTCCGCAAGTGGAACGAGTTCATCGCCGCATGAGCAATGCGGCCACCTCCACTCACGCCCTCCCGGAGGCGGCACCAGCCGCCTTCACCCCCATGGGCCTCGCCGCCGCGACGCGCCGCCAGCGGCGGCTGGCCTATTGGCAGGCGATGCTGCTCGGGCTCGTCTTCCTCGTGTTCTTCGTGGTGCCGCTGGCGCTGGCCCTGGTCGTCAGCTTCTGGGAGTACAACGAGTACGAGATCATCCCGGCCTTCACGCTCCAGAACTACGCCGACGTGTTCGAGGGCTGCCTGTCGGGGGGTGACCTCTGCACCACCTTCCGGACCTACCTGTCGACGCTGAAGTTCTGCCTGCTCGGCTGGGCCGCGACGCTCACGATCGGCTTCACAGTGGCCTACTTCGTCGCCTTCCACGTCCGCTCGACGGCGATGCAGACGGTGCTGTTCCTGATCTGCACCATTCCGTTCTGGACCTCGAACGTGATCCGGATGATCGCCTGGGTGCCGCTGCTCGGCCGCAACGGGCTCGTCAACGACACGCTGATGGGTCTCGGCCTGATCCGCACCCCGATCGAGGGCCTGCTCTACTCCGATTTCTCGGTGGTGCTCGCCTTCATCCACCTGGATACGGTGTTCATGATCGTGCCGATCTTCAACTCGATGATGCGGATCGACCGCTCCTTGATTGAGGCGGCCAGTGATGCCGGCGCCACGCCCTGGCAGACGCTGTGGAACGTCATCGTGCCGCTGTGCAAGCCCGGCATCGCCATCGGGTCGATCTTCGTGCTCACCCTGATCATGGGCGACTTCGTCACCGTGGGTGTGATGGGCGGCCAGCAGATCGCCTCGGTCGGCAAGGTGATCCAGGTGCAGATGGCCTACCTGCAATTTCCCGCGGCCGCCGCCAACGCGGTGGTGCTGCTCGGCGCCGTGATGCTGCTGATCGCAGGCCTCACCCGCCTGATCGACCTGCGCCGGGAGCTCTGAGGCATGCGCCGCGACGGCCCCCGCCCCTTCTCGTTCTACGTGCTCGCCTCCGTCTTCGGGCTGTTCGTGCTCTTCCTGTACGGGCCGACCCTGACGATCCTGGCGCTCAGCTTCCAGGGACCGCAGGGCGGCCTCACCTTCCCGATGAACGGGGTCTCGACCTTCTGGTTCTCGCGCCTGTGGGCCGGGCTCGGCGTCGTCGACATCTGGGCGGCGTTCCGGCGCTCGCTGGCGCTCGGCCTCGTGGTGATGGGGCTCACCGTCACGATCGCGTTCTTCGCGGGGCTCGCTTTCCGCAAGGGCTTCCTCGGCCAGACGCCGCTGTTCTACGTCGCCGTGGCGAGCCTGATCGTACCCTCGATCGTGGTGTCGCTCGGCATCGGCCTCGAGTTCCGGCTGATCGACGAAGGGATCAAGGCGCTCGCCGCCCGGACCGGCTGGGGCTTTCTGCAGGACCACGGTACCGTGATGGGGCTGTTCACCTCAGGCTTGGGCGCGCACCTGACCTGGACCCTGCCCTTTGGCCTCCTCATCATGTTCGCGGTGTTCAACCGCTTCAACCCGGCCTACGAGGAGGCAGCCCGCGACCTCGGCGCCACCGGCCCGCAATCGTTGCGTCACGTCGTCGTGCCGATCATCCTGCCGTCGCTGGTCGGCGTGGCCCTGTTCGGCTTCACCCTGTCCTGGGACGAACTCGCCCGCACCAGCCAGGCGATCGGCGGGCGCAACACCCTGCCGCTCGAACTCCAGGGCCTCACCACCACGGTGACGACGCCGGAGATCTACGCGCTCGGCACCGTGACGACCGGCGTGTCGCTCCTCGTCATCGGGCTCGCCTTCGGCAGCTTCCTGGCGATCCAGCGTCGGCGCGCGAAGCGGGTGACGCTACCGGAAACCTGCTAGCGACGAAGCAGTAGCCGGGCCTCCGGTCATATTGTAGGAGAACCGTGTAACGGGCGGACGCTGAACTATGGCGGTTTCGCTCCACATGTTACCTCGCACGCTCGGATTTGTCGCAAAAATATAAAGTCTCGCTATCATCAAAATTCCCGCTGGAGCATTAAATGTCGAATATTTATAAGCATTTGAATGTCGATATTCAAGATGTAGATCCCAACACATGGAGTATACCAACGGATCGTCCCCAGAAAAATCTTCTATTGAGAATATTTTCAAACACCAATGTGTCTCCGCCAAATTGCTTTACGATTGGTAATAATAATGAAGAAATATCTTTTGCCGCCTATGAAAATAGCCGGGCACGGCACTCCGGCGATATCGGATTTTTCACCATGCACGATGTGGTTTTGCGCAATACTGGATATATTTTTCATGACGATCATCTGCTCTCGCATCCCGGAGTTATGTTGCCATACGTCAAAGGAATGATCGAAAATGGGCAAAGAGATGATTTCATTGATAGTGGCCCGCTCGTCACCCGTGAAATCGAAGGTCCAGTCGCTATTATCACAGCAGAAGCGCCGCAGATTTATGGTCATTGGTTACTGGATTACCTGCCACGACTTTGGCTTTTGAGGCGCTATCTACGCAATACGGGAGTGCGCATCGCCCTCCCACACTTGGTACCACGGTGGGCACGCGATATCATGCTAGATTACTTCGACATGAAACTCGAGGATTTTGTCTATTTTGATCAAGGGGCCGATCTTGTAAAGATTGATCACGCAATTATACCAACTTTCTTGCACGCAGCCCATGAATTCCATCCTATCATGAATGAATTTGTTGCAGACTTGGTAGATCGTTGCACAGGGACCAGCGATACAAGCGATACTGGGGAGCGCATCTATATATCTCGACATCTACAGCGTCAATCTACCTTGAGTCGCCGCCGTACGTTGCGCAACGAAGACGAAATTATGAAGATTGCGCAGGACTACGATTTTAATATTATATGTCCAGAGCAACTATCGTGGCAAGATCAAATTAAAATATTTAGCCGTGCGCGAGTCGTCATTGGAGAAGAAGGATCGGCAATGCACAATACTTTGTTTTCTCCTCCAGGATCCGTCATAGCAACCGTACCGCAAGGAAATCACGTTCAATTTTCCCTATCTTCATTGCGGAATCACTCGATCACATTCCTACCAGCCGTCGATTTATCTGATGCAAATGGCGAAGTATATTATCGAATCGACCGCGCACGTGCGACTGAGATGTTTCAGGAAGCGATTAGGCGGTTAGGCTCAGGGCCGAACTATTGATTAGCATTCGCCAATACGTTAGATCGCGGTAGAGATAACCACTGCTAACAACGCAGATTTGTAATGCGGATACACAGATCTGCGGTTGTGGCAACAGAGATTTTTTCGCCCTTGGACGTCACGGAAACCCGGCAGGTACATCGAATGACCGAAGGAAATGATTTCACCGACCATGGCTCGCACGAGATTGACGAATACAAAATAATATCATCTATTTTTGATGCATTTTGGTATATCAACTCATATCATGACGTTGCCGAACAGCACATCGATCCTATCGCTCATTATATCCAATATGGCGCCCGGGAAGGGAAAGATCCCATTTCGGTCTTCGACACCGACTGGTATGTGCAACGCTATCCGGATGTCGCCGACAGCCGATTGAATCCACTGGTTCATTATCTACTCGAAGGCGGTCAGCGGGGTTACGCTCCGCATCCTCTGTTCGATCCCGAGTGGTATGCATCGCAAGGCGATGTAAAAAATCCGGTTGCCCTGCTCGATTATCTGCAGGACATGGCAAACTGGCGCCGCTCGACCCACCCCTTGTTCGACGGGGCCTGGTATCTCGAGCATTACCAGGACGTCGCCCTGCATCAGCTCAATCCGCTGTGCCACTTTCTCCAGTCCGGCGCGCGCGAATTGCGTGATCCATCGCCGCTCTTCGTGACCCGCTGGTACTTCGAGCGTCATCCCGAAACCCTGGCGCACACCAAGAATCCCCTGGTCGACTACGTCGATCGGACGGACTTCCGGGGTCGGGATCCGAATCCGTTCTTCTTCAGCGAATGGTACCTCCTCATCAACGGCGACGTCTCAGCGAGCGAGGTCAACCCGCTCGTCCATTACGCGACGGCCGGATGGCGGGAGGGCCGCAACCCGACGCCTTACTTCGATACGGCCTGGTACCGTGCTCGCTACCCCGAGGTCGAGCAGCGGAAGATCGACCCCCTGACGCATTTCCTGCGCATGGGCGGCAAGGAGGCGGGGTACATCACCTGTCCGGTCGACCGGCACACCCACGATTGCGACGCGCTCGACATCCCCTATGAGATCGTCCGGGCACCGGCCAGCCTAGCCGACCGCGACGTCTGCCTGTTCGTCGCGTACTCGGCCGAGGGGCGAATCGAGGACTACGTCGTTTCCTACATGAAGGCCCTCCACCGCGAGGGCCTGTCGATGATTCTGGTCATCGTCACGGAGGGCATGAGCGAGCCGATCCCGGCGACGCTCGACTTCATCGACGGCATCCTCATCCGCACCAACCATGGCTGGGACTTCGCCGCCTGGGCAACCGCCCTCGCGGCGTTCCCGGATATCTGGCGTGCCCGCATGGCCATCCTGGCCAACGACAGCGTCTACGGGCCGACCGATCCAGCAGGGCTCGCCGCGGTCCTGAGGTTCTGCCGGGAGAGCGACAAGGACATCGTCGCGCTGACAGACAGCCATCAGGTTCGCCGCCACCTGATGAGCTACTTCACGGCCGTCACGCAGTCGGGGTTGAAGAACCAGGCCATTCGCGAGTTCTGGAATAGCGTCCGCAGCAATCGCGACAAGTCGACCGTCATCCACGAGTACGAGATCCGGTCGATCGAGCGCTGGGACGGCGCGGACGTAACCTGGGACGTGATGTATCCGACGGCCGTCAGCGACGCCCTGCCAATTAATCCGACCCTGCGCGGCTGGCGGACCCTGGTCGAGAGCGGCTTTCCGTTCCTCAAGGTCCAGCTGTTGCGCGACTTCGCATCCGAGATGGATGCAGAGGACTGGGCCTCGAGCTTCTCAGGCAATCCCGAGCTCGTGCCCCTGATCGCGAGCGACCTGGAACGCCGCCGCCATCGCTTCGTGCCGCCGTTCCGCCCGGTCCCCAACCCGAAGCAGCGCTACATCCAGAGCGATCATCTTACCACGTATTACGGCGCAACGACCAGCGTGCGCCCGAGCGACGAGACCGATCTCGCCCTCGAGGTTCCCTTCCGCCCGGTCGGCGATGCGCCGTACGCGCTGCCGGAGAGGGTGGCGGTCATCGCCCACATCTTCTACCCGGATCTCGCTCCATCGCTGCTCGACGCGCTGCGCCGCATCCCGGTTCCAGCCGACATCTACATCTCGACTGACAGCGAGGCGAAGCAGGTCGCGATCCACGCGGCCTTCGAACACTACGACAACGGCCGGATCGATGTCCGCGTCTTCCCCAACCGTGGCCGCGACATCGCGCCGATGCTCATCGGCTTCGCGGACGTCTTCAAATCGTACGAGATCTTCCTCCACATTCATTCCAAGAAGTCGCCCCACGACAGCGCCTTCGCCGATTGGCGCGAGTTCCTGCTCGACAATCTGCTCGGATCCCCGGACGTCGTCCGTTCGATCCTGCATGTTCTGCACAACCATGACGTCGGCGCGGTGTTCTCGCAGCACTTCGCTCCGGTTCGGCACCTTCTGAACTTCGGCTACAATTTCAGCACGATGCGCGACCTGCTCGGTCGCTGCAGCGTGACGCTGACGCAGGACATGGTGCTCGAGTTCCCGTCGAGCTCGTTCTTCTGGATGCGGACCGCGGCGATCCGGTCCCTCCTCGATCTCGGCTTGACGTGGTCGGACTTCCCGGAGGAAGCAGGCCAGGTCGACGGGACGCTGGCGCACGCGATCGAGCGCTCGCTTCTCTACCTGACCGAGTCCGCGGGGCTTCGCTGGGCGAAGGTCGGGCGGCCGTGGAAGGTGCCGTTCGAGATGCTGGTGCCCGTGCAGGGCGTCGGTCAGGTCGAGGACGCCCTGGCGCGCGTGCATCGCCCGTTGCTGAACAACCGCGTGACGCCGCTCAAGGAGGCGACCCTCATCTCGGAGGTGAACAACGTCTTCGCGCGCCGCGACCCGAATCCGCGGCCGCGCCTGACGGTGATCGTGCCGACGCTCCAGCCGATCAAGACGTTCGGCGGGTTGACGACGGCCCTGCGCTTCTTTGCCGACCTCGGCAAGCGGATGGGCGACGACGTCGACCTGCGGATCGTCAGCATCTCGGAGCGCATCGACCTCGTTTCGATGCTGGCCTTCCCAGAGTACCGCCTGCTGCCGATCTCGGCGGTGTCGGACGATCATCCGCGCGTCGTCGTGGATGCCAGCGAGCGACAGCGCGGCTTCCTGAGCGTGCGGCGCAACGAAATCTTCGTCGCGACGGCGTGGTGGACCGCGGCCGCCGCCTACGCTCTCCAGGAGGACCAGGCGAGGCTGCATGGGCGCAAGCTCCCGGTCGTGTACCTGATCCAGGACCACGAGTCGTATTTCTATCCGTGGTCGAGCCGTTTCGGCATCGCGGAATCGACCTACGGCCGGACGCAGGACACCGTCGCGGTTCTGAACGCTGAGGAATTCGCGAACTACTTCTCCGAGCGCTACGGGCTGTCGAAGGCGTACGTTCTGCCCTTCGCGCTGAACCCGGTGATCGAGGCCGCCCTCACCGCCCAGCCGCGCGAGCGGATCATCCTGGTCTATGGCCGGCCGTCGGTGGACAGGAACTGCTTCCCGCTGATCTGCCAGGCGCTCGGATTGTGGCAGCGGGCGGATCCGATCACCGCGAGCCGGTGGCGGATCCTCTCGGCAGGCGAGAGCTTCGATCCGCTTACCGTCTCACAGGTTCGCAACCTCGAGGTGCGCGGAAAGCTCAGCCTAGCCGAGTACGCCGAGCTGCTGAGCACCGCGAGCGTCGGCCTGTCGCTGATGGTCTCGCCGCACCCGAGCTATCCCCCACTCGAGATGGCGTTCGCGGGATTGCACACGATCACCAACGCCTATGCCAACAAGGACCTCTCGCTGCGTTCGAAGAACATCGAATCGGTTGCCCACCTCGACGCGTCCGTGATCGCGGACGCGCTGGGAGCGGCCGTGGCGAAGGCGGAAGCGGTGATCGGCACGATCGTCCATCCCGCGCCGCTCGACGGCATACCGTGCGAGGTGCCGACCTACGACGGCGACGATCTGGCGGGCTACCTTAGATCCGCCATGTCGGCCGCTGTATAGGTGCCCCGCCGCCGCCGCCCCGGGGCGGCGGCGGCGATCTCGGCTCGGCGAGAGGGCCCGTTGCCGCCGGTGCGGCCGGTTCCGCGTTCGGTCGAGCGGGCGCCGTCAATCCGTCGTCCGGACCGTCCAGGTCGCTCGGCGGATTCCCTCGGCCGCCCCGAGGCGGGCGATCACCGCTTCGATTTCCTCCGGCTCGATCGCGGTGCTGACCAGTGTGGCGACCACCTCGACGTCGTCATCGCCGCGCTCCTCGACATCGACCTCGCTCACCGGATAGTGGGCGGCCTCCAGGCGCTCGACCAGGAGGTCGCGCACCTCGGACAGGCGGTCGGTGTCGGTGGTGGCGCGGACCTCGTAGGTCGCCTCGGCGTCGCGCTCGTCGATCGGGATGCGGTTGATGGCGTTGACCAGGGGCCGCAGCAGGGTGTTGCCGGCGAGCACCGCGGCGGTGACGAGGGCGGCCTCGGCGGCGAGGTCGACGCCCGAGAGTGCCCCGACGGCAGCCGAGCACCACAGCGTCGCGGCGGTGTTGAGGCCGCGGACGTTCATGCCCTCCTTCATGATCACGCCGGCGCCCAGGAACCCGACGCCCGAGACCACGTAGGCGACGATGCGGATCGCCCCGTCGGCGTGGCCGATGCGCATGCCGAGATCGGTGAAGGCCGCCGCCCCCACCGCCACCAGCACGTTGGTGCGCAGGCCCGCCGTGCGCTGGCGGTACTGGCGCTCCGCTCCGATCAGGGTGCCGAGCACGAAGGCGCAGAACAGGCTCAGGACCGAGTTGAGGAATTCGCCGGCCTGGAAGGCCTGGATGATCGCCATCGCGTCCGCACTCGTCGGGAGGGAGCCGCCGGGTCGGCCCCCGCGGGAAAGCCTGCCGCTATAGCGGAGCCGTATGACGGCCCGATAGCACCGTTGCCGTCAGGGCGCGCGGCCGGCCGGCCCCTTGGCGGCGGAGCCATTGCCGCCGGATTCCCGGCTGGTCGATGCCTTAGCGGCAGGCCTCTTCGCGGAGGCTTCCCGGGCAGAAGCGTCCTTGGCGACCGCGTCCTTGGCCGCGGAGCCCGCATGCGCGGCGGCCTTGACCTTCGCCTTGGCCTTGGCGCCGTCCGCGCCGGCCGCCCGGATCAGGGCGGCGAGCCCGGCCTCGGTCACCGCCTCCGCCGCGTCCGGCACGCTGAACCAGCGGCAGTCGCGCTCGTGCTGCTCGGGCCAGGTTTTGAGCTGCTTGCGCACCTCCAGCCGGAAGACCTGGACCTGGCACAGCACCGTGTCGCGGCTCTTCAGGCGCTTCTGGTAGAAGTAGCTGCCGAGCGCCCGCCGGCCGACCCGGCCGATCAGCCCCGCCTCCTCGTAGGCCTCGCGGGCGGCAGCCTCGTAATTCTTCAGCCCCTTCATCGGCCAGCCCTTCGGCACCACCCAGCGCCGGGTCTCCCGGGAGGTGATGAGCATGACCTGCATCTCGCCGCCCGGCAGGGTCCGGAGCGGCAGCACGCCGACCTGGCGGCGCGGCTCGCCGTTGCGCTCCGACCAGCCGGTCAGGGCGCCCGCCAGGGCCTTGAGGCTCCTCATGCGCCGGCCCGGCCGGCGGCGATGCGGCGTCCCGGGCGAGGACGGGTGCAGGTCACGGGTGTCACGTCGCGGCGCACTCGCAAGGGGTCCGGTCGGGAGCGGGAGACGGCGTAGGCGGGAGGACGATCGCGAGGATCTCGCCCGCGCGGAATGGCCCACGCGGATCGAACCCAGGCGAGTCGGCCCTCGGGGACGCGCGGCCTTCCGCTCCCCCTCGCGGCGGGCGGCGTCTTCCCGTCCGTCCCTTTAAACGGGATGCGGCGCGGTGCTCAAGCAGGATTTGTTAACCGGCAAAACAAACCGCCGCGGGGTCCGTCGCCTTCAGGCCTCGCCGCCCAGGGTGGCGATGAGCACGTCGAGGCGGGCGCGCAGGTCGGCGATCTCGCCTTCCGTCATCTGCAGGGTCTCGACGATCGACCGGCGCACCTCGACGGCCTGCTCCTCGAGGGCGTGGCCCTCCTCGGTCAGGCTGATCTCGACCTCGCGCTCGTCGGCCTGGCGCCGGGTGCGGCGGACGAAGCCGGCGGCCTCGAGGCGCTTGAGCACCGGCGTCAGGGTTCCGGAATCGAGGCGCAGGCGGCGGCCGATGTCGGAGACGGTCAGGCCGTCGTTCTCCCACAGCACGATCAGGACGAGGTACTGCGGATAGGTCAGGCCCAGCCGCTCGAGCAGCGGCCGGTAGCACTTCGTCATGCGGTGGGAGGCCGCGTAGAGCGCGTAGCAGAGCTGGTTGTCGAGCCGCAGAGCGGTCACGCCTGACAGGACAGGCTCGAAAGAGTTCATGGTCTCACCATACCGACGGCAATCGGACGCCGCCCTCGCCGAAGGATTGTCGAGCCGCCAGCCTATCATGGCGGGGCGGCCCGCCGAAATCGCACCGATGCGTTCGATGGTGGACAATACTCTCTCGAATGCAACTCCTTGTGCAACAGCACAGGATGATGGGCGGGCCGGCGGTGGCCGCAGACCTCAGCGGCGCCCGTCGAGCGGCGGGCGGATCCGGCGCTCGACCATGGGCCGGGTGGCCCGGCGCTCGACGATCACCGTGCGGGGGCCGCGCAGGCCGCTGCCGGTGCTGATGATCCGCTCGGGCGAGCGCTCGGCCTTCGGCTTGGCCGCCTGGGCCTGGGCCGCCTGGAGCACGTGCGGGCGCACCTCGTCGGGGGACAGGCCAATCAGGCCTGCGGCGATCTCGACCTGCTGCTCGACGTCGTCGGCGAGGTCCTGGGCCGCGGCCACCGCCTCGGAGACGGTCGGCGGCTCCTTGCGCACCCGGATGGGCGGCAAGTTGCGGGGCTTGTCGGTCGGCTTCTTCACGGTGCGGCTCATCATCATGGGCTGACCATAGCGCAGGCACGGCGATTGTTGCAGTGCAACACGTGCATGTCCAACCCGGCGCGGCCGGAATGGTTGCCCGGGCCGCCGGCGCGGTTCCGCAGGGTTCGGAAGGTAACCGCACGCCGCCGCCGCGAAAATTCGACTTGTGCCCGGGTCGGACCCCACCTCGGGCATAACGTCGCAGGAGCGATCCGAAACGTCCTGATTCCCGTCGGCGCCCGGTCCGGCTTGCTCCCGGCGGCCCGGCTTGAGAGACTGGCCGGCACCATGACCGCCCCCTTCTCCGCCGACGCCCCCCTCGATCCGCGCCTGACGCCGGCCCGGCCCGACCTCGCCGACGAGCGCCTGCGCGGGCGGGTCGCGGCGGACCGCTACGTCGCCGGGACGACGCACCGGATCCGCGTCCCCGTGGCGCCCCTGCGCCGCGCGCCCGATCCCGCCGCAGCCCTCGACAGTGAGGCGCTGCTCGGCGAGGCGGCAACCGTCTACGAGGTCCGCGACGGGTTCGCCTTCGCGCAGCTCTCGGCGGACGGCTATGTCGGCTACCTGCCGGCCGAGGCCCTCGGGCCGGTCGATCCGGCCCCGACCCATCGGGTCTCGGCCCTGCGGACCTTCCTGTACCCGGCCGCCGACCTGAAGCGGCCCGTCGTCGGGGCGCTCAGCCTCGGCGCCCGGGTGGCGGTCGCGGGGCGCGAGGGCGCCTATGCGCGCCTCGCCGACGGCCGCTTCGCCTGGGCCGGGCACCTCGCCGCCCTGGACGCGGTCGAGCCGGACGTCGCCGCGACGGCCCTGCGCTTCCTCGGCGTGCCCTATCTCTGGGGCGGGCGCAGCAGCCTCGGGCTCGACTGCTCCGGGCTGGTGCAGACCGCGCTCGCCGCCGCCGGGATCGCGGCGCCGCGCGACAGCGACCAGCAGGAGGCCGCCCTCGGCGAGGCGGTGCCGGTCACGGCGGACCTCGCCGGCCTGCGGCGGGGCGACCTGGTGTTCTGGCGCGGCCATGTCGGGATGATGCTCGACGAGGCCCGCCTGATCCACGCCAACGGCCACCACATGGCGGTGGCGATCGAGCCGCTCGCCGAGGCGGAAGGCCGCATCCGTGCCGGGCGCACGGGGCCCGGGACCGGCGACGGGGCGATCCGCGCGATCCGGCGCACGATCGCCGCCTGACGCCCGCCGAGAGACGTCGCGCCCCGCGACACCGGAGGAAACCGGCCCGGTGCGCGTCGAATCGCGCGTGCAAATCCGTGGACATCGCACGGAATGGAGCTCGGGCGGGGCTGGCACCACCTCGCCTCCGCCATCACCTGCGATAGACTGTGACGCAAGGGACCGCCTCGCGCGGCCCGCTCCCTCGAGCCTTGAGGACACCCGCCCGCGATGCTGACCGGTTCGGCCATCACCCGCGCCCTCGTCATCGTCGTGCTGGCAGCCGGCCTCGCCGGCCTGTGGCAGGTCCTGATGCCGCGCGCGACCGGCCCCCACCTCTCCGAGCCGCCCAAGGTGGATGCCGCCAGGGGCGATGCGGCCAAGGGAGATCCTTCCAGGCGGGTCGAGAGCGGGCGGAGCGCTGCGGCCCCGGCGACGGGCGAGACCGCGGACCCGGTGCGCTCGGTCTATCCCGGTCCGCGCCCGGCCGAGCCGTCGCCGCAGCGCCAGCCCCCGGCGGCCGAGGCGATGCCCGCCCCCGCTCCCGTGCCGGCTCCCGCCCCACCCGTTTCCACCCCTGCCGTTCCCGCCCCGAGCGCCGCCCCGGCGACGATGCCGGCCTCCACCCCTCCCCCGGTCTTCAGCCCGCCCTCGGTCGCGACGGCCGAGGAGCCCGCTCCCGCCCCGGCCGCCGCCGGCACCGTCGACCTCAACACCGCCAGCGTGGCCGAGCTGAACGGGCTGGGCGGCGGCATGATCGGCAAGGCGATCGTCGCCCGGCGGCCCTACGCCTCGCCGGGCGAGCTCCTGTCGAAGCGGGTCCTGAGCCGGGCGACCTACGAGAGGATCAAGGGCCAGGTCACGGTACGCTAGGGCGTCGGGATCAGTCGGCGCCCTCGTCGGGGATGTTCAGCACGGTGCCGCAGGCCTTGTAGTGCACGGCGTCCGGCTCGTGGCGCTGCAGCCCGCAGGTCGGGCAGGGAAAGCGCACCTTGTAGGGCCGGAACACCACCTGGGCGAGGCGGAAGAACAAGGTCACGCCGCAGATCATCACGACGACCGAGATGAGCCGGCCCGAGGGGCCCGGCAGGGTGATGTCGCCGTAACCGGTGGTCGTCAGCGACGTGACCGTGAAGTACAGCGCATCGACCGGGCTGCCGATCGCCGGGTTGCTGCCGGCCTGCGTGACGTAGACCACGCCGGTCATCACGAACACGAACACCACCAGGTTGGTGGCGGCCAGGATCGCCTCCTCGTGGCGCCGGAAGATCCCGCTGTCCCGGCGCAGCCGGTCGAGCAGCTGATAGGTGCGCAGGAGCCGCAGCGTGCGCAGGATGCGCAGGAATCCGACGCCCTGCACGAACATCGGCGCCAGGAACGAGGCGATCGCCACCACGTCCGTCCAGGTGCCCAGGCGCAGGAACTCGCGCGCCGGCGCCCGGCTGATCGCCAGGCGGCCGGCGAAGTCGGCCAGCACCCCGAGGCCGAGGACCACGTCGCCGACGGCGACCCAGGGCGAGAGCGGCAGGAACGAGGTTGCGATCACGAAGGCGACCGTCGCGACGTCGAAGGCAAGCAGGGCGTACCGGAAGCGGTGCGCCCCGTCGGTGTCGCCCTCGTAGAGGGCGCGGAGTCTGGCGGTAAGGGCGGTCATGGATCCGGTCGGGCGGGCGAGGGCCGCCCCATACCGCATCCGGGACGCCGACGCCCGTTGCGCGCCGGCCCCGTCGATGGGATACGGAGGCCAAGGTGTGCGGTCCCGGCGCGGGGCTTGCAGGTTCTCTGCCGTTGGTCGGGCCGCCAGCGGGGGAGACCCGTGCCCATGCCCCATCCTACCCTTCGCGGCGTCGATCCGGTCCCGGCGGCCGGCCCCGTGCCGGCTCCGACCCCCCCGGCGATCGGCCGGGCGTCGCCGAACCGTCCTTCCCGCGTCGGCACGGCAGCGGCATGAGCGGTCGGGTTCCCCTGCCGGTGCGCCGGCCGCTCTCGGCCCTGCGCACCATGCTGCACAACGAGGCCGGCGGCGGCCTCGTGCTGATGGCGAGCGCCGCCCTGGCGCTGGTCGTCGCGAACTCGCCCTGGGCTGAGACCTACTTCGCCGTCCTCGCGGCCCATCTCGGGCCGCTCTCGGTGCTGCACTGGATCAACGACGCCCTGATGGCGGTGTTCTTCCTGCTGGTCGGCCTCGAGATCAAGCGCGAGATGCTGGACGGGCGCCTGCGCACTTGGCCGGATCGCATCCTCCCCGGGATCGCCGCCCTCGGCGGCATGCTGATGCCGGCGCTGGTCTACGTCGCGGTCAACCAGCACTCGCCCGAGACCCTGCGCGGCTGGGCGATTCCCGCGGCCACCGACATCGCCTTCGCGCTGGGGGTGCTGGCGCTGCTCGGCTCGCGCGTTCCGGTCTCGCTCAAGGTCTTCCTGACCGCGCTCGCCATCATCGACGACCTCGGCGCGGTCCTTATCATCGCGGCGTTCTACACCGCCGATCTCTCGCTGCCGATGCTCGGCGGCGCCGGCCTGACGCTCGCCGTGCTCTACGGCATGAACAAGGCCGGGGTGGCGCGCCTGTGGCCCTACCTGCTGCTCGGCGCGGTCTTGTGGGTGTTCGTCCTGAAATCCGGCATCCACGCCACCATCGCGGGCGTGCTGGTGGCGCTGACGATCCCGCTGCGCCTCAGCGTCGGCAAGCCGGACGACCCGACCTCGCCGCTGCACATCCTCGAGCACGCCATCCACCCGTGGTCGGCGTTCCTCATCCTGCCGATCTTCGGGTTCGCCAATGCCGGCGTCTCGCTGGCCGGGTTCAGTCCGGCGATGCTGCTCGACCCTGTGACGCTCGGGGTGGCGCTCGGCCTGTTCGTCGGCAAGCAGCTCGGCGTGTTCGGGTTCGTGCTGGCCGTGGTCCGGCTCGGCTGGGCGCAGCGGCCGGCGCACGCGACCTGGCTGCAGGTTTACGGCGTGGCGCTGCTGTGCGGCGTCGGCTTCACGATGAGCCTGTTCATCGGCCTGCTGGCCTTTGCCGCGAGCCCCGCGCTCGAAGCCGAGACCAAGATCGGCGTGCTGGTCGGCTCGCTCGCCTGCATGGCGGCCGGGGCGCTGGTGCTGCGGCTGGCGCCGCGCGGGCCGGAGCGCAGGCCCTGATCGTCGGACCTGCTTGATCGTCGGACCTGCGGCCGAGCCGTGGACCGGACCGGCACCCCGGACGCGGATCGCGGGGCCCCCGCGCCGCGTCGGGGTGGCGGGCCCAACCCGACAGCGCGGCGATGCCGATGACCCGCGGCATGGCAGTCCGGCGCGCGAGCGCGCGCAGGATCGCCACAGCCGAACGATCGCTCGCTCCCGGTCGATCCGGGAGCGAGCGGCTCAGGCCCGGCAGGCCTCGAACCCCTTGCGGATCGCCTCCGGGTCGAGGTGGCGGCCGATGAAGACGACGCGGGACTCGCGCGGGTCGCCCGGCTTCCACTCGTCCTGCAGGTCGCCGTCGAGGATCATGTGCACGCCCTGGAAGACGAAGCGGCGCGGCTCGTCTGGGAAGCTGACGATGCCCTTGCAGCGCAGGATGTCCGGCCCCTGGACCTGGGTCAGGTCGGAGATCCACGGCATGAACTTGTTGGGGTCGACCGCGCCGGGCAGCCGGGCCGAGATCGACTGGATCTCGTCGGAATGGTGGTGGTGGTGCCCCTCCTCCAGGAACTCGGGCTCGATCTCGATGATGCGGGCGAGGTCGAAGGCGCTGCGGCCGAGCACCGTGTCGAGCGGCACGGCGCAGTGCTGGGTGCGGTGGATCTCGGCGGACGGGTTGAGGGCGCGGATCTGGCGCTCGACGCTGTCCAGGCCCGCCTCGTCGACGAGGTCGGACTTGTTGAGCAGGATCACGTCCGCGAAGGCGACCTGGTTCTTGGCCTCGGGGGCGTCCTTCAGGCGCTCGGACAGCCACTTGGCGTCGACCACCGTCACCACCGCGTCCAGGGTGGCGGCCTCGCCGACATCCTGGTCGACGAAGAAGGTCTGGGCGACCGGGGCCGGATCGGCGAGGCCGGTGGTCTCGACGATGATCGCGTCGAACTTGCCCTTGCGCTTCATCAGCCCGTCCATGATGCGGATCAGGTCGCCGCGCACGGTGCAGCAGATGCAGCCGTTGTTCATCTCGAACACTTCCTCGTCGGCGCCGACGACGAGGTCGTTGTCGATGCCGATCTCGCCGAACTCGTTGACGATCACGGCGTAGCGCTTGCCGTGCGGCTCGGTGAGGATGCGGTTGAGGAGCGTGGTCTTGCCGGCGCCGAGGTAGCCGGTGAGCACCGTGACGGGGATCTTGTCGGACATGCGGGAGGCTTCTTCTGCAACCGGACCGGGGGCGGGCGCCGCCGGGGCGCCGCGCGAGCCGGTGATATAGTGTGTCACTCGCCGCCGCGGGAGACCAAGGTCGGCGGAGGGAAAGAAGGCAGGGGAAAGCGGGCGACGTCGCGCAGGAGTTCGACGAAGGCCCGGGCGCCGTGATCGAGGAGGGCCCGCCCCGCCTCCGCGGTGCCGAGGCGCGCGTCGCCGATGGCGCCCGCGGGGTTCAGGTCCTGGGCGTGCCAGGCGAAGGCCGCCGGGCGGCCGGCCCGCAGGTGGGTATAGGTGCGCTCGATCTCCCGCGTCGCCGGCACGAAGTCGCGGATCGCGTCGCGGCGCACGAGGTCGGGGCGCAAGGCCAGCATCAGGGCGGTCTCGATCCCGCCGCCATGGATGCCGTGGCGCATCTCGTCCTCGGGAAACAGGCCCGGCGGAGTGCCGAAGCGGCTCCAGGCGGTCGTCACCGCGACCATCCCGTGCCGGCCGCGCAAGCCCAGGGCCACGAGGTCGACGAGCGCGCTGTTGCCGCCGTGCGAGGAGACGACGACGAGGCGCCGGCAGCCCGCCCGCGCCACCCCGTCGCCGATCTCGCCCCAGGCCCTCAGCGCCGTCTCGGGGGTGAGGGTCAGGGTGCCGGGAAAGTCGGCGTGCTCCGGCGACAGGCCGACCTGCTGGACCGGCAGCACCCGCACGTCGAGGCCGTCCGGGACGAGGGCCACGGCGCGCGCGAGGTAGCCCTCGGCGATGACGACGTCGGTCGCGAGCGGCAGGTGCGGCCCGTGCTGCTCCACGGCCGCGACCGGCAGCACCGCCACGGCGGCCCGGAGCGCGCCCGCGCGGCACTCCTCGGTGGTCAGGTCGCCCCAGGGCCGGGCCGGCATGCGCGTCTCCTCGCCATCTGTCCGTCGCCGGCAACATAAGCCGCGGCGGACCGAGCCGGAACCGGGGCCGCGTCATCCAGGCGTCACAGGCGGGCTGCCATGTGCGTGCGGGGCGCCGCCGCGGCGCCCCGGCCCTCCGTCCTTGCGCCGTTGGTGCAGGCGCGGCAGGATCCGTCTCGAAAAAGGGGCTGAACCCATGGCATCGGGCGAGCAGGCAGTGGCCGTAGCCGGGGACACCCCGCGCCGGGCGGCCAAGCGCCTCCGGCCCCCCGGCGCCAAGAGCGTCGGCTGGGCCCTGATGCAGGCGGCACGCCTGCACCGCGGCCGCATCGGCGACCGCCTGGCCGATCTCGACCTCTTCGCCGGCCAGGAGCAGGTGGTCCAGGCCCTCGCCGCCGCCGGCACCATGACCATGGGCGACCTCGCCGCCACCCTGCGGGTGCGCCCGCCCACCGCCTCGAAGACCATCACGCGGCTCGCCGCCATGGGGGTGGTCGAGCGCCGCACCGAGGCCGGGGACGGCCGGGTCGTGCGGGTCCGCCTGACCGAGGCCGGCATGGCCAAGGCGGAGGCGATCGAGGGCATCTGGGACGACGTCGAGGCCGAGATGCTCGACGGCTTCGACGGCAAGGAGCGCCGGCGCCTGCGCAAGCTCCTGCGCCGCGCCGCCCGCAACCTCGCCGAGGCCGCCGGCCTCGACGCGCACGATTCCGACGGCGAGGCCGAGGACGACCTCGACGGGCTCGATGCCGGGGATTCCAGCCGCGACATGGATTGAGAGCGGGGCGACTGAGGGTCGGGGGGACTGGGGGCAGCTTGCCCAGCGCCCGCTCCGCCGAACGGACTATCCCGGGGCGAGCAACGGCCTATGTTGGATGAACCGGCGCCACGGCGGGTGATCACCTTGCCAACACGCCGGTTTGTCAGTCTTCTACCGGAGGCGGACTGCTCGCGGTGGGCGCGAGGCCGCTAGGCCGGGAACGCGTGTCCGATCACGACCACACAGGCGAGGGTGCGGCCGAGGCCGCGGCGAATCCGCGGCGCGTGCGCGCCCGTCCCCTCTGGGCCCACGTCACGGCGCTGGCCGCGGCCCTGCTCGTGCCGGCGCTCATCATCATCGGGCTGATCGCCCAGCGCTGGGTCCAGGCCGAGCAGGCCCGGATGGAGGAGCGCACCGCGACGCTCAACGCCCACGCGGTCGAGCAGATCGACGGCTTCCTCGGCGGCCAGGTCGCGATGCTGCGGGCGCTCGCCACCTCGCCGGCCCTGGAGGCGGGCGACGACGCCCGGTTCGACCGCCAGGCGCGGGAGCTGGTGCGCCTGCCGGGAGTCGAGATCGTGCTGCGCGATCCGGACGGCCGCGAGCGGGTGAACACCCGGCTGCCCCGGGGCTCGGCCCTACCGGGCGGCGCCCTCGCCGACGACCCGATCGTGCAGGAGACCGGCGCGCCGGCGATCTCGGGCCTGTTCGCCGAGGCCGGATCGGGCCGGGCGGTCGTCGCCGTCACGGTGCCGGTGCGGCGCGGGGACACGGTGACCCATCTCCTCACCGCGACGCTGCCGGCCTCGCTGTTCGGGCAGATCCTGCGGGCGGCGGGCGTGGCCGCCCCCTATTCCGGCTCGATCGCCGACCGGGCCGGGATCATCATCGGCCGCTCGGTCGAGACCGACGCCGCGGCCGGCAAGCCGCTGCCGGGCTTCGGGACGATCGGCGGGACGACCGGGCAGTGGCGGGGCCGCAACCTCAGCGGCATTCCGGTCTTCGGCACCCACCACCGCTCGGTACCGTCGGGCTGGGTGGTGACGATCGGCGTCTCCCAGGCGGCGCTGCAGGCGCCGCTCGCCACCTCCGTCATGGTGCTGGCGCCGGTGGTGCTCGGCCTCGGGCTGATCGCCCTCCTCGCCTCGCTCCATGCCGGGCGCCGCATCCTGCTGGCCAAGGCGCTCCTCGCCGAGGCGGCGGACGACCTCAGCCGGGGCATCCCGCTGCGCACGCCGGTGACGCCGGTGCGCGAGGTCAACGAGGTCGGGGCGGTGCTGGCCGAGACCTCCGCCACCCTGCACCGCCAGGCCGACGCCCTGCGCAAGAGCAACGCCGACCTCGAGGACCGCATCGCCGAGCGCACCCGCGAGCTCGTCGAGAAGGAGGCGGTGCTCACCACCACCCTCGACGCGATGGACCAGGGCCTGATCATGGTCGACGCGCACGGGACCGTCGCGGTGACGAACCGGCGCCTCGCCGAGCTCCTCGACCTCGACCCCGCCTTCCTGGCCGGGCGGCCGTCGCGGGCGGCTCTGCGGCGGGTGCTCGAGACGGCGGGAGAATATGCCGGCACCGATCCGGCCTTCGGGGAGGCGATCGCGGTGGGCGACCTCGCGGTGCTGGGCGAGCGCTACGAGCGCACGCGGCCGAACGGCACGATCCTGGAGGTCCACAACGCGCCCACCGCCGAGGGCGGGGTGCTGCGCACCATCACCGACATCACCGCCCGGCGGGCGGCCGAGGCGGCGCTGCGCCACAAGAAGGCGCTCCTCGACGCGACGCTCGCCAACATGGACCAGGGGGTGCTGCTGATCGACGCCGCGGGCATCGTCCAGCTCTGCAACGAGCGGGCGATCGACCTCCTCGGCCTGCCGCCCGAGTACCGCCATTGCCGACCGGCCTTGGCGGACGTCGTCGCCCACCAGGACGCCGCCGGCGAGTTCGGCGACGCGCAGGCCGGGCGCGAGCCCTGGCTCACCCTCACCGGCGACCTGCTGGGCGCTCCCCCGGTCTACGAGCGCACGCGGCCGAACGGCACCGTGATCGAGGTACGCACCGTGCGGCTTTCCGAGGGCGGGGCGATCCGCACCTTCTCGGACGTGACCGAGCGCAAGCGGCGCGAGCTCGCGGTGCTGGAGGCCAACCGGGTGGCCGAGGCGGCGCGGCTCCAGGCCGAGGCCGCGAGCGCGGCCAAGACCGAGTTCCTGGCGACGATGTCCCACGAGATCCGCACGCCGCTCAACGGCGTGATCGGCTACGCCGACCTGCTGATGCGCGCCGGCGGCCTGTCGCCGGCCCAGGCCCGCAGCGCCGAGCGGATCCAGGATGCCGGCCAGGCCCTGCTGACGGTCGTCAACGACGTCCTCGACTTCTCGAAGATCGAGGCCGGGCAGATCGACCTCGACCCGCAGCCCTTCGCCCCGGCCTCGCTGGCCGACAACGCGGTCGCCATCGTCGGCAGCGCGGCCGAGGCCAAGCGCCTGGCCCTGGCGGTGCGGATCGAGCCCGGCCTCGCCCCGCGCCTCGTCGGCGACCGCGACCGGCTGCGCCAGGTCCTGCTCAACCTGCTCAACAACGCGATCAAGTTCACGCCCGCGGGCGGCGTGACCCTGCACCTCGCCAGCGTTCCGCTCGGCGGGGGCCGCCACGCGCTGAAGGCCGCCATCCACGATACCGGGATCGGCATCCCGCCCGACCGGCTCGGCCGGCTGTTCCAGCGCTTCTCCCAGGTCGACAGGTCGATCCAGCGCCGCTTCGGCGGCACCGGGCTCGGGCTGGCGATCAGCCGGCGGCTGATCGAGACCATGGGCGGCGAGATCGGGGTCGAGAGCCGGCCCGGCGAGGGCTCGACCTTCTGGTTCGCCGTGCCGCTGGCGGAGGCCGCCGAGGAGGCCGCCGGCCGGGAGCGTCGGGCGCCGCCGCCGCTGGAGCGGCCGGCCCGGGTGCTGCTGGTCGAGGACAGCCCGATCAACCAGGACATCGCCCGGGCGATCCTGGAGCGCCGCGGCCACCGGGTCACCGTGGTGGCGGACGGGGCCGAGGCGGTCTTGGCAGTGCAGGCCGGCGCCCACGACGTGGTGCTGATGGACGTGCAGATGCCCGGCATGGACGGCGTGACGGCGACGCGCCACATCCGCGAGCTCGGCTCGCCGCTCGGCCGCCTGCCGATCGTCGCGCTCACCGCCAACGTGCTGCCCCAGCAGGTCGCGCAGTTCCGCGCCGCCGGGATGGACGACCACGTCGGCAAGCCGTTCCGGCCCGACGAATTGCTGGCCACCGTGGAGCGCTGGAGCGCGGGGCGGGCGGCAGCGGCCTGACCGCTTGCCGCGGCACTCGACCGCTTGCCGCGGCACTCGACCGCTTGCCGCGGCGCTTGGGACGCTACTTCTCCCGCGGGATCGACAAGACCTCTCGCAGGAGACCGCCATGGCCAAGCTGGACCGCAGCGCATTGATCGTCGGGGCGTCCCGGGGCCTGGGCCTGGGATTGACCCGGGCCTTCATCGCCCGCGGCTGGGCGGTGACCGCGACCGCCCGGGGCGAGGCGCCGGCGCTCGCCGCCCTCACCCCCGTCGCCCCGGCGATCCGGCGGGTCGACATCGACGACGACGCGGCCGTGGCGCGGCTGCGCGACGAGCTCGGATCCGAGAGCTTCGACGTGGTGTTCGTGGTCGCGGGCATCGCCGACGGCGCCCACGTCCCGCTGCCCGAGGGCGACCGGGCGACGGCGCTCAAGGTCTACGAGACCAACGCGGTGAGCCCGATCCGCTTCGCCGAGGCCTTCGCCGGCCGGGTCGCCCCCGGCGGCCTGATGGTGCTGATGAGCTCGATCCTCGGCAGCGTGTCGCTCAACGAGGGCGGCACCTGGGAGAGCTACCGGGCGAGCAAGGCCGCCCTCAACACGCTCGCCCGCAGCTTCTCCGCCCGCCACGGCGACGCGCCCTTCGGCACGGTGCTGATGCATCCGGGCTGGGTCCGCACCGACATGGGCGGTCCCGACGCCGACATCGACGTGGCGACGAGCGCGGACGGGATGGCGGCGGTGATCGAGGGGCAACTCGGGCAGCGGGGCTGCGTGTACCTGGATTATCGGGGGGAAACGCTTCCCTGGTAGCCCGTCCGGTAGCCCGGCGGCATCCGATCCGCAGGACCGGTCGTCACCCCTCCGCCAGCCCCCGCCCCAGCGCCCCGACCACGATCTCGATCTGCCCGCGCAGGACCGGCTCGCTCAGCACCATCAGCTTCTCGTCGAGGCCGAGGCTGACGAGGCCGTGGGTGGCCGAGAACAGCGAGCGGGCGAGGAGCGCCCGCTCGCGGTCGCCGAGGCCGGGCCGCAGGACCTGCAACGGGGTCTCGATGTAGCGAAACAGGCGCACCTGCTCCACGAGGTACCAGTCGGGCAGCGCGTGCGTGATCCGGTGCTGGAACAGCGCGCGCCAGCGGGCCGGGTTCTCGGCGGCGAAGTGCAGGTAGGCCACCGCCAGCCGCACCAGGGTGTCGGCCGCCGCCGCCCGCTCGGCCGGGCTCGCCGCGCCCGTCGGCGGCGGCGCGATCGTCACCTCGGTGATCGCCCGCTCGAACAGGGCGAGGGTGCGCAGGTTCACCGTGAGGATCAGGGCGTCGAGGTCGGGAAACGCGGTGTAGATCGCCCCGAGCGCGCAGCCGACCTCCTTGGCGAGGTCCCGCGCCTTGAGCGCCGCCAGGCCGTCGGCCGCGATGGTGGCCTCCGCGGCGTCGATCAGCGCCATCCGCAGCCGGTCCCGCCTGTCCTCGTTGCGCATGCCGTTCCCACCTCCCGCCGTGCGTTGTCGCATCTTCGTACCTCGTGCGTCCCCGCACATGCGTGAACGATGTTCAAATTCGTGCTTGAACAACGTTCACGGCTGTGGAAAGGTGCCTTCGTGAACAACGTTCACGCAACCGGAGCCGACGATGCTCAACCTCCTCTCCACCCTCGTCCGGGGCGCATCCGCCCGCGCCGCCGAGGACCTCCACGACCAGCACGCCTTCCTGATCCTGGAGCAGCAGCTGCGCGACGCGGCCGCCGCCCTCGACGACAGCCGCCGGGCGCTCGGGCGGGCCATCGCCCAGGAGGCCGTCGACGCCAAGCGGCAGACGGCGCTCTACGCCAGGATGGTCGATCTGGAGGCCAGCGCCGTCGCGGCGCTCGCCGGCGGGCGCGAGGACCTGGCGCGGGAGGCCGCCGAGGCCCTGGCCGAGATGGAGCAGGCGGCGCTCACCCTCGAGACGACCCGGGCGGCCTATGCGGCCGAGGTCGCCGCCCTGCGCCGCGCGGTGCGCAAGGGCACCCACCAGTTCGCCGAGCTGGAGCGCGGCCAGCGCATCGCCCGGGCGACGGAGGCGGTGCGCCGCCTGCGGGCCCGGCGCGGGCAGGGAACGGGGAGCCCGGCGGCGCTCGCGGAGGCGCAGGCCACCCTGCGGCGCCTGCGCGAGGCCCAGGCCGCCGACGCCGCCTCCGACGAGGCGATGGCGATCATCGACGCGGCGGCGCCCGAATCCCTGTGCGAGCGCCTGGAGGAGGCCGGCTTCAGCCCGCGCCCCCGGCCGAGCGCCGGCAGCGTGATGGAGCGCCTGCGCGCCAAGGCGCAGGCCAAGGAGCAGGCCAAGCGCCAGACAGAGGCGCAGACCGAAGCCGGCGCCGCCTGACCGCACCGAACCCGCATCCCGTTTTCGAGGAGACACCGTCATGACCCAGCAGACCACGCAGCACACCTCCGCCTGGGTGGCGTTCACCTACGCCTCGTTCATCGGCGCCGCCACCATGGTGGCGGGCGGCATCCTGTTCCTGCCGCTCGACCTCTGGACCAAAGCCTACCTCGCCATGGGCGTGACGATGCTGGTCCAGTCCTGCATCACGATGGTCAAGACCGTGCGCGACGTCCACGAGGGCAAGCGTCTCGTCAACCGCATCGAGGATGCCCGGGCCGAGCGCCTGCTGATGGAGATGGGCAAGGAATAGCCGGTTCTCGCGCGCGGCGGCCCGACATCGGATCGCCGCAGACCGCGGCAACAAAGCCGATTAGGGTTTACCGGCTAAGCACTCTTCCGCGGCGGCCGGGGCCCGGCCTCCACGCACGACGCAACACCCAGCGAGGAACGCCCCGATGTCAGGATCGCTGATGGCCAGCCGGCGCTTCGCGCCCCTGTTCTGGTGCCAGTTCTTCTCCGCCTTCAACGACAACTTCCTCAAGAACGCCCTGGTGTTCCTGATCATGTTCGGGGCGGGCGGGGTCGGCGGCGGCGCGGATGGCGGCTCGGCGGCCCTGGTGACGCTGGCCGGCGCGGCGTTCATCGCGCCGTTCTTCTTCCTGTCCGGCCTCGGCGGCCAGCTCGCCGACCGCTACGACAAGGCCTACGTCGCCCGCCGCCTCAAGGCAGCGGAGATCCTGGCGGCGGCCGTCGCGGTGCTCGGGTTCTGGCTTTCCTCGGTGCCGATCCTGTTCGTGGCCCTCGTCCTGTTCGGGATCGTCGCGGCCCTGTTCGGGCCGATCAAGTACGGCATCCTGCCCGACCACCTGGCGCGCGCCGAGCTGCCGGCCGGCAACGCGCTCATCGAGGCCGCCACCTTCCTCGCCATCCTCACCGGCACCATCGCGGGCGGGCTCGCCGTCACCCATGGCGGGGCGCACGCCTTCGGCCTCCTGGTGATGGGCTTTGCCGGCCTGTGCTGGCTCGCCAGCCTCGCCATCCCGACGACCGGCGAGGCGGCGCCCACCCTCGAGGTCGACCGCAACGTGCTGCGCTCGACCGGCTCCCTGATGCGCGACCTCTACGAGGATACGCGGCTGTGGCGCACCGGGCTCATCACCAGCTGGTTCTGGCTCGTCGGCGCCGTGGTGCTGGCCCTGCTGCCGGCCCTGGTGAAGCGCACCTTCGGCGGCGACGAGACCGTGGTGACGGCGCTTCTCGCCCTGTTCTCGATCGGCGTGGCGCTCGGCTCCGGCCTCGCCTCCTGGCTCTGCGCCGGGCGGATCGTGATGCTGCCGACGCCGATCGCGGCGCTGATCATGGGCCTCGTCTCCCTCGACCTCGCGCTCGTGGCGTCGGCGAGCGTCCCGCCCCCCTCCCCCGTCGGCGCCCTCGAGTTCCTGGGGTCGTGGCGCGGCGCCCGCATCGCGGTCGATTTCGTGGTGCTCGCCGCCGCCGCCGGCCTGTTCATCGTGCCCTCCTTCGCCGCGCTCCAGGCCTGGACCCCGAAGGAGCGCCGGGCCCGGGTCATCGCGGCCTCGAACGTGCTCGCCGCCGCCTTCATCGTGCTCGGCGCCGTCAGCCTCGCGGTGCTGCAGAAGGCCGGCCTGTCCTCGGCCGGGCAGTTCCTGATCGTGGGCATCGCCAACCTCGTCGCCGGCGTCGCCGTCATGGCGGTCCTGCCGACGAGCGGGTTCCGCGACTTCCTGTCGATCGTCTTCCGGGCCTTCTACCGGCTCGAGGTGCGGGGCCTGGAGAACATCGAGAAGGCCGGGCCGAACGCCATCATCGCCCTCAACCACGTCAGCTTCCTGGATGCGGGCCTCGCCCTGTCGCTGACCGAGCGCGAGCCGACCTTCGCCATCGACCATACCATCGCGCAGAAATGGTGGGTGAAGCCGTTCCTGTGGCTGACCCGGGCGCTGCCGCTCGACCCGACGAAGCCGATGGCGACGCGCACGCTCATCAACGCCGTCAAGGGCGGCGAGACCCTGATCATCTTCCCCGAAGGCCGCCTCACCGTCACCGGCAGCCTGATGAAGGTCTATGACGGCGCCGGCCTCATCGCCGACAAGTCCGGCGTGCCGGTCGTGCCGGTGAAGATCGAGGGGCCGGAGCGGACGGCATTCTCGCGCCTGTCCCGGGCCCAGGTCCGCCGGCGCTGGTGGCCCAAGTTCATCGTGACGGTGCTGGAGCCGGTGCGGCTCGAGGTCGATCCGGCGCTCAAGGGCAAGGCCCGCCGCCAGGCCGCCGGCGCGGCGCTCTACGGGGTGATGTCGGACCTGATCTTCCGCACCGCACCGATCGACCGCACGGTGTTCGACGCCGTGGTCGAGGCGGCCGAGCGCGAGGGCGGAGCCCGCGTCGCGCTCGAGGATCCGGTCACCGGCACGCTCACCTACCGGCGCCTGCTGATGGGTGCCCGGGTGCTGGGCGCCAAGCTCGGGCCGCTGGCGCCGCAGGGCCGCGCCATCGGCGTGATGCTGCCGAACGCCAACGCGGCGGCCGTCACCGTGCTCGGCGTGATGTCGGCCGGCCGCGTGCCGGCGATGATCAACTTCACGGCCGGCCCGGCCAACATCCTCAGCGCCTGCAAGGCCGCGGAGGTCGAGACCCTCGTCACCTCCCGGGCCTTCGTGCAGAAGGGCCGCCTCGACGCGCTCCTGGAGACGCTGAGCCAGAGCCTGAAAATCGTCTACCTGGAAGACGTGCGGAGCCGGGTCGGCCGTCTCGACAAGCTGCGCGGATTCTTGAGCTGGCGGCAGGCGATCCACCCCCGCAAGCCCGAGGACCCGGCCGCGATCCTGTTCACGTCGGGCAGCGAGGGCACGCCGAAGGGCGTGGTGCTCTCCCACCGCAACATGCTGGCCAACGCCGCCCAGGCCCAGGCGCGGATCGATTTCGGCCGCACCGACAAGGTGTTCAACGTCCTGCCGGTGTTCCACTCGTTCGGGCTCACCGTCGGGCTGGTGCTGCCGCTGGTCTCCGGCGTGCCGGTCTACCTCTACCCCTCGCCGCTGCACTACCGGATCGTGCCCGAGCTGGTCTACGGCTCGAACGCGACCATCCTGTTCGGCACCGACACGTTCCTGGCCGGCTACGCCCGGGTCGCCCACGCCTACGACTTCCGCTCGCTGCGCTACATCCTGGCCGGGGCCGAGCCGGTGAAGCCGGCGACCCGCAAGGCCTACGCCGAAAAGTTCGGCCTGCGGATCCTGGAGGGCTACGGCGTCACCGAGACGGCGCCGGTGCTGGCGCTCAACACCCCGATGTTCAACCGCTTCGGCACCGTCGGGCGGGTCATGCCCGGCATGGAGGCGCGCCTCGAGCCGGTCCCGGGCGTCACGGAAGGCGGGCGCCTGTTCGTGCGCGGCCCCAACGTGATGCTGGGCTACCTCAGGGCCGAGAAGCCCGGCGTGCTGGAGGCCCCGGCCGAGGGCTGGCACGACACCGGCGACATCGTGACGATCGATGCGGACGGCTTCGTCACCATCCGCGGCCGGGCCAAGCGCTTCGCCAAGGTCGGGGGCGAGATGATCTCGCTCGCCGCGGTCGAGGCGGTCGCCGCCGAGCTCTATCCCGACGCCGCCAGCGCGGTGGCGGCCCTGCCCGATGCCCGCAAGGGCGAGCGGCTGGTGCTGGTGACCGAGAAGAAGGATGCGACCCGCGCCGCCTTCCAGGCGCGCGCCCGGGCCAGCGGCCTCAGCGAGCTCGCCGTGCCGGCCGAGATCGTGGCGGTGGACGCGCTGCCCCAGCTCGGCTCCGGCAAGGTCGACTTCGCCGCCGTCACCCGGCTCGCCGCCGAGCGGACCAAGCCCGCGGAGGCGGCGGCCTGAGGACCGGGCCGGGGCGGATCCGATCCGCCCCGGCACCCGTTCAGCCGCGCTTGCGATAGACGTAGACGTCCTGGTGCGCGTCGAGCTGCATCGGCCGGTACGAGACGGGCTCCAGCTCCGGCGCCGCCTCGGCCACCAGGCGCTCGACCGCGTCCTTGGTGAACCAGGTCAGGCCGTACTCGTCGGTGTAGTAGGGGTAGCGGGCGTAGTAGTAGCCGGCCTGCGCCATCGCCGAGAGCACCCCCGGCTTGTCGAGCCAGTACTGCTCGTAACGCTCCGCCGTCTCGGCCGAGCCCTGGCCGTGGATGGTGAACACCGCGACGCCGCCGGGCTTCAGGGCGCGGGCGACGTCGCGCAGGTTCGAGACCACGAAGTCCCGCGGCAGATGGGTGTAGACCGAGAGCAGGTAGATCAGGTCGTAGGCCGCGGACGGCTTGACCGCGGCGCGCTCCATCACCGGCACCTGGGTCGCGCCGAACTCGGACGCCGTGAAGCGGGCGCCCTCGTCGATCACGTCGCAGACCGCGATGCGGTTGCCCGGCAGCCGCCGCGACAGCTCGCGCACGATGCGGCCGTAGCCGCAGCCGATCTCCAGCGCCTGGCCGACCGAGTCCCAGTCGCGCCCGGCCTCCCTGAGCGCCGTCTCCAGGATGTCGACGAACTGGCGTGCGCCCGTCGTATAGCTCGCCACCCGGTCGGGGGCGGTCGAGGTCAGCATGAAGTCGTTGTAGTGGGCCCGGCCGATGCCGGCGACCGGCCGGGCGCCGAGGCGCGAGCCGAGCGCGAAGCGGGCCTTGCGCCCGGCGGCGTAGAGGGACGGCGAACGCTTGATGACGTTCAGCATCCCGGGCGGGATCAGCTTGGTTGAGAGAGAGGGCACTGGATCGCTCCGGTTGAACCGCTCCCGCCCGCGATCGACCGAGAGTGGCGGCACGATGCCGGCCCCCGGCCGCCCGGACAACGGTTGACGCGACTCAAGCCTAACGGAGGCTTGAGCCCGGCGGGAACATCCGCCGGGCCGGTTCACGCGCGTCTTTTGTTAGATCCCATCGCCCGATCGTCTGGAAGTGGACCTCACACCCGCTCGCGGCGGATCTCGGCGCCGCAGCGCACGAGCTTGGCCTCCAGCGCCTCGAAGCCGCGGTCGAGGTGGTAGACCCGGTTGATCTGGGTCTCGCCCTCGGCGGCGAGCCCGGCGATGACCAGCGAGACCGAGGCGCGCAGGTCCGTCGCCATCACGGGCGCGCCCTTGAGACGCTCGACGCCCTCGACCACCGCGACGTCGCCCTCGAGCCGGATCTTCGCGCCGAGGCGGGCGAGCTCCTGCACGTGCATGAAGCGGTTCTCGAAGATCGTCTCGCGGATGCGCGACTGGCCCTTGGCCCGGGTCATCAGGGCCATGAACTGGGCCTGGAGGTCGGTCGGGAAGCCCGGGAACGGATCGGTGGTGATGTCGACCGCCGCGATGCCGTGGCCGTTGCGGCGCACCCGGATGCCGTGGTCGAGCGGCGTGACCTCGGTGCCGGTGGTGCCCAGGATGTCGAGCGCGCTGTGCAGGAGGTCGGCCCGGGTGTTCTCGAGCGTCACGTCGCCGCCGGTCATCGCCACCGCCATCGCGTAGGTGCCGGTCTCGATCCGGTCGGGCAGTACCGCGTGGCGGGCGCCCGAGAGGCGCGACACGCCCTCGATCTCGATGCGGGGCGTGCCGGCGCCCTCGATCCGCGCGCCCATCCGGGTCAGGCAGGCGGCGAGATCCACCACCTCCGGCTCGCGGGCGGCGTTCTCGATCACCGTGGTGCCATGCGCCAGCACCGCCGCCATCAGGGCGACGTGGGTGCCGCCGACTGTGACCTTCGGGAACTTGATCTCGCCGCCGCGCAAGCCGTTCTTGGTGCGCGCCACCGCGTAGCCGCCGTCGATCTCGATCGTGGCGCCGAGCGTCTCCAGCGCCATCAGCAGCAGGTCGACCGGGCGCGTGCCGATGGCGCAGCCGCCCGGCAGCGACACCCGCGCCTCGCCGAAGCGGGCGAGCAGCGGCGCGATCACCCAGAAGCTCGCCCGCATGGTCGAGACGAGGTCGTAGGGCGCCGTGGTGTCGATGACGTTCGAGGCGGTGAGCCGGATCGTCTGGCCGGCCTCGGTGGTCTGGCCCGGACGCTTGCCCACCACCATGTGGTCGACGCCGTGATTGCCGAGGATGCGCAGGAGCGAGGCGACGTCGGCGAGCCGGGGCACGTTCGAGAGCTCGAGCGTCTCGCCGGTGAGCAGGCTGGCGATCATCAGCGGCAGCGCCGCGTTCTTGGCGCCCGAGATCGGGATGATGCCGTGAAGCGGCTTTCCGCCGACGATGTGAATGCGATCCATGGTGAGAACGTCCCTCGCGCCTCTCGCGGCGCGTCCGGCGCGCCATTGAAGCGCGCCCCGATTCCGAAACCCGTTTATTGCACCGCAGCGATGCGACCGCTACGCTTGCGCGTCAACGCCCATCCCCGCCGGTTCGATCCGCGGGTGCGTCCGGCGGGGCCTCGCCGGGCTCGGCCGCCTCCCGGCCCCGCGCCTGCGCCTTGCGGCGCTTGAGGTTGTCCCGGAGCGCCGCCTTCAGGCGCTGCTCCCGGGTTCCGTCGCCGGACCTGCCGTCTTCCCGCCCGCTCATCGCGCGCGACCCTTCGTCGCCATGACCAATTTCCAGCTTCCGTGCCCGTGCGGGAGGCGTCAGAACGCCCGCCTCGCCCTCGACTTTTTCAAAAGACAAAGCCGTCGCATTTGAGCGAGATCAAGGCGCGACCAGCGGCGGATCGGCGATCCCGGTCCCACGCCGCGCGGACGGGCTCCTTCCCGGGGCCTCGCCCGGTCCCGCCCCGGACAGCCGTCCGGCCAGACCGCGAAGGACCACGATGCCCGAGACCCGGCCCGAGACCCGCCCCGACCCCGTTCAGGGCGCGACCGACTACCAGGCCCTCTTCCGCGGCGCCATCGAGCGCCTGCACGGCGAGCGCCGCTACCGCGTCTTCGCCGACATCGAGCGCATCAACGGCCGCTTTCCCGCCGCGCAGTGGCGCCGTCCCGACGCCACCACCCGCGAGATCACCGTGTGGTGCTCGAACGACTATCTCGGCATGGGTCAGCACCCGGCGGTGGTGGGCGCGCTCACCGAGACCGCGCAGCGCTGCGGCGTCGGCGCCGGCGGCACCCGCAACATCGCCGGCAACAATTCGCCGCTCGTCGACCTGGAGCGCGAGCTCGCCGACCTGCACGGCAAGGAGGCGGGCCTCGTCTTCACCTCCGGCTACGTCTCAAACCAGGCCGGCATCTCGACGATCGCCAAGCTGATCCCGCACTGCCTGATCCTGTCGGACGCCTTCAACCACAACTCGATGATCGAGGGCGTGCGCCAGTCGGGCTGCGACAAGCAGATCTTCCGCCACAACGACCTCGCCCACCTCGAGGAGCTGCTGATCGCGGCCGGCGACCGGCCGAAGCTGATCGCCTTCGAGAGCGTCTACTCGATGGACGGCGACGTGGCGCCGATCGGCAGGATCTGCGACCTCGCCGAGCGTTACGGCGCCATGACCTACCTCGACGAGGTCCACGCGGTCGGCCTCTACGGGCCGCGCGGCGCCGGCATCGCCGAGCGCGACCGGGTGATGGACCGGGTCGACGTGATCGAGGGCACGCTCGCCAAGGGCTTCGGCTGCGTCGGCGGCTACATCACCGGCTCGGCGGCGCTCTGCGACGCGGTGCGCAGCCACGCCCCCGGCTTCATCTTCACGACCGCGCTCCCCCCGGCGATCGCCGCCGCCGCCATCGCGTCGATCCGCCACCTCAAGCAGTCGGGCACCGAGCGCGAGGCGCACCAGCGCCAGGCCGCCCGCACCAAGGCCGCCCTCCTCGATGCCGGCCTGCCGGTGCTCGCCACCGAGACCCACATCGTCCCGGTGATGGTCGGCGACGCGGAGGCCTGCAAGGCGGCGGCCGACCGGCTGCTGGAGCGCCACGGCATCTACATCCAGCCGATCAACTACCCCACCGTGCCCCGCGGCACCGAGCGCCTGCGCATCACGCCGTCGCCGTTCCACGGCGAGGCGCATATCGCGGCGCTGACGGAAGCCCTGGTGGAGGTGTGGGACGCGCTGAACCTGCCGCGGGCCGGGACGGTGTTCGTCGAGGCGGCGGAGTAGCGCGGAAGTCCGTTCTCCTCTCCCTTGCAGGGCAGGGCCGTTCGGGGAAAAGCCAAGGACGCGGGCTTTTTCCCCTCCCCCCTCTGCGAGGGAGGGTGCCCCGCGGAGCGGGGCGGGCGAAGGGCAGCGCGACGGTGCCAGGCAGGGCGCCTGTCAAAACTCTCGCGATTCTCCGGAAGCGGCGTCCCCTCTCCCGGCTCACTGCCTTCGCCACCCTCCCCCGCAGAGGAGGGAGGGAAAAAGCTCGCACATTTCCTTCCGCGAACAATCGTACCGTTGAGGGAGCAGCAGCGTTCTATTTTGGAACTAGGTGACGGCTTGATCGCTTCATCGTACGAAACTGCGGAACGTCGTTTTCACCTCTTCGTTGGTCACGAGCTCGCCGCGGGCGATCACGTCCTGCCGGTCGGGGGGCAACCGCTCCAATGCCGCCGCCGCTCGCCGAAGCAATTCCGTCATCGCCGGGCGCCCTCCGTCTCCGGTCCCGCGGATCGCAGCACGGCAAGGCGCCCAAGCCCGCTTACGTCAGCCGGCCCAGCAACCGCTCCACCAGCGGGTTCTCCGCCGCGAAGGCGTAGTCGATCCGCCGCACGCTCACCGCCTGGGCGCCGGCCTGGACCAGCGCCTCGGCGAGCCCGAACACCGCATCGGAGGGGCAGCGCAGCACGATCTCGCCGCGTCCCTCCGGCGCGCCGTAGGGCAATTCGGCCTCGTGCAGGGCGGCGAGACCCGCGAGGTCGATCTCGCCGGACGCCGGCATGCCGGCCCGGACCTCCCGGGTGGTGCGGGCCCGCTCCTCGGCGCTGATGCGGCCGAGCACCGCCTGGACGGCGCGGCGCGGGGTCTCGCTCCAGGAGGCGGCGAGCGAGGCGACGAGGTTCGCCTCCGAGCGCAGGATCACCCCGTCGTCGAGGATCTTCAGGGCGTTCGCCGCGAGCGTGGCGCCGGTCGTGGTGATGTCGACGATGATCTCGGCGCTGCCGGAGGCCGGCGCGCCCTCGGTGGCGCCTAAGCTCTCGACGATGCGGTAATCGGCGACGCCGTGCTCGGCGAAGAAGCGGCGGGTCAGGTTGACGTACTTGGTGGCGATGCGCAGGCGCTTGCCGTGGCGCACCCGCATGTCGCTCGCCACCTCGTCGAGGTCGCTCATCGAGCGCACGTCGATCCAGGCCTGGGGCACCGCCACCACCACGGTGGCCTGGCCGAAGCCGAGCGGCGTCAGGAGCTCGACCTGGCCGGCGGCGTCCGGCAGGGTCTCGCGGATCAGGTCCTCGCCGGTGATGCCGAGATGGGCCGCCCCGCTCGCGAGCTGGCCGGCGATCTCAGAGGCCGAGAGGAAGCGCACCTCGACCCCGTCCACCCCTTTCAAGCGGCCGCGATAATCGCGGGCGCCGCTGGTCTGGGCGAGCGTCAGGCCGGCGCGGCCGAAGAAGGCGGCGGCGTTCTCCTGCAGGCGGCCCTTCGAGGGCACCGCGAGAACCAGGGGGCCATCGACGGGACTTGCCATCGTCCTTGCCATCATCGTGTCGCTCATCAGCGCTCACCCCCGAGGCGTTCGAGCCAGAACGAGCAGCCCACGGCGGGCAGGGCGTCCGTGCTGCCGAGATGCTGGAGCAGGCCGTCGTAGCGTCCGCCACCGACGAGCGGCTTGATGCCTGCGGCGGACTCGCCCCCCTCCCCGTCCGCGACCTCGAAGATGAAGCCGGTATAGTAGTCGAGGTTGCGGGCGAAGCTGCCAGTGAACACGAAGCGTTCGAGCGGCAGGCCGCGGGCGGCGATGAAGCCGTTGCGCTCCTCGAACAGGGCGAGCGCCGCCTCGAGCCGCGGGTCGTCGAGGCCGGCCCGACGGGCGAGGTCGCGGGCGGCCGATGCCGCAGCGTCGGGATCGCCGGTCAGCGCGAGATAGGCGTCGAGCACCTCGCGGGCCTTCTTCCCGAGGCCGGCGCCACCTTCGGCATGGGCCGCGGCCTTGGCGAGGAAGCGCTCGGCGATCTCGCCGGCGGTGCGGCCGCCGACCCGGCTAATGCCCGCGATGGCGAGCACGTCCTCGACGAAGGCGCGCACCCCTTGCGGATCCTGGCCCTGGATGGCGGAGAGGAGGCCGGCATGGGCCGCATCGACCGCGACGGGCGCGGCGACCGCGTCGAGGGAGCGGCCGGCCGCCACCGCCCGCAGCGTCCGGCGCTTGGCCGCCGGCTGGACGTTCAGCGCGTCGAGGAGCGCGGTGATCAGGCCCATGTCGCCGAGGCGCACCTGGCCCTCGCCGCGCCCGAGCCGGTCGAGCCCGTCGAGGGCGAGACCCAGGATCTCGGCATCGGCCGCCGGCACGTCGGTCCGGCCGATCGACTCGATGCCGGCCTGGTGGAACTCGTCGGGCTCGGCCGCCCGCAGGCGGAAGACCGGGCCGAGATAGCTGTAATCGGCGGCCTGCCCGTCGGCGATGGCGCGGTGATGACGCCCGACCGGAATCGTGTATTCGGGCCGCAGGCAGAGTTCCGCCCCGGCGCCGTCCTGGGTGATGAAGATGCGCCGGCGGATGTCCTCGCCGGACAGCTCCAGGAAGGGCTCGACCGGCTGCAGCACCGGCGGCTCGACCCGCGCGTAGCCCCGGTCCTCGAACAGCGCCAGGAGCGCCTCGTGCGCCGCCGCCGGCCGGGGGGCCGCGGCTCCGTTACCCGTCATTGGTCACAACACCTGCAAATCTCGGACGGCCCTGTAGCAGCCGCGGGCGGGCTTGGCGACCGTGGGGACCGCGCGGCACTTTGCGGAGGGTTGGCATCGTCGACAGCCGCCAGACCAAGCGCGGGTTTCCCCCTCCCCCTTCTGCGGGGGAGGGTGGCCCCTGCGTCAGCAGGGGTCGGGCCAGGACGAAGTCCCGCAAGAGGGGCAGCGCGACGGTGCCGAGTATGGCGCCCTTCAGAACGGCTCCGCCTCGCCCGGAAGCGTGGTCCCCCTCTCCCGCCCGGCGCACGAGTGCTTCGCACTCGCAGCCGGGCACCCTCCCCCGCAGAGGGGGAGGGGGAAACCGCGCCGTTCTTTTTCCCGGACAGCCCTACACCTGCGGGGAGAAGCGGATACCGACGAGTTGCGAGCGGGAAAGGCTCTCACCCCCCGTAATGCCGCGCCAGCACCTCGCGCACCCGGGCGACCATCTCGTCCACCGGCACCGAAAGCTGGGCCGGGCGAACGGCCTTCCACTCGGCGTTGCTGGCGATCGCCTCGGCGGCCTTCGCGCCCTCGATCAGGTCCTTGATCTGGACCTCGCCCCTGGCCCGCTCGTCGCTGCCCTGGATGACGACGCACGGCGCGCCGCGGCGGTCGGCGTACTTCATCTGGGCCTTCATGCCGGAGGCGCCGAGATAGAGCTCAGAGCGGATGCCGGCCTGGCGCAGGCTCGAGACGAGCGCCTGGTAGGCGGCGGTCTCCTCGCGGTCGAGCACCAGCACCACCACCGGGCCGGGGGCGGCCTGACCCGAGACGATCGGGCTGCGCACGACCTGGAGGGCGGAGAACAGGCGCGAGACGCCGACCGAGAACCCGGTCGCCGGAACCGGCTCGGAGCGGAAGCGGCCGACGAGCCCGTCATAGCGCCCGCCGCCCGCCACCGAGCCGAAGCGCACGGTCTGGCCGTCCTCGTTGACGACCGGGAAGGTCAGCTCGGCCTCGAAGACCGGGCCGGTATAGTATTCCAGGCCGCGCACCACGGACGGGTCGGCCCGCACCCGGTCGTGGCCGTAGCCCGCCGCCTCGCACAGCTTCATGATCGTGTGCAGTTCGGCGATGCCCTGGCGCCCGGTCTCGGACGCGCCGACGACCTCGCTCCAGCCGCCGAAGAAGTCCTCCCAGAAGGCGAGGCGGTCGCCGCCCTCGGTGGGGCTCGCCTGGAACGAGACGTAGCGCAGGATGCGCTCGATCGCCTCGTCGGAGAGGCCCGCGCCCTTGGTGAAGTCGCCGCTCTCGTCCTTGCGGCCGGGGCCGAGCAGCAGGCGCACGCCGTCCGCGCCCAGGCGGTCGAGCTTGTCGATCGCCCGCAGCACGATGAGGCGCCGCCCGGCCTGATCGGCGCCGCCCAGCCCGATGGCCTCCATCACGCCGTCGAGGACCTTGCGGTTGTTGACCTTGACCACGTAGTCGCCGCGGCCGATGCCGACCTTCTCCAGCGTGTCGGCGGCCATCATGCAGATCTCGGCATCCGCCGCGACGGTCGGGGCGCCGACGATGTCGGCGTCGAACTGCATGAACTGGCGGAAGCGGCCCGGGCCCGGCTTCTCGTTGCGGAAGACGTAGCCGGCGCGGTAGCTGCGATAGGGCTTGGGGAGCGCGTCGAAATGCTCGGCGACGTAGCGGGCGAGCGGCGCCGTCAGGTCGTAGCGCAACGACAGCCAGGACTCGTCGTCGTCCTGGAACGAGAACACGCCCTCGTTCGGCCGGTCGAGGTCGGGCAGGAACTTGCCCAGCGCCTCGGTGTACTCGATGAACGGGGTCTCGACCGCCTCGAAGCCGTAGAGCTCGAAGCTCTCGCGGATCTTGTCCAGCATCCGGTTCGTGGCGGCGATCTCGGCCGGCCCGCGGTCGACGAGGCCGCGCGGCAGGCGGGGCTTGAGGGTGGCGGCCTTCTCGGCCTTCGCGGGCTTGGACATCGGGTCTCGCACAAGAAGCGGTCGGCGCGGCCTCGGGCGCCCGTCGCGGGGACGGGCCCGGGCGGGAGGCCGGCGCGGGGTTTGCCGGGCTCTAGCCCATTTGCCCGCGGCTGCAAACCGAGGCCCGCCTCACGCCTCCCCCGAGGCCAGCCACCGCATCCGTGCCGCCTCCAGTCCCCACACCATGCCGAGCATCATGTAGACGTGGCGCCACTTCTCCATGTCGATCTGCATCGCCTGGAGGAAGAACATCAGGAGGGCCGGAACCACGATCTGGGCGTGGCGCCGGTAGGGCGTGTCCTGGCTCATCAGCCGAAACCCCACCCGGCTCGTCATCAGCACGAGGAACACGAAGGCGACGCCGGCGACCCAGCCGCCGTTGGCGAAGGCGCCGATGTAGGAGTTGTGCGGCTCGAGGTTGAAGGTGCGGCGCCAGCGCAGCGGGCCCATGCCGAGGGGATCCTCGATCAGCATGCCGATGCCGCGCAGCTGGTTGCCGAAGCGGCCGGTCTCGCCCTCGTCGTAGTCCTGGGTGACGGCGGCGCGCTTCGAGAAGGTCTCGCCGACATCGCCGACCGAGAGGAGGCCGGCGAGCGACACCGCCCCGAACCCCGCCGTGAGGGCGGCGAGCAGCACGATGCGGCGGCGCAACCGCGGGGCGCTGGTGCGGTAGAGCATCACCACCAGCAGGATGCCCATCGCCAGGGTGCCGCCCCAGGAGCCGCGGGAGAACGACAGGAACACGCCGGCGAGCAGGATGGCAAGGCCGAGCCCCGACAGGAGCGGGCGCCGGGCCCGGCCGGTGAGCAGGTCGTGCATCAGGTAGAAGGCGCCGAGCGTCAGGAACGAGCCGAACACGTTCGGATCCTGGAAGGTGCCCGACGCCCGGCCATACATGCTGAACAGCTTGTCGTTGCCGATCAGCTCGAGATAGCCGCCGATGCCGAGGATCCCGCAGAACAGCGCGCTGGCGGTGTAGACCTTGAGGGCGACCTCGACCCGCCGGTCGGACTCGTCGGAGAAGAACATGGTGAAGAAGATGCCGGTGACGGCGAGGTAGCACAGCTGCACCGTCCAGACCGGCGGCAGTTCCTCGTCGAGATAGGGCATCAGGGCGACGACCGTGGCTCCCACGAAGACCAGGAGCACCAGGACGAGGGGCACCGCGCCCCGGTAGAGCCGCACGCCGAGCAGGACCCAGAGCACGATCGTCGGGATCGCCACGAGGTCGTAGGGCGAGGTGTCCGAGAAGGCGAAGCAGGCAAAGAAGATGAATGCCGCCATCAGGGCGTGGCCGAAGCCGCGCAAAAGCTGAAGGAACGGCACCGCCGCGAGGTCGCGGCGCGGCAGGACGAACGTGCCCATCGGGCGCCTCCTCGGGTGACGGCGCCCGGGAGGTTAGCGGCGGATGGTGTGCGCCCGCTGAAGCGACGGGGTGAACGAAGACTTAAAATCGGGAGGACGGCACGTCCCGGCAGTGGTGCCGGCACCGATCCACCGACGACGCCGGTCCCGGCCTCGAACGGCACGGCCCCGCCGCGGAACGCGCGACGGGGCCGGACAATCGAGAGAGCCGGTACGCAACGTGGCTCCCCAGGAGAATGGCGCGACGACGTGAATTCTTCGTCAACGCCGGGCGCGTCAGCGCGCCGCGAGCTTCGCCGCCGGTGCGGCGCCGACGGGGATCGCCCCGGCGGCCGGCGGCGCCTGCAGGCGCGCGGCGTAGCGGCGGGCGAGCGCCGCGCAGGCCATGAGCTGGACCTGATGGAACAGCATCAGCGGCAGGAGGATGCCGCCGACGTCCTGGCCGGCGAAGATCACGTTCGCCATCGGCACGCCCGAGGCCAGGCTCTTCTTCGAGCCGCAGAACACGATGGTGATCTCGTCCTCCTTCGAGAAGCCGAGGAGGCGGCTCGCCGCGGTGGTGATCGTCAGGACGAGGGCGAGGAGCACGAGGTCGACGACCAGCATGGTGGCGAGCGCCGGCAGCGGCGTGCGGCTCCACAGGCCGGTCGCCACCGCGTGGCTGAAGGCGATGTAGACGATGAGCAGGATCGAGCCGCGGTCGACCACCATGGTCAGGGGCTTGTGCCGGGTCAGCCAGGGCCCGAGGCGCGGCTGCAGCAGCTGGCCGAGCGCGAAGGGCAGGAGCAGCTGCGCCATGATCTTGCCCACCGCCGCCCAATCGAACTCGTGGTGGCTGCCCTGCGAGTTCAGCAGCACCGCGACGAGGAGCGGGGTGATGAACATGCCGAGGATGTTCGAGGCCGAGGCCGAGCAGATCGCCGCCGGCACGTTGCCGCCCGCCACCGACGTGAAGGCGATCGAGGATTGCACGGTCGAGGGCAGCACGCAGAGGAACAGGACGCCGGCGGCGAGCGCGGGGGTCAGCAGCGCCGGGCTGAGCAGGCCTGCAGCGAGGCCGAGGATCGGGAAGAGCACGAAGGTCGAGGCGAACACCACGAGGTGCAGGCGCCAATGCACCAGGCCGGCGAGCGCCGTCTGCCGGTCGATGCGCGCGCCGTGCAGGAAGAACAGCAGCGCGATCATGCCGTTGGCGAACAGGCTGAGCCATTCGGCCGCCCTGTCCTGCACCGGCAGGACGCTGCCGAGGATCAGGGCGCCGACGATCATCAGGGTGAAGTTGTCGGGACGCAGGCGAGAGAGCATGGCGGGCCGGAAAGGTCGGGGTCTGACGGGATCCCCTTCTCCCTAACCGGCCCGTGCCCGCATGGGTACGCACGGCTCCAGGATTACAGTTATCGCGAAATGCGATAGCCTGGGCCTCGTTCATGCAGGATGCGGAGAGCCGCCGTGGTGCCTTCGACGTGATGCGACCGACATGACTCGCCTGGTCGACCCCGTGCTGCTGCGCACCCTGGCGGCGGTGGTGCGCAGCCGCAGCTTCAGCCGGGCGGCCGAGCAGCTCGGGCTGGGCCAGTCGACGGTGAGCCAGCACGTCCAGCGCCTGGAGGCGCAGCTCGGCCACCGGCTGGTCGCCCGCGACACCCACTCGGTGGCGCTGACCCCGGAGGGCGAGACTGTGCTCGGCTTTGCCCGCACGGTGCTCGACGCGCACGAGCGGCTGGAGCGGGCGCTCGCCGGCGGCCCGGTGCGCGGCAAGGTGCGGTTCGGCGCCTCGGAGGATTTCGTGCAGAGCCGGCTGTCCGACGTCCTGCGCGATTTCCGCGAGGCCTATCCGTCGGTCGACCTCGAGCTGAGCGTGGCGCTCACGGGATTCCTGAACGACGCCCTGGCGCGCGGCGAGCTCGACCTCGTGCTCGGCAAGCGCCATGTCGGCGAGACGCAAGGGGTGCTGGTGCGGCGCGACCGGCTGGTCTGGGTCGGGCTGCCCACCGCGCTGCCCGAGCGGGGCGAGCCGGTGGCGCTCGCGAGCTTCCCGGCCCCCAGCATCACCCGGGCGATCGCGCTGGCGGCGCTGACCCAGGAGGGGCGGGCCTTCCGGGTCACCTGCACCTGCGCCAGCCTCAGCGGCTTGCGCGCCGCCGCGCTCGCAGGCGTCGGCGTGATGGCCCAGCCCCGCAGCCTGATCCCGGACGGGTTGCAGGAACTCGCCCATCCCGAGCTGCCGCGCCTCGCCGACGTCGAGTTCGTGCTCTCGGGGCCCGGCCTCCACCGCGAGCCGAGCCGGGCCCTGGCGCACGAGATCCTGAACGCGGACATCTGGGATTGACGCCGCGTTCAGTGGGGGATGGCGGAGCGATGGGGTCAGTACCCGATGGCGCCGCGCTTGAAGCCGAAGCCCGGGACCTCGCAGCCGCAGGACGAGTTGAGCGGGGCGGGCCGGGTCGGGCAGTTGCCGCGGGCGGTGACGCAGATCCGGCCGAGGCGGCCGCCGCCGTACTCGCGGTAGCCCGGGCGGTCGTAATCGTAGCGCTGGACGCGCGGGCGGTCGTAGTCGTAGCGCTCCTCGTAGCGGCGGCGCGGGCGGTCGTCGTCGTAGCCGCCGTAGCCGTACTGCGCGAAGGCGGGCGCGACGCCGAGGCCGAGGGTCAGGGCGGCCAGGGCCGCGGTCATCACGGTCTTCACGGATCTCTCCTTCGTATCGGATGGTGTGCCGGATCGTTTCACCGGTCACGCTAGGTGCAGCCACATGAACGCGCGCTGAGGCGATTCGGTGCCGTCACGGCAGCGGGGCGGGCGCGGATGCCACGGGGCGGCCTCATCGCGCCGGAAGCGGTTGTCGCGGGCGGGGGACGTCGCCACCTACGGGCGACCACCCTTTTCGACAGCACGGGCCGCGACCGCCGAGGCGACCGGCCCCCAGCACAGGGACGCCGACAGTGAAGGATGCGGAGATGGAGCTCCTGAAGCTCGCTGCCCTCGACGCCGACGATCTCGCGATCATCTCGACCCACCTCCAGGACGCGGTCCTGCGCACCGGCGACCTCGCCTACCTGCCGCGGGAGCGCCGCTTCGCCCTGGTGGCGCGGCGCTTCGACTGGGAGAGCCCCGACGGCGCCCCGCCGCGCCGCCGGCTCACCGGGCTGCACTTCGAGCGGGTGCTGGCCGTCCGCTGCCGCAACATCCCGCGCGACGAACCCGACAGCCCGCTCGAACTCCTCGCCATCACGTTCGAGCCCGGCGAGGCGCCGTCGGGCACCGCCACCCTGGTCTTTGCCGGCGGCGGGGCGATCCGGCTCGAGCTCGAATGCATCGAGGCGGCGATGAAGGATCTCGGCCCGGTCTGGCAGGCCGACAGCAAGCCGCTGCACGCCTCCCACGACAGGCCCCTCGACGCGGCCTGAATTTTTTGGCAGTCGGCGGGCCCTGGCACGATCCGCCGGCCCGTCCCTCCTCTCGGGCCCGTTCCTTCGGCCCGCCGACACGAGACCGGATTCCGCATGCAGCGCCTCGATTCCCGCGATCCCGATTTCGAGTCGCACTTCACCCGCCTGCTCTCGGTCAAGCGCGAGGTCTCGGAGGACGTCGACGCGGCGGTGCGCGACATCATCGCGGAGGTGGTCGCCCGCGGCGACGACGCGGTGATCGACTACACCCGCCGCTTCGACCGGCTCGACCTGACGCCGGACACCATCCGGGTCTCCGCCGAGGAGATCGAGGCCGCCACCGCGTCCTGCTCGGCCGAGGCCCTCGACGCGCTGGCGCTGGCCAAGGCGCGGATCGAGACCTACCACCGCGCCCAGGTGCCGGCGGACCACCGCGAGACCGACGCCCTCGGCGTGACGCTGGGCTGGCGCTGGACCGCGATCGAATCGGTCGGCCTCTACGTGCCGGGCGGCACCGCGAGCTACCCGTCCTCGGTCTTGATGAACGCGGTGCCGGCCAAGGTCGCGGGCGTGCCGCGCATCGCCATGGTGGTGCCGACGCCGGACGGGGTCACCAACCCGCTGGTGCTCGCCGCCGCCAAGCTCGCCGGGGTCGACGAGGTGTTCCGCGTCGGCGGCGCCCAGGCCGTGGCGGCCCTCGCCTACGGCACGGCGACGATCCGGCCGGTGGCCAAGATCGTCGGCCCGGGCAACGCCTACGTGGCGGCGGCCAAGCGCCGGGTCTTCGGCCAGGTCGGCATCGACATGATCGCCGGTCCCTCCGAGGTGCTGATCCTGGCCGATTCCTCCGCCAACCCCGAATGGGTGGCGGCCGACCTGCTCGCCCAGGCCGAGCACGACACCGCCGCGCAGGCCATCCTCGTCACCGACAGCGACGCGCTGGCCGACGCCGTGGCGGCGGCGGTGGAGGGCCAGCTCAAGACCCTGAGGCGGGCCGAGATCGCGACCGCGAGCTGGCGCGACTACGGGGCGATCGTGCGGGTCGCGCGGCTCGCCGACGCGATCCCGCTCGTCGACCGCCTCGCGCCCGAGCACCTCGAGATCGAGTCGCACGACGCCGAGGACCTGGCGGCACGGGTGCGCAACGCCGGCGCGATCTTCCTCGGCGCCCACACGCCCGAGGCGATCGGCGACTATGTCGGCGGCCCCAACCACGTCCTGCCGACCGCCCGCTCGGCCCGGTTCTCCTCCGGCCTCGGCGTGCTCGACTTCATGAAGCGGACCTCGCTCCTCTCCTGCACCCCCGAGGCCCTGCGGGCGCTCGGCCCCGCGGCGGTGACGCTCGGCCGCTCGGAGGGGCTCGACGGGCATGCCCGCTCGGTGGCGATCCGCCTGAACCTTTAATCAACCCGCCCAAGCCACCCTACGTCCGGCTTGCGCGGGAGGCCGCGCTCGCCTCTGCTGCACGCCCTGACAACGAACCCGCGACGATCCGGGGAGGAGATCCGATGGCGAGCGAGGCTCCCGATCCGCGACAACGCCTGGCGGCGGTGACGCTCGACGAGGATTCGATCGGGCGCGGCAATCCCGACCAGGAGCACGAGCGCGCCATCGCGATCTACGACATCCTGGAATCGAACACCTTCCGGGTCGCCAACAACGACGGCGGTCCCTACGGGTTGTCGCTCGGCCTCGTCGAGAACAAGCTGTCCTTCGCGATCTCGACCGCCGACGGCCAGCCGGTGATGACCCATCTCCTGTCGCTGACGCCGTTCCGCGGCGTGATCCGCGACTACGAGATGATCTGCGACAGCTACTTCAAGGCGATCCGCACCGCCTCGCCGAGCCAGATCGAAGCGATCGACATGGGCCGGCGCGGGGTCCACAACGAGGCGTCCGAGCTGCTGCGCCAGCGCCTCGAGGGCAAGGTCGAGATCGACCACGACACCGCCCGCCGGCTGTTCACGCTGATCTTCGCCCTGCACTGGAAGGGCTGAGCCGGTGCCCGAAGGCCCCTCCGCGGACGGCGCCGCGCCCGCCGGGGCCGATCCGACGAAACCCGACCCGTCCCGGCCCGACCCCGCGAGACCGGGCCGGCGGGTGCAGTCGGTCCTGTTCGTCTGCAACTTCAACGCTGTGCGCTCGGCCTGCGCAGAGGCCCTGGCGCGGCACTATTTCGGCAAGTCGGTCTACGTCCAGTCGGCGGGCGTGCGCGGGGGCGAGCCGGCGGACCCGTTCATGATCGCGGCCCTCGACGAGATCGGCATCGACGCCTCGCGCCACCGCCCCCGCACCCTGGAGGAGCTGGAGGAGTGGGAGGGCCTGAACTTCGACCTGATCGTCTCGCTCTCGCCGGAGGCCCACCACGCGGCGCTCGAACTCACCCGGACGCTCGCGGCCGAGGTCGAGTACTGGCCGACCCCGGACCCGACCGTGGGACAGGGCTCGCGCGAGCAGCGCCTCGACGGCTATCGCGACGTGCGGGATGGGTTGGGGTACCGGATCCGACAGCGGTTGCGGTGAGGAAAGCCGGTCGGCCTACAGCCCGACGGCCCGTCCCAGCGCCACCACCCCCAAGCCCGCCAGCACCGCCGCCAGCTCGAACCGGGTCAGCGCCATCACGCCGGCCGCGGTGACGAGGCCGAGCAGGCCCGGCAGCCCGGCCGAGAGGCCGGTGGGCACGGCGGTCGCCACCACGATCGAGCCCGGCAGGGCGCGCAGGCCCCGCTCGACCCGCGGGGTGAGGCGGACCCGGCTCATCAGCACCACGCCCGACGCCCGGCAGAGATAGGTGACGAGGGCGAGCGCCAGGATGGCGATCCAGGGCCCGGCGGGGCCGGCCAGCAGCGCGTCGATCACCGGCCCGCCCCGTCGTCGACGAGGAGGCCGGTGACGAGGCCGGCCGCCGCACCCGCCGCGATGAAGGCGTAGCCCGGCACCAGCCGCTGCACCACGAGCGCGACGAGGCCCGAGGCGAGCCAGGGCAGGGCCGGCCGCACCCCGCGCCACAGCGGCGCCAGCATGGCGGCGAAGAACACCGGCAGGATCATGTCGAGGGCGTAGGCCCGGGGCTGGGTGACGAGCGCGCCGGCCAAGTGCCCGGCCACCGTCGAGGCGACCCAGAGCGGCCACAGGCCGATGCCGGCCCCGAACAGCACGCCGAGATCGCGCCCGCCCTCCGCGCGATGGCGTACGCCGATGAGCCAGCTCGCATCGACGAGCACGAACAGGGTCATCGCGGTGCGCCAGAGCGGCGTGCCGCGCATCCAGGGCTGGATCGTCGCGCCCATCAGGATCATGCGGGCGTTGATGAGGCCGGTCACCGTCATGGCGGCCAGCAGCGCGCGCAGCGTCCAGGGCTGGCCCCACACTTCCAGGGTCACCATCTGGGCCGAGCCGGCATAGACGAGCGCGCTCGCGCCCGCGGCCTCCGCCAGGGTCACGCCGCGCTGGGCCGCCGCGGCCCCGAAGGCGGCGCCGAAGACCGCGATGCTCGGCCAGAGCGGCAGGCTGAGCCGGATGCCCCGAAGGATGCCGGCGCGGGTGAACGGCGCGGCGGATGTCGACGGGGAGGCGGTGAGCGGGGAGGGCTGGGGAGCGGCGGGCTCCCGGGACGACCCGTGGGACATGGAAGCGGGAGCCGTGGCGACGCGTCTGTGCGGGATGCCCGTCTGTCGCCCACCGGCCCGGCGGCCGTCAATCCGCGCGGGCGACGACCCCGGGTTGCAGGGCCCACATCCGTCGCGGGCCTCAGGTCTCGTTGGCGTCGAGGTGGCGGCCCTCGTGGTCGAGATGCAGGTAGTTCGGGTTGAACTGCACCGCCCGCTGCAGCGCGTCGAGCCGAAGAAGGGTGAGCTCGCGGCCGCGCAGCGCGATCAGGCCGGCGCCGCGCAGCTCCTGCAGGGTACGGTTCACGTGCACCACCGACAGCCCGATCGTGTCGGCGATCTCGGCCTGGGTTAGGGGCAGCTCGCAGGTCGGCCCCTGGGTGAGCCCGACCGCGTGCAAGCGCAGATAGAGCTCGCAGAGCAGGTGGCCGAGGCGCTCGAAGGCGGTGCGCTGGCCGATATTGACCGTCCACTCGCGCTGGATCGCCGCCGCCACCAGGGATTCCCAGGTCAGGGCCTGCGACAGCCGGGCGTGTCCGGCGGTGAGCTGGCGGATGGTCTCGGGGGTGATCTCGGCCAGGGTGACGGCGGTGAGGGTGCCGATCGAGTGGTCCATCTCGCGCAGGATCGGGACGCCGTGGTCGCACAGGTCGCCGGGCAGCAGGTAGGCGATGATCTGGCGGCGCCCGTCCTCCAGGGTCTTGTAGCGGCACGCCCAGCCGTCGAGGATCAGGTTCACCCCCGGCGGCAGGTCGCCCTCGCGCACGATGTCGTCCCGCGGGCGGATCTGGCGTGTGCGCTGGCGCGCCGCCTGGTCGAGCGCACGTCTGTCCTCGGCGGACAATCTCGAGAAATTCTCGAGCTCGCGGATCAGGAACTCGGCCAAAACGCCCCACCACAACGTACAAAATTAACGTAACATATTTGTGAAATCGAATATAATAACAAAAGTTAATCATCGCGAATGATCGATAAGTGACCGAAAAAACCGATCGTTAGGCCAATACAGATTGGCTCACGATCGGAACGGCCGCCGCCGCCGCGGCGCGCGCGGATGCAGGCCGCCGGGCTCGAACAGGTGGTGGCGGCGGTCTTCCGGACCCGGCGCGGACGATCAGACCAAGTGTTGCGGTGCCACCACATCGGTTTCCGAAGTGGAAGCTCGGCCACAGAGCAGGGATTGTGATCCGGGCTCAGATGGGCAGTTTTGGCGGCGAGAGCTGATCCTGCAAGGCGAGGCTGCGATGATGTCACGGACGATGCACGATCGTTCCGGCGGGCCGGTCCCCGCCATCCTGCCGCCGCCGGCCCTCCGGTCGACGGACGGCGCGGGTCCCCTCGCGGCCGTCCTGGCGCCGGGCCTGCACGCCGCGTTCGACGGCTGCCTCGACGAGGCGCTGCCGGCGGACCTGTCCGACCTCCTGGGGCGGCTCGACCGCGCCGCGGCCGGGCCCCGCGCCCGGACTTCCGATTCCTTCAAGCGTTCGTAAAGAGTCCCATGAGCGAAATCGCCGCCGAAACCACCCGCGTCGTCGCCTTCCCGCAGGCCGTGGCCGCGAGCCCCGTCGACGAGAACACCGCCTCGATGATCGAGGTGCTGCAGGAACAGCTGCGCCTGGCCCGCGAGGGCAAGCTGCGCTCCGTCGCGGTGGTCTCGGTCTCCTCCGACGGCGGGGCGGTCGGCACGCAATGGTCGTGCACCCACGGCGACATCACCAGCCTGATCGGCAAGCTGACGGTGCTGACCCACGACATGATGGCCGCCCGCAAGTGAGCGCTGCCAAGTGACGGCGGTCGAGTGACGGCGGTCGAGTGACGGCCGGCATCTGACGGCCGGCGAGTGACCATGCGACCCGCGACCGGCCGCGGGCGTGCCGGGACGGGAGACCCCGTCCCCCGCCTCAGTCGCGGCTGAGGCGGTAGGCGTTGGCCCGCACCTTCCGGCGGTAGTCCCGCACGACCCGCTCGGGCGTGCCGCCCGTGGCGAGCGTCATCGCCGCCTCCGCGGCGGCCTCGACCTTCTCGACCACCATGCGGTGCGCCTCGTCCTGGGCCGCGCTGCCGCCGAGCGAGAGCTTGGCCAGCCGCAGGGCGACGACCGTCTGCGCCTCGAGGCCGAGGCGGACCGTGTCGAGGCCGAGGCGCAGCCAGGAATCGTACATCGCGAAGCATCTCCAGATCGGGCTGTGGGGGTGGGGAACCGTCCGGCGCGAACAGCCGCGACGGACGGGGCGCGGCCGCCGGACCGGACGGCGGTCGCCGAATCAGGGAATCGCGCCCTGGGGCAGCATCAGCCCGCCGGGCGTCCGGGCCGGGGCGTCCGGCGCCCTCTCGCGCCGGGGCTTCGGCGCGCGGGGCGCGGGCTTCGACGCCGCCTTGGGCGCCTCCGCGGACGGATCGGCCGCGGCCCCTTCGGCCGAGGCCGCCTCGACCTTCGGGTCTGCCTTGACGTCTTTTTTGGCGGCGGCCCTGCCCATCGCGGTGCCGCGGGCCACGGGGGCGGGCTTGGGCATCGCGACCTTCGGGGGATCGCCGCAGGCCTTGAAGGCCAGCTCGGCCAGGACCTGGCCGTCATCCTCTGACAGGATGCGCAGGGCCGCGGGCAGGCCCTCGAGGGCCTCGGACCAGCGGATCGGCGCACCGTTCTGCGCCTCCAGGGCCGCCGGCGACGGGCCGCGGCGCAGGCCCGACAGGTCGGGTCCGTAGGCGGTGGCGAGCTTGTTGCGGATCACCACCTGCAGCACCTGCAGGGCTTCCGGCGAGAGCGGCCGCAGCGGGTTGTTCCAAGTCATGGTCCCCTGCCGGGTAACCCAGAGGCGAAAGCCCTTGCCGCCGGCGAATTCCGGCGCCTGCGGGGCCGCGCAGGCGGGCACCGCGTCCTCGGGGGCCGCACGGGCGGGGCCGGCCGACAGGGCAAGGCCGGCCGGCAGGGCGGCCAGAAGGACGGCCGTCAAGGCGGCACGGGTCACCGGGAATCTCCGTCACGCTCGAACGGCTGGGGATGGGGACGGCGCGCGCCCGGCCCGGAGCCGTGGGGTTCCGGCTCGGGCAGGCCTGGCTCGGCGGGATCGTGGTCGATGGTCATCGGCCCCTGGGGGCGGGGGCGGGGCGCCTCCAGCCGCTCGTAGGCCCGCGGCACCTCCGGTTGATGGGCGGCCTGCTCGAACACCCCGGCGAGGTCCTGGTCGAAATCGCGAAACAGCTCGTCGCCGCGGTCCTCCAGTTCCTGCTCGTGCGGGAGCCGCAGGGGCGGACGGCCGCGCCCGCGCCCGAACACGAGCATCACGCCGGCGAATACCAGGGCCGCCGCCGCGGCCAGAATCACGACCATCTCCATCGTGACGCCAGCCTTAGAGCATTTCCGGCGGCCTGTCCGGTCGCATGGCGCCGGGCCGGTCTGCGGCGCGCGGGGCCCGCCGCCCAGGCATGTCCCTCGTCGTCAGCCCGGCAGGCGGGCCGCCCGGGCACCCCGCAGGTAACCGGCCTCGCGCAGGCCCGCTTCGACGGCCTCCAGAAGCGCGCCGTTGGCGAGCGCATCCTCGGAGGCCGCCCTCCCGGCCGACGCCCGCGGGCGCTCGCCCATCAGCCCGGCGGGCAGGGCCTGGCCGACGAGGGTGGTGGCCGCCGTGACGGCCGCTCCGATCGACATCATGGCGTGGTCCCTTCCGCGAGCCGGCATCGGCGAGGCTCGCAAGATGGCGCGTTAGGCAAACCTTAACCATTGTCCGGGTCGCCGCAGGGGGATTTCTGGTCCCGCGCCGATCGCCCGGCGACACGGCGGCCGCCTCCCCTCGCAACCGGCGGGATCCCGCGGTAGAGCGTGGCCGGAATGCGGAACGCTCCTTGCGTCACCGCTCGCAGGCGCGAGCCCGCGCGCCGCGCGATCCGGACGGTGATCCGGCCACAGGACGAAGCGACCCGATGGACAGCCCCCACCGCTCCGGCACCCAAGGTCTCGATGCCCGGGAGGCCGACCCGCGCGAGGCCGACGCGCTCGAGGCGGACCTGCTCCGCCTGGTCGAGGAGGCGCGCCATCAGGCGAGCCAGGACCCGTTCCGCAATCCCGTCCTGACGGTGGCGCTGGCGATCAGCCGCCGCTTCGACCGGGGCGAGATCGGCGAGGAGGATCTGGGCGGCCTGTTCGTGCGCCTGCGCGCCCAGGCGCTGGAGGCGCGGGCGGCGCGGCTGCGGGCCTATCTCGGCCTCGGGTCGGAGCCGGATTCCGCCGCCGCGACCGAGGCGGTGGCGGGGGCGGCTCTGGGCGATCCCGAGATGACGTTCGACACCGCCCGCACCCGGGTCGAGCGCACGCGCTTCGCCGCGGTGTTCACCGCCCACCCGACCTTCGGGATGCCGAAGGCGGTGGCCCGGCTCCTCGCCGAGGCGGCGTCCGAGCCCGATCCGGCGGCGCGGCGCGCGCCGATCGCGCAAGCCGCGGCGCTCTCGGCCCGGGCCGACCCGGTGATCACCCTCAACGACGAGTTCGACCAGGCCCGGCACGCGGTCCAGCACGGCCGCGCCGCCCTCGACGGGCTGAACGAGGCCCTGCTGCGGGCCGCCCGCGAGCGCTGGCCGGACCGCTGGAGCGAGCTCGTCCCCAAGCCCGTCGTGATCGCCTCCTGGGTCGGCTGCGACACCGACGGGCGCACCGACATCGGCTGGTACGACACCCTGCGCTACCGGCTCGAATCGAAGCGCACCCAGTTCGACCGGGTGCTGGCCCAGCTCCCCGACGACCCGGCCGCCGCGCCGGCGCGGCGCCTCGCCGAGGAGGCGCGGGCGGCGGTCCTGCGCCAGCTCGCGGTGGCGCCGAAGCTCGGCGACCAGCCCGGGCTCGAGGCGGTGCACCGCTTCGCCCTGGCGCTGATCATCGAGCGCGACCGGGCCCAGACCGAGGCGGGCCCCCTCCTCGCCCTCCTCGACCGGGCGGTCCTGGAGGCCGCCGACGACGAGGCGCGGCTCGGGCTCTGCGTCCTGCGGGCCGGCGTCGCCGCGCACGGGCTCCAGAACGGCCTGCCGCATTTCCGGCTCAACGCCAGCCAGGTCCACAACGCCGTGCGCCGGGCCCTGGAGCAGGACGGCGACCCGACCGATCCGGCCCAGCGCCGCTCGCACCTCGCCTCGATCAACGCGCTGCTCGACACGGTCGCGGCGGTGCCGGTGGATTTCGGGGCGCTCGCCGCCGAGCGGGCCTCGGCCGCCCGGCTGATGATGACGATCGCCCAGATCCTCAAGCACGTCGACGGCACCCACCCGGTCCGCTTCCTGATCGCCGAGACGGAGACCGGCTACACGCTGCTGGCCGCGCTCTGGCTCGCCCAGCATTTCGGCATCGGCGACCGCGTCGAGATCACGCCGCTCTTCGAGACGGCCTCGGCGCTGGAACAGGGCGTGCACGTCATCGAGGACGCGCTGCGCTCACCCCACTGGCGCGCCTACCTCAAGCGCACCGGGCGCCTGGTGGTGCAGTTCGGCTACTCGGATTCGGGGCGCTACGTCGGCCAGCTCGCCGCGACCTTCTGGATCGAGCGCCTGCGCTTCCGCATCACCGAGCTGATGGCGGCGCACGACCTCACCGACATCGAGCTCGTCATCTTCGACACCCACGGCGAGTCGATCGGCCGGGGCGCCCATCCGACGAGCCTGTCCGACCGCCTGGCCTACCTCGCCCCCGACCACGCGCGGCGGCGCAACCGCGAAGCCGGGATCCGCACCAGCCTCGAATCGAGCTTCCAGGGCAGCGACGGCTACCTGATGTTCGGCACGAAGGCGCTCGCCGAGGCCACGGTCGCGCGTATCGGCGAGCACGTCTACAGCCGGCTCCAGCCCGCGCCCGACCCGATCTACGCGGAAGGCGACTTCGCCACCGAGTTCTTCACCGGCGTGCGCCAGGACATGGAGACGCTGGTCAACGATCCGGGCTACGCGGCGCTTCTCGGCACCTTCGGGCCGAACCTGATCGACCGCACCGGCTCGCGCCCGGTGGCGCGGCAATCCGACGGCGGCGGACCGGTCGCCATCACCCATCCGCGCCAGATGCGGGCGATTCCCAACAACGCGATCCTGCAGCAGCTCGGCTTCCTGGCCAATTCCCTGCACGGGGTCGGGCGGGCGGCGGGGCGCGCCCCCGACCTGTTCGTCGAGATGCGCGAGCGCTCCGAGCGCTTCGCCCGCGCCTTCCGGCTGGTGCAGGAGGCCACCGCCGTCGGCGACCTCGACGTGCTGCGCGCCTATATCGATACCCTCGACCCCTCGGTCTGGCTCGAGCGGGCGCGACGCGCGACGCGGGACGGGCGGCGCGAGGAGATCGTCGCGGTCGCCGCAGCCCTCGACCGGCTCAACCTCGCCCCTCACCTGCGCCGCCTGTTCGGCCGGCTGACGCAGGACCACCTGATGCTGCACACGGTCGCCCCGGACCTGCCCGAGATGACGCCGCGGCTGGCACTGCTGCACGCCCTGCGCCTGGCGCTCATCCACCGGATCTGGTTCCTGGCGGTGCACATCCCGGGCTTCCGGCCGCAGAACGGCATCACCCGCGAGGCCCTGATCGAGCGCATCCTGCGCCTCGACGTCGAGGGCTGCCTCAAGCTCCTCGACGACATCTTCCCCGTCACCCCGGACCCGACGCTCGGCCTCAATTTCGGCGAGCCGGCGGGTCCCCGCGGCGTCGGCACCTACGAGGCCGAGCACCGCACCCTGTTCGCTCCGATCCGCCGCCTGTTCGGCCTCGTGCGCGAGATCAGCGGCATGATCCAGCACGAGGTCGGGGCGTTCGGCTGACGGGGGCCGCCCCGCGGAAGCGATTGCGGGATCCCCTCGCCCGGCGATGCCCGGGGCCGAGGGGATCCCGCGCCTTTCCGCCTCACACCGTCCAGGGCGCCGGCCGGTTCGCGCCGAGGCCGTAGCGGGCGACCGCCTCGGCCACCGTCGCCCGGTCGAGCTTACCGTCGTCGGCGAGCGCGGCCAGCGCCGCCACCGCGACGTGGTGCCGGTCGACCTCGAAGAAGGCGCGCAGGGCGCTGCGGGTGTCGCTGCGGCCGAAGCCGTCGGTGCCGAGCGTGACGTAGCGGGCCTGGATCGCGGTCGCGATCAGCTGGGGATAGGCGCGGACGTAGTCGGTGGCGGCCACCACCGGGGCGGGGCCGGACAGCGATTCCTCGACGAGGCTGCGCTTCGGCGGCAGGCCCGGATTGAGGCGGTTCGACCGCTCGACCTCGCGGGCGTCGCGGGCGAGCTCGCTGAAGCTCGTGACGCTGTGGACCTCGCTGGCGATGCCCCACTCCTCGGCGAGAATCTTCGCCGCGGCAATCACTTCCGGCAGGATCGCGCCCGAGCCGAGGAGACGAATAGCCGGCTCATCGTTTCCATAGCCGGCGAAACGATACATTCCGCGGATGATCCCGTCCCGTACGCCCGTCGGCATCGAGGGCTGGGCGTAGTTCTCGTTCATCGCCGTGACGTAGTAGAACGCGTCGACGTCGCGCTCCATCATGTCGCGGGCGCCGTGATCGAGGATCACGGCCATCTCGTAGGCGAAGGCCGGGTCGTAGGCGCGGCAATTCGGGATGGTCGCGGCGACGAGGTGGCTCGACCCGTCCTGGTGCTGCAAACCCTCGCCGCCGAGCGTGGTGCGGCCTGCGGTAGCGCCGATCAGGAAGCCGCGGGCGCGCTGGTCGGCCGCCGCCCAGATCAGGTCGCCGACGCGCTGGAAGCCGAACATCGAGTAGTAGATGTAGAACGGCAGCATCGCGAGGCCGTGGACGCTGTAGGACGTCGCGGCCGCCGCCCAGGACGAGATCGCCCCGGCCTCGGTGATACCCTCCTCCAGGAGCTGACCGTCGCGGGACTCCTTGTAGTAGAGCATCGAGCCGGCATCCTCCGGCTCGTAGAGCTGGCCGAGCGGCGAGTAGATGCCGACCTGCCGGAAGAGGTTGGCCATGCCGAAGGTGCGCGCCTCGTCGGCGACGATCGGCACGACGCGCGGGCCCAGCTCCTTGTGCTTGATCAGGCTGCTGAACAGCCGCACCGCCGCGGTGGTGGTCGACATCTCCTTGCCGTCGGCCTCGAGCGCGAAGCCCGCATAGGTCGAGAGGTCCGGCACGGGGACGTGGGCCGCCGTGCGGCGGCGCTTCGGCAGGAAGCCGCCGAGCTTTTCCCGGCGCTCGCGCAGGTAGCGCAGCTCGCGGCTGTTCTCGTCGGGCTTGTAGAATTCCAGCCGCTCGACCTGCGCGTCGGTGAGCGGCAGGGCGAAGCGATCACGGAACGCCTTCAGGGCGTCGGTGTCGAGCTTCTTCGCCTGGTGGGCGGTCATGCGCGATTCGCCCGCGCCCCCCATGCCGTAGCCCTTCTTGGTCTTGGCCAGGATCACGGTCGGGCGGCCCTTGGTGGCCTTCGCCGCCGCGAAGGCAGCAAAGAGCTTGCGGAAATCGTGGCCGCCGCGCTTGAGCTTGTCGACGTCGCCGTCCGACATGTGGGAGACGAGCGCCTTCACTTCCTCGTCCTCACCGAAGAAGTGGGCGAGGTTGTAGGCCCCGTCCTTGGCGCCCAGCGTCTGGTACTTGCCGTCCACCGTGGCGGCGAAGCGGCGCAGGAGGGCGTGGTTGGTGTCGCGGGCGAAGATCGCGTCCCATTCCGAGCCCCACAGCACCTTGACGACGTTCCAGCCGGCCCCGCGAAAGACGCTCTCCAGCTCCTGGATGATCTGGCCGTTGCCGCGCACCGGCCCGTCGAGGCGCTGCAGGTTGCAATTGATCACGAAGGTGACGTTGTCGAGCTTCTCGCGCGCCGCCAGCGTCAGCGCGCCGATCGATTCCGGCTCGTCCATCTCGCCGTCGCCGAACACGCCCCAGACGTGCTGGCCGGCGGTGTCGGCCAAGCCCCGGTCGCTCAGGTAGCGCATGAAGCGCGCCTGGTAAATCGCGTTCATCGGCCCGATGCCCATCGAGCCGGTCGGCACCTGCCAGAACTCGGGCATCAGCCAGGGATGCGGGTACGAGCACAGGCCCTCGCCGGCGATCTCCTGGCGGTAATGCTTCAGGTTGGTTTCGGAGAGCCGTCCCTCCAGGAAGGCACGGGCATAGACACCGGGCGCCGAATGCGGCTGGAAGAACACGAGGTCGGCGCCCGCACCGGTGGCGTCGCCGGCCTGGAAGAAGTGGTTGAAGCCGAGCTCGAAGATCTCGGCGGCGGACGCGTAGCTCGCGACGTGGCCGCCGAGCTCGCCGTAGGCCATGTTGGCCCGCACCACCATGGCGAGCGCGTTCCAGCGCATGATCGAGGTGAGCCGCTCCTCGACCGCGAGGTCGCCCGGATAGGGCGGCTGCTTCTCGAGCGGGATGGTGTTGCGGTAGGGCGAGTAGGGCGGTGCCTCCTCGACGATGCCGATCTCCCGCGCCTTCTGCTCCAGCCGGTCGAGGAGGAAGCGGGCGCGCGCCGCGCCGCCGTGGCGCAGGACCGATTCGAGGGAGGCGAGCCAGTCCGCGGTCTCGGCCGGATCCGGATCGGCCACGCCGCGGGGACCCAGGATCGCTTGACCGGTCGAACGGTCGTTCTCGTTGACCGGCACGGCCGGGCTCGGCTTGGCGCTCGCGCTCATGGCGTTTCGTCTCCCATCGGTGGCGCCAGGATAAGCCCCCGGTCGCGGCAGAAGCTGCTTCGTTTGCCGCCTCCCGAGCCGATCGCGCAAAACATTTTCGCTTGAGCGGTCCGGTTCGGTCGTTCTTGCCGCAGGCCGGCGGCGAAGCGGTGCCGTTGCCGATCGGTCCGCGCGGGCCGGTAGGCCAGACCGGGTAGCGTCAATGGCACTTTTGTCCTAGCCTCCCGGGCGAAGTCGGACCGCAGGGGACCGGTGGTCCCGCCCGCGGCCGGACACGCTCGGGAGCCTCCGCGATGACCGCCAGCCTCCGTGAGACGCCCTTGCACGCGCTGCACGGGGAGGCCGGCGCCCGGATGGTGCCGTTCGCCGGCTACAGCATGCCGCTGCACTATCCTCTCGGGCTCCTGAAGGAGCACCTGCACACGCGCCGGGCCGCCGGCCTGTTCGACGTCTCGCATATGGGCCAGATCGCCGTGCGGGCCCGCTCCGGCGACCCGGGCGACGCCGACCGCGCCCTCGAGACCGTCCTGCCGATCGACGTCCTCGACCTCGGCGTCGGCCGCCAGCGCTACGGTGTCCTGACGCTGCCGGGCGGCGGCATCCTCGACGACCTGATGCTCGCCCACTTGGGCGACCACTACCTCCTGGTCGTCAACGCCGCCAACAAGGCGGCCGACCTCGCCCACTTGCTCGACGCAATCGGCACCGCCTGCACGGTCGAGCCGGTCGAGCGGGCCTTGCTCGCCCTCCAGGGCCCGGGGGCGGACGCGGCCCTCGCCCGCCATCTGCCGGCGGTCGCCGGGATGCGCTTCATGGATGCACGCACCATCGCGTTCGGCGGCGAGGAGGGCGTCGTCGTGCGCTCCGGCTATACCGGCGAGGACGGGTTCGAGGTCGCGCTGCCGGCCGCCTCCGCGGTGGCGCTCGCCCGGGCGCTGCTGGCCGAGCCGGAGGTGAAGCCGGTCGGCCTCGGCGCCCGCGATTCCCTGCGCCTCGAAGCCGGCCTGTGCCTGCACGGCTCGGATATCGGCCCCGAGACCTCGCCGGTCGAGGCCGGTCTCGCCTGGGCGATCCCGAAGGTGCGGCGCCTGGGCGGCGACCGGGCCGGCGGCTTCCCGGGGGCCGAGCGCATCCTGGCGGAGCTGGAGGAGGGACCGGCGCGGCTGCGGGTGGGCTTGAAGCCTGAGGGGCGGACCCCGGTGCGGGCCGGTGCGGCGCTCTACGCGGCGGCCGACGCCGCCGAGGCGGCCGGCCGGGTGACCTCCGGCGGCTTCGGCCCGAGCCTGGAGGCGCCGATCGCCATGGGGGTGCTGCCGCGCGCGCTGGCCGTGCCCGGCGCGCAGGTCTTCGCCGAGGTGCGCGGCCAGCGCCTGCCCTGCGCGGTGGTGCCTCTGCCGTTCCGCCCTGCCGGCTTCAAGCGGTCCTGACACAAGGGAGTTCTCTCGATGCTGAAATACACCGACGAGCACGAGTGGCTGCGCCTGGAGGGCGACGTGGCGACGGTGGGGATCACCGACCATGCCGCCGGGCAGCTCGGCGACCTCGTCTTCATCGAGTTGCCGAAGGTCGGCGCCACCCTGACCAAGGGCGCGGCCGCCGCGGTGGTGGAATCCGTCAAGGCGGCCTCCGACGTCTACGCGCCGGTCGACGGCGAGGTGATCGAGGTCAACGAGGCGGCGGTGAGCAGCCCGGAGAGCGTCGGCACGGACCCGCAAGGGGAGGGCTGGCTCTACCGCGTGCGCCTCTCGGACCCGTCCCAGTTCGACGGGCTGATGGACGAGGCGGCCTACCGGGCCTCCTTGGGCTGACATCCCGACGGGCGGGGCTGCGACCGGCTCCGCCTTCGCATCCCGAGCCGCCCCACGCGGCTCCGATCAGGGCGCGCCTCCCATGCCGATGGACAAGTACGATCCCTACGACTTCGCCAACCGCCGCCATATCGGCCCGTCGGTCGACGAGATCGCCCGCATGCTGGAGGTGGTCGGTGCGGACAGCCTCGACGCCCTGATCGACGAGACCCTGCCGGCCGGCATCCGCCAGAGAGAAGCCACCGAGTTCGGCGCCGCCCTGTCGGAGCGCCGGGCGATCGAGCGCCTGCGCGCCACCGCCAACAAGAACAGGCTGCTGACCTCGCTGATCGGCCAGGGCTACCACGGCACCACGATGCCGCCGGCAATCCAGCGCAACATCTTCGAGAACCCGGCCTGGTACACGGCCTACTCGCCCTACCAGCCCGAGATCAGCCAGGGCCGGCTCGAAGCCCTGCTCAACTTCCAGACCTGCGTCGGCGACCTGACCGGGCTCGACATCGCCAACGCCTCGCTCCTCGACGAGGCGACGGCCGCCGCCGAGGCGATGGGCATGGCGCGCCGGATCGCGACCGCCAAACCTGACATCTTCTTCGTCGACGCGCAGTGCCTGCCGCAGACCATCGCGGTGCTGAAGACCCGGGCCGAGCCGTTCGGCTGGCGCATCGTCGTCGGCGATCCCTTCACCGACCTCGATCCCGCTTCCGTGTTCGGCGCGATCGTCCAGTATCCGGGCGTCGAGGGCGCGGCCCACGACTTCACCGACGTATTCGCAAAGCTCCATGAATTCGGCGCCATCGCCGTGGTGGCGGCCGATCCCCTGGCTCTGACGGTGCTCAAACCCCCGGGCGAGATGGGGGCCGACATCGCGGTCGGCTCGATGCAGCGCTTCGGCGTGCCGATGGGCTATGGCGGGCCGCACGCCGCCTACATGGCGACGCGGGACGCCCACAAGCGGGCGCTCCCCGGGCGCATCGTCGGCGTCTCGGTCGATTCCCGCGGCAACCGCGCCTACCGGCTCTCGCTCCAGACCCGCGAGCAGCACATCCGGCGCGAGAAGGCGACCTCGAACATCTGCACCAGCCAGGTGCTGCTGGCGGTCATCGCCTCGATGTACGCGGTGTTCCACGGGCCGCGCGGGCTCAAGGCGATCGCGATGCGCATCCACCGCGACGCGACCCGGCTCGCCGCGGGGCTGAACCAGCTCGGCTTCGAGACCCATCCCGACGCGTTCTTCGACACGATCACCGTCACGGTCGGGCCGTTCCAGGGCGTGATCCTCAAGAACGCCGTCGCCAACGGGATCAACCTGCGGAAAGTCGGCAACGACCGCATCGGCATCACGGTCGACGAGCGCACGAGGCCCGACATCATCGAGGCGGTGTGGCGCGCCTTCGGCGGCGACAGCCTGGCTTACGACGAATCCTGGCCCGAGCCGCGCCTGCCGGCGGATCTCGTCCGCACCTCGGAGTACCTGACCCACCCGATCTTCCACATGAACCGGGCCGAGAGCGAGATGACGCGCTACATGCGCCGCCTCGCCGACCGCGACCTCGCCCTCGACCGGGCGATGATCCCGCTGGGCTCCTGCACGATGAAGCTCAACGCGACCGCCGAGATGCTGCCGATCTCGTGGCCGGAATTCTCGGAGCTTCATCCCTTCGCGCCGAAGGACCAGGCCGAGGGCTATGCCGAGATGATCCAGGATCTCTCGCAGAAGCTCGCCGACATCACCGGCTACGCGGCGATCTCGATGCAGCCGAATTCCGGCGCGCAGGGCGAGTATGCCGGCCTGCTCGCGATCCGCGCCTACCACCTGTCGCGCGGGGAGGGGCACCGGACGATCTGCCTGATCCCGTCCTCGGCCCACGGCACCAACCCGGCCTCCGCCCAGATGTGCGGCATGACCGTCGTGGTGGTCGGCGCCGACCGCAACGGCAACGTCGACGTGGCCGATTTTCGCGCCAAGGCCGAGAAGCTCGGAGATAACCTCGCCGCCTGCATGATCACCTACCCGTCCACCCACGGGGTGTTCGAGGAGGCGGTGCGGGAGATCTGCGACATCACCCACGCCCATGGGGCCCAAGTCTATCTCGACGGTGCCAACCTCAACGCGCTGGTCGGCCTCGCCCAGCCCGGCGACATCGGGGCGGATGTCAGCCACATCAACCTGCACAAGACCTTCTGCATCCCGCATGGCGGCGGCGGGCCCGGCATGGGGCCTATCGGCGTCAAGGCGCACCTGATCCCGTTCCTGCCCGGCCACGTCGAGACCGACGGGCGCGAATTCTCGGTCTCGGCCGCGCCCTACGGGTCGGCGGCGATCCTGCCGATCTCCTGGAGCTACTGCCTGCTGATGGGCGGGCGGGGGCTGACGCAGGCCACCCGCATCGCGACCCTCAACGCCAACTACATCGCGAAGCGCCTCGTCGGGGCCTACGAGGTTCTCTACATCGGCACCCACGGCCGGGTGGCGCACGAGTGCATCATCGACGCCCGCCCGCTGATGAAGAGCGCAGGGATCAGCGTCGAGGACATCGCCAAGCGGCTGATCGATTGCGGCTTCCACCCGCCGACGATGAGCTGGCCGGTGGCCGGCACGCTGATGATCGAGCCGACCGAGTCCGAGACCAAGGGCGAGATCGACCGCTTCTGCGACGCCATGCTGGCGATCCGTGAGGAAATCCGGGCGATCGAGGAGGGCCGGATGGACCGGGCCGACAACCCGCTCAAGAACGCGCCCCACACGGTCGAGGACCTGATCGGCCCCTGGGAACGGCCCTATTCCCGCGAGGCCGCCTGCTTCCCGGCCGGCGCCTTCCGGGTCGACAAGTACTGGCCGCCGGTCAACCGGGTGGACAATGCCTATGGCGACCGCAACCTGGTCTGCGCGTGCCCGCCGGTGGAGAGCTACGTCAAGGCGGCGGAGTAGCCGCCTCTACGCGGTCAGGCCGTAGAGTCCGGCCGAGGGATTCTGCCGGGTTGCGCCGGGACCAGGCTGGGTATGAGTGCATCGCGGGATCACGAGCTCACGTCGATTGTCATTCTGCTGGGGATCGAGCGCATTCGCCGAATGCCTGGTTCCACACCGGCTTTGTCCTCCTGCTCCGGATCTGCCAAATTCGGATTCGAAATTGATTTTTTTTAGCTGTGGGACGATTTTTCGATGCACGATACAGCCTACGAGATCGGCGGAGCGTTCATTCGAACATATGTCAAAAATCATCCATGCATAATTGTTGAAATTGGTAGTATGGATGTAAATGGAACATTGCGTGATCATGTTGAAAAAACAGATACTTACATCGGAATGGATGTTGAACACGGAAAAGGCGTCGATCTGATGATCGATCCTCTGAAGCCTCTACCAATAAGAGACAGCTTTTCCGACATCACTTTGTCGAGTTCGCAGATGGAGCACGACAAGTTTTTCTGGAAAACATTTTTAGAGTTAGTCAGAATTACGAAAAATGGCGGTTATATATACGTTAGTGCCCCGTCGAATGGCAAATATCATTCATACCCGATCGACTGCTGGCGCTTCTACCCTGAAGCTGGCCTCGCTCTCGCAGAATGGGCGACGGTCAACGGCTTTCAGTGCACGCTCATCGAGAGTTTCACGGCTGGTCGGATGAGCGACGACTGGAACGACTACGTCGGGATCTTCCAAAAATGTTTGCCGGAGGAGGCCAGTCCGGCCGGCTTCATCTCCGATCATTTCAAATCGTATAATGTCAGAAAATTCGGATCCAACAATGTCACCAACTTCAGCGAGCCGACGGAAGATTTCATACTGCTGACCGAAGTTCGGCAACGTGTGACGGCGCAGCAGAACGAGATTCGCGCGTTAACCGAGAAGATCCAAGCCCTTGAGCACGAACTGAGGACGGCAAAGGCGCAGGATGGGGCCGGACGCGAAGCCACCGAGTAGGATCGATCACGCGCCGGGACGGGTGCCGCGCCCTCAGCGCGCGGATCGCCCTTCCCGATTTCGGAATTCAATCCACCTCCCCCAGGTACTCCCGCCAGATCGCCTTCTCGCCCATGCCCGCCGTGAAGGCCGCATGCGCGGCCAGCTCGGCCTCGGTGAGGCGGCTGCGGGTCGGGCGCGGGCCGTGCTCGACGGGGGCGGCGCGCAGGGACGGGCCGGCCGGGCCGGCATTGCCCTCCACCGTCAGCCCGAGCGTTGTCTGCTTGCCGCCGAGCAACTCGATATAGACCTCGGCGAGGATCTGCGAATCGAGGAGCGCGCCGTGCTTGGTGCGGCGGGAATTGTCGATGCCGTAGCGCGAGCACAGCGCATCGAGGTTGTTGGCCGCGCCCGGATGCTTGCGGCGGGCGAGCGCCAGGGTGTCGACGACGCTCGCCAGCTCGATCGGCGGCGGCGCCTTGTCGCCCAGCCGAGCGTATTCGGCGTTGAGGAAGCCGACGTCGAAGGCGGCGTTGTGGATCACGAGCGTCGCGTCGCCGCAGAACTCCAGGAAGTCGGGCAGGATCTGCGCGAAGAGCGGCTTGTCGGAGAGGAACGCGTCCGAGAGGCCGTGGACCCGGAACGCGCCCTCCGACACCGCCCGCTGCGGGTTGATGTAGCGATGGAACTCGCGCCCCGACGGGATGTGGTTGAGGAGCTCGATGCAGCCGATCTCGATCAGCCGGTCGGTCTTGGCCTCGGTGCCGGTGGTCTCGGTGTCGAGGACGATCTCGCGCAGCATCGTGCGGTTCCCCTGTGAGCTGGTTTCGACCGGTGTAGCGAGGAAGCGTTAACCGGCCCGCCGCGCCGCCGCGGCGGCGATCACCGCGTCCACCTGCGCCTCGGCGTGGGGGAAGCCGCGGTCGGTCTCGATCAGGTAGTCGGCGCGCCGGCGCTTCTCGGCGTCGGGCATCTGCTTGGCGAGGATCTGCGCGAAGGCCGCCTCGGTCATGCCGGGGCGGGCCAGCACCCGGGCGCGCTGCACCTCGGCGGGGGCGGTGACCACCGCGACGGCGTCGCAATGGCGCTCGCCGCCGGTCTCGAACAGGAGCGGCACGTCGAGCACCACGAGGGGCGCCGCCGCGTGCGCGGCGAGAAACACGTCCCGGGCCGCGCCCACCAGGGGGTGGACCAGGGATTCGAGGTGGCGCAGGCGCTGGGCATCGCCCAGCACGGCGTCGCGCAACGCCGCGCGATCGACCGCCCCATCGGCGCCGAGCGTCCCGGGGAACGCATCGCCGATCGCGGCGGCGGCGGCCCCGCCCGGTCCGTAGAGGGCGTGCACGCAGGCATCGGCGTCGTGGACCGGCACGCCGCGCGCGCGGAACATCGCCGCGGTGGCGCTCTTGCCCATCCCGATCGAGCCGGTGAGGCCGAGGACGAAGGGCCGGCTCATCCGTGGCTCTCCAGATCGGCGACGATGCGGGCGCGCAGGGCGGGAGTCACGCAAGGCGTCGCGCCGAACCAGTGGCGAAAGCCCGGCACCGCCTGGTGCAGCAGCATGCCGAGCCCGTCGACCGCCGGCAGCCCGCGGGCCCGGGCGGCGGCGAGCAGCGGGGTCTCCAACGGCACGTAGACGATGTCGGACACCGCGGCCTGTGCCGGCAGCGGTGCGAGGTCGAGGACGAGCGGATCCTGCCCGGCCATGCCGAGCGCCGTGGTGTTGATGAGGAGCCCGGTCTCCGGGAGCAGCGACGGTACCGCATCCCAGGACGACGCCGTGATCCGGGCCGGATCGAGGGCGGTCAGGCCCTCGGCCCGCTCGGCGCTGCGATTGGCGACGATCAGCCGGTCGAGGCCGCGTTCGAGGAGCCCGACCAGGATGGCCCGGGCCGCCCCGCCGGCGCCGAGCACCAGGGCGGCGCGCCCGTTCGCGACGCCCGTCGCCTCCGGCCAGCCGGCACCCAGGCTGGCATCGAGATGGGCGAGGAAGCCCGGCGCGTCGGTGTTGTCGCCGTGGAGGCGCCCGTCCTCGAACCACAGGGTGTTGACGGCGCCGATCCGCCCGGCCCGGGGCGTCAGTTCCTCGGCGAGGCGGAAGGCCGCCTCCTTGTGCGGGATCGTGACGTTGCCGCCGACGAAGCCTGCCGCGTGCAGGGACCGGACGAAGTCCAGAAAGGCATCGGGATGGACGTCGACGCGCTCGTAGGTGCCGGGCAAGCCGTGCTCGGCGAGCCAGTGGGCGTGGATCAGCGGCGAGCGGGAATGGGCGATCGGGTGGCCCACCACGAAGGCTCGGGGGTGCGGGGTCGTCATCGCGACATCAGTCTCAGGCGGTTCGAGTGCTTTTCGAGATTGGTCCAATCCTCAACCTCATCCTGAGGTGTTAGCCGATTGAAAATCGGCTGACCTCGAAGGAGGGCTCCAGGGATCGCAGAGCCTTCTGGAACCCTCCTTCGAGGTCAGTCCATCATTGATGGACTGACACCTCAGGATGAGGTCGCGGGTGGGATGAAGGGAACAGGCGTCACGCTACTGCCCTGCCTCCGACATGTGTCCTCAGAACGCCAGCAATCCCCGCCCCCGCAACCGCGCGAGCAGCGGCAGCAGCGGCAGGCCCAGGATGGTCGAGTGGTCGCCCTCGATGCGGTCGAACAGGTGGATGCCGACGCCCTCGAGCTGGTAGGCGCCGACGCTGCCGGTCACCGAAGGCCCGGCGGCGTCGAGGTAGGCTTTGATCCCTGCCTCGTCGAGCGGCCGCATCGCGAGCCGCGCGGTGACGACGAAGACCTCGGCCACCGCGCCGTCGACCGCGAGCGCCACGGCGGAGTGGAGCGCGTGGGTGCGCCCCTGCAGCCGCGCGAGATGGGCGGCGGCGCCCGCCCGGTCGGCGGGCTTGTGGAAGACCGTGCCGTCGAGGTCGAGCACCTGGTCGGCGCCGACCACCACCCGGCCGGGCGACGGGCCCGCGACCGCCTCCGCCTTGGCGGCGGCCAGGCGCTCGGCGAGGTTTTCGGGCGAGAGACCGGCGGCCTGCGCCTCGACGGCGCGCTCGTCGACGCCCGGGGCCCGGGTCTCCACGGTCAACCCGGCGGATTCGAGCAGCGCGCGCCGGGTCGGGCTGGTCGAGGCGAGGAGGAGCGGCGCGGGCCCGCGCCAGAGCGAGGAAGCGTGCGGCATCGGATCAGTCGGCGATGAACTTGAGCCGGTGCTCGCGGTAGTAGTCGACGATCGCCGCGGCGGTCTCCTCGATCGAGCGCCGGGTGACGTCGATCACCGGCCAGCGGTTGCGGGCGAAGAGCCGGCGCGAGGAGGCGATCTCGTTCGCCACCGCGTCGCGGTCGACGTAGGAGGAGGAATCGTCGGCCTTGAGGCTGAGCAGGCGGTTCTGGCGGATCTGGACGATCCGCTCCGGCGAGGCGATCAGCCCGACGATGAGCGGCTGGCGCAGGGTCTCGAGGATCGCCGGCGGCGGCACGCCCGGGATGAGCGGGATGTTGGTGGTCTTCAAGCCCCGGTTGGCGAGGTAGATCGCCGTCGGCGTCTTCGAGGTGCGGCTGACCCCGAGCAGGATCACGTCCGCCTCGTTGAGGTCGTGCGGCAGGTTGCCGTCGTCGTGGGCGAGCGTGAAGTTCATCGCGTCGATGCGCTTGAAGTACTCCGCGTTCAGCATGTGCTGCGCGCCCGGCCGCGCCGTCGAGTGGGTGCCGAGATAGGATTGCAGCAGCTGGTGCACCGGCTCCAGCACCGAGAGCAGCGGCGAGCCGGTGGCCCGGCAGGCCTCCTCCAGCCGCTCGGTGAGCTCGCGCCCGACCAGGGTGTAGAGCACGATACCGGGGGCCTGCTCGATCTCGTTGATCACCCGCTCGAGCTGGGTGCCCGAGCGCACCAGGGGGTAGACGTGCTCGATCGCCGAAACCCCCTCGTACTGCGCGGCGGCCGCGCGGCCGACATTGATCAGGGTCTCGCCGGTGGAATCCGACACGAGGTGGAGGTGGAAGTAGCTGCGGACCACGCGGGCTCCCCGGGCTCGCCGCGGGCGCGGCAGACACCAAGACTCCGAGGCTCGGTGCGTCGTCCACCGATCAGCCACGCGGAGTCGATGAGTGTGGATAAAGCGCCGACGAAGCGAGGTCCAGGCAGGAGGCCTGTGGGTTAACGGCCTCGCGCCTCAACAGGCCGGGCGTTAACACTCGTGGCGGACCGCCCGTGGGAGAATCCGGGACGTGGACCCGACGATCCGGGTCCGACGGGGGTCAAACCCCTCGTGACTCTCGCGATCCTTCGACAATGGAGTAAATCTGTTAAAGGCCTCTTAACGCACCGGCGGTGGGGACGGGCTGTGGACGGGGCTGGAGCCCCGCGATGCCTGCCCCCAATAGAAAAAACAGATTCCTAGAATCTCTCTTTTCTTTTCAGAGGCCTGGGTGGGGATGGGCATCGCCCGGGGTCGCGACGACGCGTCGGGCTGGCGCCGGAGTGCGGTTCTCGGCATAGGGAAACCGGCCGCCGGCGTGGCGGCAGACGGTTTTCGGGGGGACGGAGAATGAGCGGGACCGCGGGAGCCGGGAAGGAAGCCGCCGAGCGGCCGATCCTGCGGGTGCTCGACGGCGAGGCGCTGTCGCCCCCGCCGGCCTGGATGATGCGCCAGGCCGGGCGCTACCTGCCGGAATACCGGGCGGTGCGGGCCGAGGCCGGCTCCTTCCTCGACCTCTGCTACAACCCCGACTTCGCCACCGAGGTCACGCTGCAGCCGATCCGCCGCTTCGGCTTCGAGGCGTCGATCCTGTTCTCCGACATCCTGGTGGTGCCCCACGCGCTCGGCCAGGACGTGCGCTTCGTGGAGGGGGAAGGTCCCCGCCTCGACCCGATGGCCGGCCGGACCGAGTTCGACGCGCTGATCGAGGCGGGCGACCCGCGGATCATGCGCCACCTGGCGCCCGTCTTCGAGACCGTCGGCCGCCTGCGGGCGGAGCTGCCGTCCGAGACGACGCTGCTCGGGTTCTGCGGCGCGCCCTGGACCGTGGCGAGCTACATGATCGGCGGGTGCGGCACGCCGGACCTGGCGCCCGCCCGCGCCCTCGCCGCCCGCGACCCCGCCCTCCTCGACGCCCTGATCGACCGGCTGGTCGCGGTCTCGACCGAGTACCTCGTGCGCCAGTTCGAGGCCGGCGCCGACGCGGTGCAGATCTTCGAGAGCCATGCCGGCAGCCTGCCGGACGTGCCGGCGGGCGAGGCGGGCGACGCGCTGTCGCGCTGGAGCTTCCGGCCGATCGCCCGGATCGTGTCCGGCATCCGCGCCCGGGTGCCGGGCGCCCGGATCATCGTCTTCGCCCGCGGCTCCGGGCTCGACGGCCACGCCCGGGTGGCGGACGAGACCGGCGCCGACGCGGTCGGGGTCGATTGGGCGGTGGATCTGAAGGCTCTGCGGGCCCGCCTGCCGGCCCGCGTCGTCACGCAGGGCAATCTCCACCCCGAGACCCTGATCGCCGGCGGCGCGGCGCTCGACGCCGCCGTGGACGCCATCCTGGAGGCCACCGCCGGCACGCCCCACATCTTCAACCTCGGCCACGGCATCACCCCGCAGACGCCGATCCCCCATGTCGAGCGGATGCTGGCGCGGTTGCGGCGGTGAGGGGACGTCGCACCACGCACGCTCCTGCCCCTTCTCATCCGCAACCTCATCCCGAGGCGCGACCGAAGGGAGCCTCGAAGGAGGTCTCCAGCTCGCTCGGAGGCTTCTGGAGCATTTTCCGACGAAGTGGATGCCGGTTCGTCGAAAGAAAATGCGGCAAAATCAAAGACGTAGAGAGCTTCGCGATCGCAGCGCGATCGTGGGGCGCTCCAGAGCCCTCCTTCGAGGTCAGTCGATCAAAGATCGACTGACACCTCAGGATGAGGTCGAGGGTAGGATGAAATGAACAAAGCGGTCAAACATCCCCTGACAGGAACCACCCCACCGTGTATCTCTGGATCAAGGCCGCCCACATCGTCTCGCTCATCGCCTGGATGGCGGCGATGCTCTACCTGCCGCGGCTGTTCGTCTATCACGCCGCGCTGCCGGCAGGCTCGGCGACGGCCGAGACCTTCAAGGTGATGGAGCGGCGCCTCGCCAAGGCGATCATGCTGCCGGGCATGATCGCCACCTGGATCTTCGGCATCGCCCTCATGGTGATGAGCGAGGCCTATACCCAGGGCTGGATGCACGCCAAGCTCGCCCTGGTGCTGGCGATGAGCGGCATCCACGGCTGGCTGTCGCGGATGGTCAAGGACTTCGCCGCCGACCGGAACGTTCGCAGCCCCAAATTCTACCGGGTGCTCAACGAGGTGCCGACGCTCCTGCTGATCCTGATCGTGATCCTGGTGGTGGTGAAGCCGTTCTGAGGGAGCCCGTGATGGCCGGCATCGAGACGCAGACCCTCTCCTTCACCCTGGCCGGGCGCGCCCTGACCCTGCCGGTGGACCGGATCGGCGAGGGACCGCCGGCCCTGCTGCTGCCGGCCCTGTCCTCGATCTCGACCCGCGAGGAGATGCGGCCCCTGGCGACGCGGCTGTCCACCCGCCACGCTTGCCTGGTGCCGGACTGGCCCGGCTTCGGCGCGCAACCGCGTGCCCGGGTGCCGCTCGCGCCCGACACGCTGCACGCCTTCCTCGACGCGCTCCTGGCGCCGCATGGCGGCGCATGGCAAGCGCCCGGCCCCTACGCGCTCGGGATCGCGGCCGGCCACGCCGCCGGCTACCTTCTCGCCGCGGCCGCCCGGCATCCGGGCGCCTTTTCCCGGCTGGTCCTGGTGGCGCCGACCTGGCGCGGCCCGCTGCCGACCGCGATGGGCGAGGAGCGCCGGCCGCTCTTCGGGCGCCTGCGCCGCGCCGTCGAGGCGCCGTTCGTCGGCAACCTGCTCTACCGGATCAACGTCAGCACCCCGATCGTGTCGCGGATGATGCAGGCCCACGTCTATGCCGATCGGGCCCGGGTCACCCCGGCGCTGCTGGCCGAGAAGCGGCGGGTGACGCACCAGCCCCGCGCCCGCTTCGGCACCGCCGCCTTCGTCACCGGCGGCCTCGATCCGGTGCGGACCCGCGCCGAGTTCCACGCCCTGTTCGGCCCCGGCCTGCCGCCGGTGACGATGCTCCACCCCAGGGGCGCGCCGCGCCGCTCGGGCGCCGAGATGACGGCGCTCGCCGAGGCCGGCCTCGTGCGCAGCGTCGCGATCCCTGGCGCGCTCGCCGCCCACGAGGAATGCCCCGAGGCGGTCGCGGCCGCGATCCTCGGCGCCGCGGCGTGAGGACGGGGCGGGCGCTCCTCGCGGGGGTGCGCCTCCTCTCCGCGGCGCTTGTGCTCTCTGCCGCGGCGCTCGCCCCGGCCGCGGCCGAGCCTGCGCTGCGGCCCTACCTCGCCGACGGCGCCCTCGACGCCGCGGCGATCCTGCCACCGCCGCCGAAGCCCGGCAGCGCCGCGCACGCCGCCGACGCGGCGACCTACGCCGCGACCCGGGCGCTCGCCGGCACCCCGCGCTGGGCGCTTGCCACCGCCGACATCCCCTCGGGCATCGCCGCGCTCCTCGGCCACTTCTCCTGCCCCGCCGGCCGCCGCCTCGACCCCGCCCGGCTGCCGGTTCTGGCCGGTCTCCTCGCCCGTGTCCGCCGCGACGTGGTGACGGTGGTGCGCGACGCCAAGGCGCATTTCGCCCGCCTGCGGCCGCATCTCGGCAACGACGCGCTCCTCTGCGGCCCGCGCAGCCGGGCCCTCGACGAGAGCCTCGCCTACCCGTCCGGCCACGCCACCGAGGGCTGGACCTTCGGCCTCGTGCTGGCCGCCCTGATGCCGGAGCGCGCCGCCCCGGTCCTGGCCCGCGCCCGGGTCTACGGCGAGAGCCGGATCGTCTGCGGGGTGCATTGGGCGAGCGACGTCGAGGCCGGGCGCCTCGCCGGCAGCGCCCTGTTCGCGGCGCTGATCGGCGATGCGGCGTTCCGGGTCGACCTCGAGCGGGCCCGGGCCGAATTCGCCGACGCGGCGACGATCCCACCCGATCCGGCCGTCTGCGCCCGCGAGGACGCAGCGTCGTCTCCCTGACGCCGGGCCCACCTTCCCGCGGGCGTCCTTCGGGCCGGGGAGCGCGCCGTCGGCCACGACGCCGGATCCTCCCGAACGAGAACAGCCCCCGACCGGGTGACGGTCGGGGGCTGTTCTCGCAGCAACGTTCAGGGGCGCGTCACGCCGCGTTGCGCTTCCCCTTCCGCGCCCGCCGGCCGAGGATGTTCAGCGCCTCGACGCCGGCCGAGAAGGCCATGGCGGTGTAGACGTAGCCCTTCGGCACGTGGGCCCCGAAGCCTTCCGCGATCAGCGTCATGCCGATCATGATCAGGAAGCCCAGCGCCAGCATCACCACCGTCGGGTTGGCGGCGATGAAGCGCGACAGGGGATCGGCGGCCACCAGCATCACGGTCACCGCGGCGAGAACCGCGATCACCATGATCGGCACGTGCTCGGTCATGCCGACCGCCGTGATGATGCTGTCGATCGAGAACACGAGGTCGAGGATCAGGATCTGGCCGATCGCCGCGGCGTAGCCGAGCGAGGCGCCCCCACCGGTCTTCTCCGCCGGATCGGGATCGAGGCTGTGGTGGATCTCCTTGGTGGCCTTCCAGAGCAGGAACAGGCCGCCGGCGATCAGGATCATGTCGCGCCAGGACAGGCCCTTGCCGAAGATCTCGAACACCGGCTGGGTCAGGTGGACGATGTAGGCGACGGTGCCGAGCAGGGCGAGGCGCAGGATCAGCGCGAGCCCGATGCCGATACGCCGGGCCCGCGACTGCTGCGCCACCGGCAGCTTGTTGGTGATGATCGAGATGAAGATCAGGTTGTCGATGCCGAGCACGACCTCCATGACGACGAGGGTCGCGAGGGCGGCCCAGGCCGTCGGGTCGGCGGCGAGCTGAATGAGGGACTCCACGGCGAGATCCTCTCTACGGGAAGATCGAGGGTCGGCCCGTCGGCGCCGCGGGCGGCGGGGCGTGGACCTGGACGGCTTGTCGCAGCACCCGCACGTGGGCGGGGGTGTAGGTCGTCAATTCGCCGTCGGTGTTGACCGGGCGCGGCTTCTTGGTGCGCAGCACCACCTCGGTGGTCTGGAAGGCCCGCACGTCGGCGGCTTTCCCTTGCGTGCCCCGGCGCAGGGCCGGCAGCAGGGCCAGCAGCCGCCACCAATGGGCGACCTCGAGGCTGTAGAAGTTGAGCAGGCCGTCGTCGACGGTGGCGTTCTCCTCCACCGTCATGCCGCCGCCGTAGTGGCGGCCGTTGCCGACCGAGACCTGGATCGTGCGCACGGTCTCCACCGTGCCGTCGTGCTCGATATAGACCGTGAACGGCCGCGAACGGCGCAGCAGCCGGAACGCCGCGACCGCATAGCCGACGGTGCCGAGGCGGCGCTTGAGGTCGGCCGTCAGCTCGCCGGCGAGATCGGCCGAGAAGCCGATGCTGGCGACGTTGAAGAAGTAGTGGCCGTTGACGCAGCCGAGGTCGATCGGCCGGGCCGGCACGGACGCGATCACCTCCGCGGCCTCCAGCGGGTCGGCCGGCAGGCCGAGGCTGCGGGCGAGGTCGTTGGCGGTGCCGAGCGGCAGGATGCCGAGCGGCAGCTGCGCCTCCGTGAGCGCCTGAGCGGCGGCGTTGAGGGTGCCGTCGCCTCCCCCCAGGATCACCATGTCGCAGGTGGCCGCGTGGGCGTGGATCAGCGCCTTGCAGTCGGTCTCGCCCGGCGGCGGATCCACCGGCTCGATGCCGCCGCGGCGCAGCACGCCCTTGACGGCCTCGAGGTCCAGCCCGCCGTTGCGGGCCTTCTTGTTGACGACGAGCAGGGCCCGCCGGGTCGCCTCAGCGCCGGACATCGGCGCCTCCCGCGACGGGACGGGAATGGACGGGGGGAACGACGCGCACGAGTGCGGGCCCTCCAGTGCGATCGTGCCGCGTCAGCACAAAGGCAGAGAAGGGGTCCGACATCGCGGTCGACGCCTCGAACCGCCAGAGGGGCCCGGACCCGGGGAGCCCTTCAGGTGGGGTCGCGGCCGCGCTCGGCAAGGGCTACGTGCTCGCAAGGGCTGCGCGCTCGCACGGGCGCCGCAGGCTCGGCGAACGGGCCGCCGGGCCGGGAGGAGCCGCCCTTCGCGCGGGACGCCGGCCCGATCCGCGGTGGGCCCGGGACCCGCGCGGGGATGTGGGCAGCGTGGGTAGCGGGGAGGGCGCAGCGTCCGCAATGGAACCGTAACCGCGGCGACGAACGTTCACCGTTCTGAACCTGGTCCTCCCCCCGGTGCCGCCCCCATGCTCGGTCCCTTCCGGCCTCTCCCCACCCGTCCCGCGGCCGCCCTGCTCGGGCTCGGCGCGAGCCTCCTGATCGTGCCCGCCGCCCTGGCGCAGGGCTGGGTCGATCCGCCCGCCCGCGCCGGCGTGGCGCCCGCCCCCGCGCCGAAGGTCGAGCCCGGCCCCCGGGTCGAGGCGCCGCCCGCCAAGGTCCAGGCCAAGTCCCAGCCGACCGCCCCGCGCCGGCTCGCCGAGGAGGCCCACCGGCCGGCCCGCAGCGGGCTCCACGCGGCCACCGAGGCCAGGCGCGCGGCGCGTCTCGCCCGGACCGAGCGGCCGCTGCCGGTGCAGATTCCCGCGCCCGCCCCGGTCGCCGTCTCGGACGGCCAGATGCGCGACTGGGCGGTGGCCTCGCAGCGCCTCGCGCGCGACTACCTGGCGTCGATCTCGGGGCCCAACGGCACGACGCTCGCGGACGCGCCGGGCTTCTACGGCAATCAGGTCGTCTTCCACGGCCGCACGATGAGCGTGGCGAGCCTGATGTCCGAGAAGCGCCGCTTCGTGCAGCGCTGGCCGGAGCGGCGCTACCGGCCGCGGCCGGATTCCCTGCGCACCGCCTGCAGCGCCGGCCTCGCCCTGTGCCAGGTGCGGGCCACGGTCGACTTCTCGGCCTTCAGCCCCGCCCGCGGCGTGCGCTCGCAGGGCACCGTCGACCTCGAGCTCGCCGTCAGCCTGGCGGGCGGCCGGCCGGTGATCGTGTCGGAGAACAGCAGGGTCGTGCGCCGCGAGGCCGTGGCGAGCCGCGACTGAGCGCATCTCGCGACCTCCCGGTCACCGCCGCTGCCCGTCGGGGCGGCGGCCCGACGGGCGTCGCGGGCGAGACATCAAGCGCGGCCGCCCTGTGACAGGACGCCGTTCGGCACCTACATGTGGGGCGGCCCGGACGACGGGTGCGGCTCGGGACCCCCGCTGCCGGGACGATGGGACGTGATGCGGACATGACCACGCGTGAGCAGTTGCAGGCGCTGATCCGGGCGGAAATCGACCGTCAGCGTCCCGTCGCGGTGGCCCGTCGCACCCTCGAGCTCCTGGTCGAAGCGGCGATCCGGCGCCTCGACGCCCCGCCCGGCTACCAGGTCGTCGACCGCGACGGGCGCCCGCGCACCCGGACCACGGCCGGCGAGGTGCAGCCCCTGACCCTCGGCGACCTCGTCGACGAGCTGCGCCGCCAGCACCCGACCCTCTTCCTGCCTCCCGCCGCGCCCGGCCCCTCCGCCTCGGCGCCGGCCGCGCGGGACTGGATCGTCGTCGATCCCGCGCCCCGGCCGGGCACGCCCGCCCCCGCCCGGCCCGACCGGACGGCGCGGCTGAAGGAGACCGTCCGGGGTCTCGGGGCGCGCCTGCGCCGTCCGCCCCCGGAGCCCGCACCGCCCGAGGCGGCCGCGCTCCCGGTCGCCCCGCCCCCGCCGGGCGCGGGGCTGAAGCCCGGTCTCGCGCGGCGCCAGCCGGTGCCCGGCCGGGGGCCGGCCCGGCGCCCGCTCTACGCCGCCCTCGGGGCGCTCGTGCTGCTCGGCGGCGCCTACGCGGCGTTGCGCAATCCCGAGCCGGCCGCCGACCGGGCCGCGATCGCCCAGGCACAGGGACAGGCCGCGACCCGCACGGCCGAGGCCAGGCCGCCGGCGCGACCCGACGAGCCCAGGGGCGCCGACAGGACGGTCGCCGACAAGGCCGCCGAGACGAAGCCCGCGGAAGCCAAACCGTCCGAGAAGGCGGGAGAGCCCAAATCCGCCGAGGCGCGGCCCGGCGGCAAGCGCGAGCCGGTCGAGACCGGCGCGGTGACGGACGGCGGCCCGGTCGCCGGCGTCGCCGAGGTGGTCGACACCGCGACCCTGCGCCTCGGCGGCCGGACCTTGCGCCTCTCCGGCGTCGAGGCCGCCCGGGGCGCCCAGGCGAGCGACCTCTCGGGCTACCTCGCCGGTCGTCCGGTCAACTGCCAGCCCAACCCGGGCCGTACCGCCTGGATCTGCACGGTCGACGGCCACGACCTCTCGGAGGTGGTGCTCTACAACGGCGGCGGCCGCGCCACCCCCGAGGCGACGGCGGACCTCGTCGACGCCGAGCGCCACGCCCGCACGGCCCGGCTCGGCATCTGGGCGAGGCCCTGAGGCGGGCCCCCGTAAGCGGGATCGGCGCCCCCTCCGCCCGGGTCCCCGGTCTTACCGCGGACTTAAGAACACGTCGCCACCCTTCTCCACGGGATTGACGCATCCGCCGAGACGCGGCCTGATCGGCACAAGGCCGGGCCATCGAAGCACCGGCGCGGCGGAGGGGACGCAGCGGATGGCGCGAGGCGCTGAGCAGGCGGTGGCGCGGGGAACCGTCGGGGCAATGCCCCCGATGCCCGATGATGCGGGGCGCGCGCGGCTCCACGCTCTCCGGACCGGCCTGGAGGCGGGCCTGATCGGCTCGACCGGCCTCGTCGAGCGGCTGCTGATCGGGCTCCTCACCGGCGGCCACCTCTTGATCGAGGGCGCGCCGGGCCTCGCCAAGACCCGGGCGGTCAAGCGCCTCGCCGACGGGCTCGACACGGGTTTCGCCCGCATCCAGTGCACCCCCGACCTGATGCCCGCGGACCTCACCGGCACCACGGTCTGGCGGCCCGACGGCGGGCGGTTCGAGTTCCTGGCCGGCCCCCTGTTCCACTCCCTGGTCCTCGTCGACGAGGTCAACCGCGCGCCTCCCAAGGTGCAGTCGGCACTGCTCGAGGCGATGGCCGAGCGCCAGGTCACGGTGGCGGGTACCACCCACGCCCTGCCCGATCCCTTCATGGTGGTGGCGACCCAGAACCCGATCGAGCATGCCGGCACCTTTCCGCTTCCTGAAGCGCAGCTCGACCGGTTCCTGCTCCACGTCGTGGTCGAGATGCCGGACGAGGCGTCCGAGCGCCGCATCCTCGACCTCGTCGAGGGCGAGCTGACCGAGGACGTCGCGCCGATGCCGGTGCGGCTCACCGCTGAGGAGCTGCGCGCCGCCCGCGCGGCCGCGCTCAAGACCCACGTCTCGCCGGCGCTCAAGGACTTCCTCGTCCGCCTCGTCGCCGCCACCCGGGGCGGGCCGGCGGCGGCGGATCTGCGCGGCGCCATCGAGCACCCGGTCTCGCCCCGCGGCACCCTGGCGCTGATGCTCGCCGGCAAGGCCCGGGCCTACCTGCACGGGCGCGACCACGTCACCCCGGACGACGTCGTGGCGCTCGCTCCCGATGCGCTCGCCCACCGCCTCGCCCTCACCTGGCGGGCCGCCGCCGAGGGCCAGACCACCCGGGCCCTCGTCGCCGCCCTGCTCGACCGGGTGCACCCGCTCTGAGGATCGTCCCGACCGTGGCACGGCCGCTTCCCGGTTCCGACCCGCTGAAGGCCCCGGGCATCGCCCTCGAGGCCGCCGCCCTGATGGGCCTGCGCCACCTCGCCCGCCGCGGCGCCGGCACGGCGACCCGGGTCCGCGCGGGCCTGCCCGGCGGCCTCGTCACCCGGCGGCGCGGGCGCGGCACCGAGCCCGACGACGTGCGCCCCTTCGCCGAGGGCGACGACGTGCGCCACATCGACCGCAACGTCACCGCCCGCACCGGCTCGCTCCATGTCCGCACCCACCACGAGGAGCGCGACCGCGCCGTGGTGCTGGTGGCGGATTTCCGGCCCTCGATGCTGGTCGGCACCCGCCGGGCCCTGCGCTCGGTCGCCGCCGCCGAGGCGCTGGCACTGCTCGGCTGGCGCATCGTCGGCGATGGCGGCCGGGTCGGGCTCTGCGTCGTGGCCCCCGAGCCCGCCGCCCTGCCGCCCGCCGGCGGCGGGCGCGGCATGGCGGCCCTGTGCCAGGCCCTGGCGCGGGCCCACGAGAGTGCGCTCCTCGGCCCGCCGGACCCCGATCCGCCGCTCGGGCCCGTGCTGGAGCGGGCCCGCGCCCTGCTGCCGGCGGGCGGGCACCTCGTGCTGGCGAGCGCCCTCGACGCGCCGGGCGAGGGTTTCGCCGAGGCGGTGGCGGTCCTGGCCGAGCGCATCTCGGTGAGCCTGATCCTGGTGAGCGACCCGTTCGAGCGCGCGGCCCCGCCCGGCCTCTATCCCTACGCCACCCCGGACGGCCGGCGCGGCACCGCGCGGCCCGCCAAGGAGCCGGTAAGGGGGCCGGCCAGGGCACGGCCGGCGCCGGAGGAGCGCGTCGCGCCCTATACCCGCCTCGGCGTCGCGACCCTGCGGGTCGATTCCGAGATGGGGCCTGAGGGCGTCGCGCCCCTGATGGAGCGGCTCGATGCCGTGCTGTGAGGTTCCCCCCGGTGCGCTCTCCGCCCTGCGCGGCCTGCACCTGCCGCCCGATCCCGGGCTGGTCCGGCCCGGGGTGCTGGCGGCGGTCGTGGCCGGCCTCGTGCTCGCCGGTCTCGTCGCCTGGCTGTGGCCGCGCTGGCGCGCCCGCCCGGTGCGGCGCGCGGCGCTCGCCGAGCTTGCCGCCGCCCGCGCCCTGCCGCCCGCCGAGCGCCGCCTCGCCCTGGCCCGCCTCAGCCGGCGGCTCGCCCGCAGCCTCGGGGTCGAGGGGCCGGCGGGGCTCGACGCCGCCCTGCGCACCGACTTCTTCGGTCGCGGCCCCGGCCGGGTCCTGACCGAGGCCCTCTACGCCCCGGGGCCGGTGCCGGACCTGTCGGCCGCCGAGGCCGGGCTCGCCCGCCTCGTCGCCGGCCTGCGGGCCTGACGGCGATGGCCGGCCTCGCCTCCCTCGACTTCGCGGCGCCGCTCGCCGCCCTGCTGCTGCCGCTGCCGCTTCTGGCAGCCCGCTTCCTGCCGCCGCGGCCGGGGGGCAGCGGGGCGCTCGCCGTTCCCGCCTCCCTGGTCGCCGGGCTCGACCGCGGCGGGCCGCTCACCGTCGGGGTGCGGGGCCGCGCGGCGCTGACCTGGCTCCTCTGGGTGGCGCTCGTCGCCGCCCTCGCCGGTCCGCGGCTGGTCCTGCCCGGCGCGGCGTTGCCGGCCTCGGGGCGCGACATCGTGCTCGCCCTCGATCTCTCGGGCAGCATGGAGCGGATCGACTTCGCCCTCGACGGGCGCACCTCCTCGCGTCTCGCCGCGGTCAAGCGCGTCGGCGCCGACTTCATCCGTCGCCGGACCGGCGACCGGGTCGGCCTCGTGATCTTCGCCGACCAGGCCGACGTCGCCGCCGCCCCGACCTTCGACACCAAGGCCGTCGCCCGGGCGCTGGAAGAGGCGCAGATCGGCCTCGTCGGCCGCTCGACCGGCATCGGCGACGGGCTCGGCCTCGCCCTGAAGCGCCTGGAGGCCCTGCCGGGTCCCTCCAAGGTGGTGGTGCTGCTCTCGGACGGCGCCAACAATGCCGGCCAGACCACCCCGCGGGACGTGGCCGTGCTCGCCCGCGAGCTCGGCGTGCGGGTCCACACCATCGCGCTCGGGCCCCGCGACCTCGCGGACGCGAACGGCGAGCAGGACGTGGTCGATTCGGACGCCCTGCGCGACGTCGCGACGACGAGCGGCGGCCGCTTCTTCCGGGTGCGCACCACCGACGACCTCGCCGGGGTGGCCGACAGCATCGATGCCCTCGAAGGCGGCCGCGACCGGGCCCCGCCGGTGCCGCTGCGCCGCGACCTTTGGCCCTGGCCCGGCGCCGCGGCCCTGCTCGCGGCGCTCGCCCTGCTGCTGACCCGGAGGGCGGCGTGAGGACGTGTCCATGACCGAAGCCGTCACGCTCCTGCGCCCGTGGTGGCTCCTCGCCCTGCCGCTCCTCGGGTTGCTCGCCTGGCGCGCCGCCCACCGCTCGGCGCCGCTCGGCGACTGGGTCCGGGCGGTCGAGCCGCACCTGATGGCGGCGCTCGCGGCCCGCGGGGCGGTGCGGCCGGGGCGCCGGGGCGGGCAGGTTCTTCTCGTCTCGGCCGGCGCCCTCCTGGCGCTCGGCCTCGCCGGCCCGGCGCTGGAGCGGCGCGACGTGGCGGGCTTCCGCAACCTCGACGCCACGATCCTGTGCCTCGACCTGTCGCGCTCGGTCGCCGAGGGCGGGCGACTCGGCGAGATGCGGGTGCTGGCCCAGGCGCTCGCCGAGGCCGCCGGCACCCGCTCGGTCGCCCTCGTCGCCTATGCGGGCGACGCCTACCTGGCGGCGACGCCGACCACCGACCGCGATTCCCTCGGCACGATCCTGTTCGCCCTCGACGGCGCCACGGTGCCGGACCGCGGCAGCCACCCGGCCCGGGCACTCGCGCTCGCCCGCCGGACGCTGGCCGAGGGCGCGGTGGTGACCGGCGACGTGGTGCTGGTGAGCGACGGCGGCGGCCTCGACGAGGCCGCGACGCGCGAGGTCGCCGCACTCGCCGCGGACGGCCACCGGCTCCACACCGTGCTGGTGACCGATCCCGCCCTGCCGCCCGACGCGCCGCGGCCGGACGGCGCCGGGATGGCCCGCCTCGCCACGCTCGGCGGCGGCAGCGCCGGCAGCCTCGACGCCCCGGCTCCCGTGCTGGCGGCAATCTCCGAGACGCTCGCCCGCCACCTCGCCGAGGGCGGCTACGCGGTGCTGGCCTGGCGCGACCTCGGCCGCTGGCTCGCCGGCCTCGCCCTGCTGCCGGTCCTGCTGCTGTTTCGGCGGAGCGCCTGATGCGGATCGCGCTTCTCGCCGCCGGCGGCCTCGCCCTCATCGGACTCGCGGTCGAGCCCGCGGCGCTGGCCCGCCTCCTGCTGGGTGCCGGGATGCCGGGCCTCGCCGCCGCGATCAGCGACGATCCGGCCTGGCGCGGCACCGCCCTCTACGCCGCCGGCCGCTACGCCGAGGCCGCCGAGGCCTTCGCGGGCTCGCCCTACAACCGCGGCAACGCGCTGGCGCTCGCCGGCGACCTCAAGGGCGCGATGGCCGCCTACGACGCGGCGCTCGTCCGCGACCCGTCCGACGAGGACGCCAAGGCCAACCGCGAGCTGATGGCGCGCCTCCTCGACACGCCCGACGCTCCCGGCGGGCGCACCGCCGGCGAGGCCAACGCCCAGGCCGACGCGACGACCCGCTACGCCACCAAGACCGAATCCGACGCCAACGACGCCGGCACCGCCTCGACCGGCGAAGGGCTGGCGGGCCACCGCGAGGCCTCCTCGGCGGCGGACTCGCCCGGCAATTCCAAGGCCGCCCGTACCGGCAAGGCCGAGCAGCGGGCGGTCGATCCCGGCCGCGGCCAGGCCCGCGGCTCGGCCAGCGACGCCGAGGGCGGCGGACGCCAGGGCGGCGGCAATGCCAGCGTGTCCGAGGTGGTGGAGCGCGAGGTGCGCCGGGTCTCGAAGAGCTTCGAGGCCCGGGAGATCCGCCCCGACCGGCACTGGCTCGCGACCCTGCCGGACGATCCCGGCCGCTTCGTCCGCTTGCGCATCCTCGCCGAGCAGACCCGCCGGCGCGCCGACGGCACCGCCGTGCAGCCCGGGAGCAACCCATGGTGACGCCATCCATGGTGAGGGGAAGCGTACTCGCGCTGGCGCTCACCGCTCCCGTGCTCCTTGCCGCGCCCGCCCGGGCGCTGGAGGACGGCGACCTCACCCTCACGGTCACGGCCGAGACCCCGGGCTCGGCCGAGCCCTATCCGCGCGAGATGGTGCTCCTGCGCATCCACGGGGTCTACCGGGCCCAGATCGCGCTCGAGGAGCTGCGCCAGCCGAGCCTGCCGCATTTCGGCTGGACCCAGCTCGGCCGCGACCGCTGGTCCCGCACGACGATCCAGGGCCAGGAGGCGCGCAGCTTCGAGCGGGTCGTCGCGGTGTTTCCGCAAGGGCCCGGCCGCTTCACGGTCGATCCCTTCGTCCATCGCCTGACGCTCGTCGACAACGGCGAGCGCCGGGTGGTCGAGGTCCGCTCCCCTCCCCTGCCGATCGCGGTCGCGGCCTGGCAGGGCCCGGGCGGGCCCGACGCGGCCGAGCCCTGGTGGCTGCCGGCCCGGGACCTGACCGTGACCGACGCCTGGGAGCCCGAGCCCGAGACCCTGAAGCTCGGCGAGCCGGCGCGCCGCACCGTGACGCTGGAGGCGAGCGGCCTCACCGCCGACGCCCTGCCGCCGCGGCCGGTTCTGCGCACCCGCGGCGTCCTCACCTTCGCCGGCCCGGTCGAGCGGCAGACCCGCATCACCCCGGCGGGTCCCGTCGCCCGCGTGACCTATCGCTGGGACGTGCGCCCCGGCGTGCCCGAGCCGATCACGCTCTCGGCCATCACCATCCCGTGGTTCGACACCAAGGCGCGGGTGATGCGCGAGGCCGAGATCCCGGCCCGCATCATCGGCGGCCGGACCGCAGCCGTGGAGGCGGGCCCGCCCCCCGCCCCGGCCTCGCCCTGGCGGGCGCTCGCCGCCGGGCTCGCCGCGTTCGGCGTCGGCCTCGGTGCCTGGCGGACGTTTCGCCGCCGCGAGGCGCCGGCGGCGCCCGCCCTGCGGGCGCTGGCCCGGGCCGGCCGGCGGCGCGACCCGCGGGCCTTCCATGCGGCCATCAGCGAGGCCGCCCGCCGCGATCCGGCGCGCGCCGCCCTCTGGCGGGCCGATCCCGGCACCGGTCCGCGTCTCGCCGCCCTCGATGCGGCCCTGTTCGGCGACGGCCGTGACGCGGTGCCGGATCTCGCCGGCCTCGCCCGCGCCCTCGCGCGCCTGCACCCGCCCGACACCGTGCCGGACGCCCTCGCGCCCCTCGACGGCCCGGTGCGTCACGCCGGCTGAGGCACGCTACCGGCCTCGGCCGCGACGAGGCGCGCCCGGGTGGCGTGGAAGGCGGTGCCGGCCGCGGCGAAAAAGCCGGCCGGAAGCGCGCCGTAGCGCGACAGCCGCGCCTCGACCGTGCTCCAGCCGACCGCCTCGGCGAGTGCGAAGGCGCGCAGGCCCTTCTCGATCCGCTCGTCGGTGTCGGCGAAATCGGCGAAGTGCAGCGTGTCCCGGCGCGGCATGTAGGCGAAGCGGATCGCGGGGCGCAGCGCCAGGCGCCGTACCGGCTCCCAGGCGAAGCCCGCCGCCGCCGCCGCGACCGCCGGGGCCACCACCATGCGCTGTTCCCAGCGGAAGAACGCCTCGAACAGGTGCGCCCGCTCGTCCGGGCCGAGCGCCGTCATCCGCAGCCCGGCATGGTGGCAGCGGTTGAGCGCGTCGAGGAGCACCGGATCGACATGGGCCTCGGCGCCGGCCCGCTCGCCGTGGGCCAGGGTGAAGCGGTAGCTCGCATAGACCTCGACGAAGACCCGCCGGTTGATCGCTCGAAACGCCTCCGCGAAACCCGCGAGGCCGGCGAGCCGGGCCCGGCGCAGGGCCGGCCGGTGCAGGGCGCCGAGCGAGAGCGCCGCGCCGGCCCGGGCGCCCCAGGCGAAGTAGCCCCGGGCCCAGAGCGCGCCGTGCGCGGCGAGCAGCGGGAAGGCGTGGTGCCCGCCGGAGTGGCGGAAGAGGTGGTGGTAGGCCAGGGCCCGCTGGGCGAGGTCGCCCGTGCCCCCGGCCAGGATCTCCGCCTCGCGGCGCGCCGCGGCGTAGTCCCGCGCGAGCCCGCCCGCCCCGACACCCGACCCCGCCATCGCCGCCTCCTGTTTAGGCTGTCGCCTAAATTGCACAGGGTGGGGAGGGCTGCTATTTTGTCAACGGTCTAATTAGGCAGGAGCCTAAATTGTCGGATGGCCTGCAGGTGATGGCGGAGGCGCTGGTGTCGCCGGTCCGGCGCAAGATTCTCGCCTACCTGTCGGCCGGCCCGCTGAGCGCCGGGGAGATCGCGGCGCGGTTCGAGATCTCGAAGCCGTCGCTGTCGGGCCACCTCTCGATCCTGTCGGCGGCCGGGCTGATCGTTGGCGCGCGCCACGGCAACCGGATCGAGTACAGCCTGGTCGAGGACAGCCTGGTCAACAAGCTCGGTGCCCTGGTGCAGGAGGTCTGCCCGGTCGCCGGGCCGCTGCGGCGCGAGGCCCGGCGCAAGGCAGCGCGGAAGGACCGTTCCGGGGGCGACGACACCCCGGAGGAGCCGCAAGCCGGCTGACGAATTCCGGGACGGCCGGGCGCGGCCGGTTGCCTTCCGCGGCACCGTCCCTGCATACCCCCGTGGTTTCCGCCCGAAGGGTCGCGACCGCATGACCGAGATCAGCCCCCGCCTCGGCGCCCGCGTGATGGCGCTGATCGACGACCTCGCCCGCCACACCGACGAGCCCGGCCGCCTGACCCGGCTCTACCTCTCGCCGGCCCACCGGGCGACGGCGGACGCGGTGCTCGGCCTGATGCGGGCGGCGGGGCTCTCGGCCCGGATCGACGCCGCCGGCACCGTGGTCGGGCGGGTCGAGGGCCGCGAGCCCGGCCTGCCGGCTCTGGTGCTCGGCTCGCACATCGACAGCGTGGTCGATGCCGGCCGCTACGACGGCCCCCTCGGGGTCGCGGCGGCCCTGGTCGTCGCGGAGGAATTGCGCGGCGCGGCCCTGCCCTTCGCCCTCGAGGTGGTGGCCTTCGGCGACGAGGAGAACGTGCGCTTCCCGACCTCGCTCTCGACCTCGAAGGCGTGGGCCGGCCAGTACCGGTCCGAGTGGCTGGAGGGCCGCGACGCCGCCGGCCTCACCTTGCGCGAGGCGCTGGTGACGTTCGGCGGCGACCCGGACGGGATCCCGGCGCTCGCCCGGCGCCCGGAGGCGGTCGCCGGCTACCTCGAGGTCCATATCGAGCAGGGCCCGGCGCTCGAGGCGGCCGTGCAGCCGGTCGGCGTGGTCTCGGCCATTGCCGGGCTGACCCGGGCGCGCTGCACCGTGACGGGAGAGGCCAACCACGCCGGTACGGTGCCGATGGGGATGCGCCGCGACGCGCTCGCGGCCGCCGCCGAGATGACGCTCGCGGTCGAGCGCCTGAGCGAGGGCATGCCCGGGACCGTCGCCACGGTGGGGGGGCTCGCGGTGGTGCCCGGCGCCGTCAACGTGATCGCGGGCCAGGTCGATTTCAGCCTCGACGTGCGCTCGCCGGTCGACCCCGACCGCCACGGCCTGTTCGCGGCGATCCAGGCCGAGTGCCGGGCGATCGCGGGGCGCCGCGGGGTGGGATTCACGAGCGAGACCTTCATGGACAATCCCGCGGTCGGCCTCGATCCCGGCCTGCAGGCCGCCCTCGACCGGGCGGCGCGGGACCTCGGCTTCGCGCCGCTGCGGCTGCCGTCGGGCGCCACCCACGACGCGGTGGCGATGGCGGCGCTCGGCCCCTCCGCGATGCTGTTCGTGCGCTGCCGCGGCGGCATCAGCCACAACCCCGCCGAGTCGATCACCCTGGAGGATGCCGACGCGGCGACGCGGGTGCTCCTCGGCACGGTGCGCGACCTCGCGGGCCTCCCCCACTGACCGATACGAGACGGCGAGTGATGCAGCAGGACGAACGGACGGCCGACATCGTGGTGGTCGGCGGCGGCATGGTGGGGCTGTCCTCCGCCATCGCGCTCAAGGACAGCGGCCTCGACGTGGTCTTGTGCGATCCGGGCGAGGCCCGGGCCCGCACCTCCTACGGCAATGCCGGCGTGGTCAGCCGCGGCTCGATCTTCCCGATGTCGAGCCCGGCCCTGTGGGGCAAGCTGCCGGCCTACCTGCGCAACGCCGATGCGGGCCTGCGGCTGCGCCACCTCCACCTCCTGCGGGTGATGCCCTGGGCGGCGCATTTCCTGGCGAGCGCCCGCACCTCGGCCTGGCGCCGGGCCGCAGCGGCGCTCGCGCCGCTCACCGATGCCGCCTATCCCGAGCACCGCCGCCTCGCCGACCGGGCCGGCGTGCCCCACCTGCTGCGCGAGAGCGGCTGGGTGAAGCTCTACCGCACGGAAGAGGCCTTCGCGGGCGCGGCCCTCGAGCGCGAGATCCTCGCCCATCACGGCGTGCCGTTCGAGATCCATGACGGAGCGGGCATCCAGGCCCTGGAGCCGGCGCTGATCCGCCCCTTCGCCCGGGCGATGCTGCTGCCGGAGACCGGCGCCGTCGGCGATCCGGGCGGGCTGGTCGAGGCGAGCGAAAAGCTGTTTGCCGGCCTCGGCGGCCGGATCCTGCGCACCACCGTGTCCCGGCTCGAGCCCGAGGCGGAGGGTTGGCGGGTCGTCCATCCGGGCGGCACGGTGCGGGCGCGCCGGGTCGTGCTGGCGACGGGCGCGGCGGCCAACGAACTGTCGCGCCCGCTCGGCTACCGCTTCGCCTTCGCGGCCGAGCGCGGCTATCACCGCCACTACGCGCTCCAGCCCGGCAGCCCGGCCCTGACCCGGCCGGTCTACGACACCGGCGCCGCCTCGATCCTGTCGCCGATGGGCGAGGGCCGGGTGCGGGTGCTCTCCGGCGTCGAGGTCGCCGACCGCCATGCCGAGCCGGATTACCGCCAGATCGAGGCGGCGGCGAAGGAGGCCGCCGGCACGGTGCGCCTCGGCCAGCCCCTCGACAACCGGCCCTGGCTCGGCTCGCGCCCCTCGACCCCCGACGGCCTGCCGGTGATCGGCCTCGCCCCGCGCCACCAGGGCCTGATCTTCGCCTTCGGCCACGGCCATATCGGCCTCTCGACCGGCCCGATCACCGGCCGCCTCGTCGCCGACCTCGCCACCGGCCGCACGCCGTCGGTGCCGGTGGCGCCCTTCGCCCCGGGGCGGCTGCTGGGCTGGCCGCGGCCGTAGCGGGATCCGACGGAGGACGGGGCGGACGTCGCGACGTCCGCCCGGTCGCTCAGAACCCGTAGAGCCGGGCCGGATTCTCCACCAGCACCCGGTGCCGGTCGGCCTCGTCGGGCACCCACTCGGCCAGGAGGTCGAGGAGGTCGCGGACATTCATCATCGGCCCCCAATGCGCGACGTGCGGCCAGTCCGAGCCCCAGACGCAGCGCTCCGGCGCCGCCTGATGGAGCGCGCGGGCGAACGGCACCGTGTCGGCATAGGGCGGGCCGGCGACGGAGTTGCGGTAGGCGCCCGAGAGCTTGACCCAGGCGCCGTCGCGCACGAGCGACACGAGGGTGCGGAAGCCCTCGTCCCCGACCCCGCAGGAGGTCGGGAAATGGCCCATATGGTCAATGCAGAACGGCACCGGCAGCCTGGACAGGCGCCCGGCGAGCGGCGGCAGGCTGCGCGCGTCGATCAGGAACTGCAGGTGCCAGCCCATCTCGCGACAGAGCGCGCCGTAGGCCTCCACCGCCTCGAAGCCGACCCCGCCGCCATAGAGCACGTTGAGGCGAAGCCCCACCACGCCCGCCTCCTTGAGCGAGGCCAGCTCCGTCTCGGGCAGCCCGAGCGGGACGACCGCGATGCCGCGCAGGCGCCGCGGATGCGCCCGCAGGGTCTCGACCATCAGCCGGTTGTCGGTGCCGTGGACGCTGACCTGGATCAGCACGCCATGCGTCATGCCGGTGGCGTCGAGCATGGCGAGGTAGGATCCCGCCGCGGCCTCCGGCGGCGTGTAGCTGCGGGCGGCCACGAAGGGATAGGCCGGCGGCAGGCCGATGACGTGGGCGTGGGTGTCGACCGCGCCCGCCGGCACGGTGAACCGGGTGGGTCCGCGCGGATGCGGGGCGGGCCCGGGACAGTCGCGGATCTCAGCCATCGGCGTGCAGCACCTTCCCGCGGGTCTCGGGCAGGGCGTAGGCCGTGAGGAAGAACACCCCGTACGCGGCGGCCGCGAAGATCGCGATGGCGCTCGCCAGGCTCATGCTCGCCGAGAGATAGCCCACGAGCGCGGGGAACAGCGCGCCGATCCCGCGGCCGAAATTGTAGCAGAAGCCCTGGCCCGAGCCGCGCAGGCGCGTCGGATAGAGCTCGGTCAGGAACGCGCCCATGCCCGAGAAGTAGCCAGAGGCGAAGAAGCCGAGAGGGAAGCCCAGCACCCAAAGGACCGCGTTCGAGAGCGGGAGCTGCGTGTAGACCAGGATCACCGCGATGGCACCGAGCGAGAAGATCAGGAACAGGGGCCGGCGCCCGAGGCGGTCGGCGAGCCAGGCTCCGGCGAGATAGCCGGCAAAGGATCCGGCGATCAGGGCGGCGAGGTAGCCGGTCGAGGACACGATCGACAGGCCGCGCTCGGTGGTGAGGAAGCGCGGCAGCCAGGTCGTGATGGCGTAGTAGCCGCCCTGGCAGCCCGCCGACATCAGCGAGGCGAGGATGGTGGTGCGCAGGAGCGGACCGGAAAAGATCTCCCAGATCGCCGGACGGTCGCCAGTGGCGGCGGCCCGGGCCCGGCTCTCGACGGCGACCCGCGGCTCCTCGACGTAGCGGCGCAGGTAGAAGACCAGGAGGGCGGGGGCGGCCCCGATCACGAACATCCAGCGCCAGGCGGTCTCGGGCGGCAGCACCGAGAACAGGACGGCCTGGGACAGGACCGCCATGCCCCAGCCGATGGCCCAGCCCGATTGCACCGAGCCGACGGCACGACCGCGATACTGCGCCCGGATGGTCTCGCCCATCAGCACGGCGCCCGCCGCCCACTCGCCGCCGAAGCCGAGGCCCAGCAGCGCGCGGGCGATGAGCAGCTGCGAGAAATCCTGCGCGAAGGCGCAGAGCAGGGAGAAGAACGAGAACCACAGGATGGTGATCTGGAGCGTCAGGACCCGCCCGATCCGGTCGGCGAGGTAGCCGGCGAGCCAGCCGCCGAGCGCCGAGGCGAGCAGGGTCACGGTGGCGGCGAGCCCGGCCGTGCCCGCATCAACGCTCCACAGCTTGATGATCGTGCCGATCACCAGCGGGTAGATCATGAAGTCCATGCCGTCGAGGGCCCAGCCGGCGGCGCAGGCCCAGAAGGTGTGGCGCTCCGGCGGGGTCATGTCGCGGTAGAAGGCGGTGAGGCTGGCATCCTCCACCGCGACCGCGTCGCGGGCGGGCGTTGGCATCGTGTTGCTCCCTAGTGTCGTCGCGGCCCTCGCGGGGCCGGTCGGGAGATGACACGATTTGTCGGATGCCTGCTACGATGCCGCACCGACCATGACGTATAGCCGGCTAATCGGATATTTTTCGGTGTGAAACACCTCGCCGATCGGATTCCCTCCGGCATTCAAGCCATGAAACGCACGCCGATCTCGACGCCGCGCTGGCGCACGACCTCGCAGGGTCGTGCCGGTCCGCCCTCGATCCGGAGCAGAATCCGGGCCGGCAGTCGCATGGGCCGGGCGAGGCCGAGCTTGGCGCCCGTCTCCGAGAGGTTGAGCAGGATACAGGGAAGGGTCTCCTCCGGGCCCGGACCCGCCGGCACCGTGACCTCTCCGGGCTTCGAGGTCCGCACCCTGTCTCCGATCCGCCGCTCCTCGACGCCGACCAGCCATTCGTCGAGGCTTCCGGCGAGGTCGGCGACGCCGGCCGCCGTGGTCTGGACGTTGTGGCTGACCTCGCCGGTCGTCGCGCGCTGGCGCTCGCTGGCGGACGTCGTCTCGGCGATGAAGCCCTGCACGGCGTCGACCGCGCCGCGGATCGAGCCGAGCGCCTCGGCGACCTCCCGCGACACCACCTGCATCGCGCCGATCTCGCCCGAGATCCGGTCGGTCGCCGCCCGGGCCTGCCCGGCGAGGTTCTTCACCTCGGAGGCCACCACGGCGAAGCCCCGGCCCGCCGCCCCCGCCCGCGCCGCCTCGATGGTGGCGTTGAGCGCCAGCAGGTTGATCTGCTCGGCGATGGCGGTGATCGCCTCGACGACGCCGTTCATCGCCTGGGCGGCCTCGTCGAGCCGCCCGGTGGCGGTCCCGGCCGCACCCATCCGCTCCTGGATCTCGTCGACCGCGTGGCGCGACCGGTCCATCTGGGTCGCGATCGCCGTCGAGGTCCGGTGCATCTCCTCGGTGGCGACCGACACCGCCTGGACCCGGCTCAGGGTCCGCTCGGCCGCCGCGATGGCCCGCGCCCGCACGGTCATGCTGTGGGTGACGTCGGTGGCGAACTTGATCACCTTGCAGGGCCGCCCGTCGATGTCGAGGACCGGCGTGTAGGTGGCCTGGATCCACACCTCCCGGCCGCCCTTGCCGAGCCGCTGGAACACCGCGGAGGCGTAGCGCCCGGCGCGCAGCCCGGCCCAGAACTCGGCATAGCCCGGGCTCGCCGCCTGGTCGGGCGACACGAACATGCGGTGGTGGCGCCCGACGATCTCGTCGAGGCCGTAGCCCATCGCCTTCAGGAAGTGGCCGTTGGCCTCCAGGATGGTGCCGTCCATGGCGAACTCGATCACCGCCTGCGAGCGGAGCGCCGCCTCGATCTTGCCCGCGGTGTCGGCGGCGTGCTGCTTGGCCGCCGTGATGTCGGTGGCGTACTTGACGATCTTGAGCGTGCGCCCGGTCGCGTCGAGGATCGGGTTGTAGGTCGCCTGGATCCAGACGTCGCCGCCGTCCTTGCCCCGGCGCTTGAACTCGCCGCCGTGGTACTCGCCGCGGGCGAGGCCGGCCCAGAACTCGCGGTAGGCCGGCGAGGCGGCCTCCGCCTCGGTCACGAACAGGCGGTGGTGGCGGCCGCGCACCTCGGCGAGGTCGTAGCCCATCGCCGTAAGGAAGAGCGGGTTGGCGTCGAGGATCGTGCCGTCGGGAGCGAAGTGGATCACCGCCTGCGAGCGGTTGATGGCGGTGATCTGTCCGGCGGAATCGATCGCCGCCTGCTTCTCGGCGGTGATGTCGAGGGCGAACTTGACGATCCGGATCGGCCGGCCGCGGGCGTCGAGCACCGGGTTGTAGCTGGCGCGGATCCAGACCTCGCGCCCGCCCTTGGCGAGCCGGCGGTACTCGGCGCTCTGGAACTCGCCCCGGCGCAGGGACGCCCAGAACGCCGCGTAGGCGGGCTCCGCCGCCTCGGCGGGATCGACGAACAGGCGGTGGTGGCGGCCGCGCACCTCGTCGAGGGCGTAGCCCATCAGCCCCAGGAAATTGCCGTTCGCCTCGAGGATCCGGCCGTCGAGGTCGAACGCCACGGTGGCCTGGGATCGCTCGATGGCGTCCAGCTTGGCGGCGGTGCCGGAGCGACGGGCGGAAGCGAACATGCGGGCGTCCCAGGCTTCTTTGGATTGCCTCGCGTTCAATCAGATCGGGCTTAACGTGTTATGACAGAGGCCGGCCTCGCGCCGGCCCGCGGCCCTGCAATGTCCGATCGATCGCCCGGCGTTTGCTGCACATGCGCGTGGCTATGCGACACGTCGGCTTCGCTCGGGTCCGCGGGGCCGACGGTTCCACCGCGCGAGGGCGCGGGACGACTTTCGAACATCATCATCCGGAGGTTGTGTCAGCCCTGTTCGATCATCCGGCGGATGCGCAGCGCGAGCGCCTCGACCACGAAGGGCTTGGTCAGCACCGCGGTGCCGGGCTCGAGCTGGCCCGTCCCCAGCGCCGCGTTCTCGGCGTATCCGGTGATGAACAGCACCTTCAGGCCGGGCCGCAGCACCCGGCCGGCATCCGCCATCTGGCGGCCGTTCATCCCGCCGGGCAGGCCGACATCGGTGACGAGGAGGTCGATGCGGGCGTCCGATTGCAGCACGCGCAGGCCGGCCGCGCCGTCGGCCGCCTCGATCGCCGTGTAGCCGAGATCCTCCAGTACCTCGGTCACCAGCATCCGTACGGTCGGTTCGTCGTCGACGATCAGCACGGTCTCGCCGCGCTCGGCCCGGGGCGCCTCCCGCCGGGGCGCCCGCACGGCCTCGGTCTCCGAGGCGCCGTGGTGGCGCGGCAGGAGGAGCGTCACGGCGGTGCCGCGCCCGACCTCCGAGGCGATCCGCACCTGCCCGCCCGATTGCTGGGTGAAGCCGTAGATCATCGAGAGGCCGAGGCCCGTGCCCTGGCCGATGGGCTTCGTGGTGAAGAACGGGTCGAAGGCGCGCCGCACCACCTCGGGCGCCATGCCGGTGCCGGTATCGGCGACGGCGAGCGACAGGTAGTCGCCCGGCGGCATCTCGTGCGCGCGGGCGGCGGCCTCGTCGAGGCTCAGATGACCGGTCTCGATCCCGATCCGCCCGCCGTCCGGCATCGCGTCGCGGGCGTTGATGCAGAGGTTGAGGAGTGCGTTCTCGAGCTGGGGCGGATCGACGAGGACGGTCCAGAGATCGGCGGGCCCGGAGACCGCGATCTCGATCGCCGGGCCGACGGTGCGGCGGATCAGCTCCTCCATGCCGGCGATCAGGCGGTTGACGTCGGTGGGGCGCGGATCGAGCGTCTGGCGGCGCGAGAACGCCAGCAGCCGGTGGGTCAGCGCCGCGGCGCGGCGCGTGGCGTCCTGCGCGGCGGCGACGTAGCGGTCGACCTCCTTGAGCCGGCCCTGCTGCAGGCGCGCCTGCATCAGCTCGAGCGAGCCCGAGATGCCGGCCAGCAGGTTGTTGAAGTCGTGGGCGAGGCCCCCGGTGAGCTGGCCCACCGCCTCCATCTTCTGCGACTGGCGCAGGGCCTCCTCGGCCCGCATCAGCTCGGCGGTCTGCGCGGCGACGCGCTGCTCCAGCGTCTCGGTCAGGGCCCGCAGCATCGTGGTGGCGCGGTCGCGCTCGGCCGCGACGGCGCGGCGCTCGTTCACGTCGATGAGGACGCCCGGGAAGCTCAGCGGCGTGCCGTCGGGCGCGTGGTCGACCCGCCCGTTCGCCTCCAGCCAGTAGTAGTGCCCGTCGGCCCGTCGGGTGCGGTACTGGTGCGCGTAGGCGCCGCCGCGGATCACCACCGCGTCGATCGCCGCGATCAGGCCGGCCCGGTCGTCCGGGTGCACGGTCTCGATCACCTGCTCCAGGCTCAGGCCCTCCCGGCCGAGCACCGGATCGAGGCCGAAGCTGCGGGCGAAGGCCTCGTCGACGGTGAAGCGGTCGGTCGGCAGGTCCCAGAACCAGGTGCCGATGATCGCGCCGGCCGACAGGGCGAGCTGGACCCGCTCGATGTTCTGCCGGGCGAGCGCCTCGCTCTCGCGCAGCCGGCGCGTCGCGGTCACCTGCGCGGTGGTCTCGTTGGTGAGGATGAAGAGACCCGCGACGCGGCCCTCCCCGTCGAGGACCCGCGAATAGGAGAAGGTCCACCAGGTGTCGGCCTCGCCCCGGTCGGTGTCGAGCTTCCAGGGCAGGTCGACAAAACGGCGGCTGCGCCCCGCGAAGGCGTCCTCGATGATGGGCCTGGCTTGGTCCCAGCCGTCGGCCCAGACGCGGTCGAACCGCTCGCCCATCGCCCAGTCGAGGCGGGGGCCGAGCAGCGGGAAGTAGGTCTCGTTGAAGAAGAAGTGGAGATCCGGCCCCCAGGCCAGGATCATGCTCTCGGGCGAGTTCAGGATCAGGCTGACGGCGGTGCGCAGGGAGTCCGGCCAGGTCTCGGGGCCCCCGAGCGGGTGGCCGGTCCAGTCGCGCGCGCGGATCATCTCGGCCGCGCGGCCGCCGCCGGCCAGGAACGCAAGGGGGTCACTCATCGGCGTCGCGGCGTTCACCTGGGACTCGGGCACCTTGGGAGTCTGGCGCCTTGAAAATCGGACACCTTGGGAATCGGCCTCGCGGGCGCGAGGAGACGCGCCGGCCCGGGGAGGTCGCGTCTTATCGCCCGGCGCGGCGGATTCGGCAAAGCCGTTCGGGGGCCGTCGCGCGGATGCGTCCCCGTGATGGCGGATGGGCCACGCTTTTGGCAGGATCGGCCGTGGCCGGCGCGCCCCGGCCGCGCGCCGCCAGGGGAGGACCGACCGGATGGCCCACTTCATCAACGACCGCGCCGCCCTGGTGGCGGAGGCGGTGGACGGCCTCCTGCGCGCCAGCGGCGGGCGTCTCGCCCGGCTCGACGGCGATCCGGCGATCCGCGTCGTGCTGCGAGCCGGCTGGACGGCGAACCGGGTCGCCCTCGTCTCCGGCGGCGGCGCGGGCCACGAGCCAGCCCATGCGGGCTTCGTCGGGCGCGGCCTCCTCACCGCGGCAATCTGCGGCGACGTGTTCGCCTCGCCCTCGGTCGATGCGGTGCTGGCCGGGATCCTGGCGGTGACCGGGCCGGCGGGATGCCTTCTCATCATCAAGAACTACGCCGGCGACCGGCTGAACTTCGGGCTCGCCGCCGAGCGGGCCCGGGCCCTCGGCCTCGCGGTCGAGACGGTCACGGTCGCCGACGACGTCGCGATCCCCGGCGCGGCGCAGCCCCGCGGCATCGCCGGCACGCTCCTCGTCCACAAGGTGGCGGGCCACGCCGCCGAAGCCGGCCGGCCGCTCGCCGAGGTGGCGGCCGCCGCGCGGGCCGCCGCTGCCGGGATCCGCTCCCTCGGCATCGCGGTCTCGGGCTGCACCCTGCCGGGCGGGACGGCCGAATCCCGCCTCGCCCCCGGCGAGGCCGAGCTCGGCCTCGGCATCCACGGCGAGCCCGGCATCGAGCGCATCGCCCTGCCACCGGCCGCCGACCTCGCCGGGCTGATGACCGCGCGCCTCGCCGGGACCCTGCCGGCGGACGGCCCCCTCGCCCTCCTGGTGAACAACCTCGGCGGTACCACGGCGCTGGAGATGCAGGTCCTCGCCCGGGCGGTGCTGGCCACGACCCTCGGCGCCCGGGTGCGCCTCCTCCTCGGGCCTGCCGCCGCGATGACGTCGCTCGACATGCACGGCGCCTCGCTCTCGCTGATGCCCCTCGACGCCGACACGGAGGCGGCGCTGACGGCCGCGACCGACGCCCCGGCCTGGCCGCTCGCGGTGCCGGTGGTCGCGCCCGCGACGCGCCCCCTGCCCGATCGCCTCGCGCGGCAGGGTCAGGAGCCTGTGCCCTCGCACGATCCGACCGTGGCCGGGGCCATCACGGCGGTCTGCACGGCGCTGGCGGCGGCCGAAGCCGACCTCAACGCCCTCGACGCCCGGGTCGGGGACGGCGATACCGGCACCACCTTCGCGACCGCCGCCCGGGCGGTGCTGGCCGAGCGCGACCGGCTGCCCCAGGCCGAGCCCGCCGCCCTGTGCCACGCGCTGTCCGACCGCCTCGCCCGGGTGGCCGGCGGGTCGAGCGGGGTGCTGATGTCGATCTTCTTCGCCGCCACCGGCTCGGCCCTGGCGGAGGGTGCGGGCTGGCCCGCCGCGCTCACCGCCGGTGCGGCGCGGCTCCAGGCGCATGGCGGGGCGAAGCCCGGCGACCGCACCCTGCTCGACGCCCTGGTGCCGGCCCTCGATGCGCTGGCGGCCGGCGGCTTCGCCGCGGCGGCGCGGGCCGCGGAGGCGGGTGCCGCCGCCACAGCCGGCATGACCCGGGCCGGGACCGGACGCTCGAGCTACCTCGCCGCGGCCGATCTCGCCGGAGTCGAAGATCCGGGCGCCGTCGCTGTGGCCCGCGCCTTCGCGGCCCTGGCCGGCACCGCCGGACGCTCCGCGCCGGCGTGAGGGGGCGGTCAGCGCCGCCGGCTTGCGGGCGATCCACCGCGCTTCACTCTCCCCGGACCGGATGATCGGGAGGCCGCGCGCTGTCGGTGTGGGGGTGTGTCCTGTCGTCGGCCTCGTCCGGAGTTCGGTCGATCGACGAGGCCGGTTCCACCGACCGTGTGGAGGTCAGGGCCCGAGACAGGACGAGAGGATCGTCCCGAGAGTGGGCGATCGTCCCTCGCGGCATGATATTTTGCCGGCAAATTTACGATATACGGAGGGCTGCGGCGCACGAGGCCGCCAGCTGGACCGGGTCACCGTCCGCCGACATTGCACTCGTTCGGGGAAAGGACCCGCGCCGGGCTGCAGGTCACCGGCCCGGAATCCGCATCGAATCCAACAAAGCCGTGTCTCGCCCGCTCGCCTGCTCTGTTGCGCCTCGCAGCCCCGAACGGCGTCCCCACGCGGGGGGATCCGCTTCCGGCCTTTCGGCGGACGAGCGGTCGGGCCGTCTCCGAGGCCGGCGGACGCATGCCGCTGCGTCCGCCGGATGTCGGGCTCTCCGCCTCAGGCGTTGCCGCGGCGGCCGCGGCGGGGCTTGCTCTCGACCGGAGCCTCCGCCTCGGGGGCGGCGTCGGCGTCGCCGTCCGGGATGTCCGTCGCGTCCGCCGGCTCGGCGTCGTGGCCTTCGGCCGCGTCGTCCGTCCCCGCTTCGACCCGCACGGCGCTGCGGCGGCGCTGCTGGCCGAGGCCCAGCGAGCGGGCGAGCTCCGAGCGCTGCTCGGAGTAGCTCGCCGAGGTCATCGGGTAGTCGTGCGGCAGGCCCCACTTCTGGCGGTAGGCCTCCGGCGTCAGGCCGCGCAGGGTCAGGTGACGGCGCAAGGTCTTGTAAGACTTTCCATCCTCGAAGCTGACCAGGAAGTCGTGGCTGATCGAGCGGCGGATCTCCGCCGGCGTCGCCTTGGGATGGGCCGGCTCAGCGGCGGCTTTGCCGCCCTTCGCCACCTCGTTCAGCGCACCGAAGACGTCGGCGATCAGCTTCGGCAGCTCCGCACCTTGAAGATGATTGCTGCTGACATATGCCGAGATGATGTCGGCCGTCAGCGTGACGATATGATCGTGTGTGTTAGCTGTCTCGTCCATGCCGCAGGCCCGGGAATCACTGCAAATCGGTCTCTTATCCTTAAGTTCGTGGTGACCGAAAAGGCAAGGATTATCTGTCGATAAAAACCGCATTTTCATGGGATTCGATCGGTTTGACATGACGAGCGGCGGCGCGATCCAGCGTCGTGCTGCCGCCCCGGACGGCGCCGGAACCCGGCCGTGCGGCTGCGGTTCTCTCCAGCGGACAGTCCGGGAGCCGTGGATGCGCGTCGTCGTCGACCTGAATCGGTGCCAGGCCTATGCCCAGTGCTGCTACGCGGCGCCGGAGCGCTTCGTGCTGCAGGGCGACGAGATTCTGGCCTACGATCCGGCGCCGCCGGCGGCCGAGCGGGCCGCCATCGACCGGGCGGTGCAGGCCTGCCCGGTCCGGGCCATCCGGGTCGAGCACGACGAGACGGCGGAGCGGGCGGCGTGAGGGACGGGACCATCGTCGTCGCGGGCGCCTCGCTCGCAGGCCTGCGCGGGGCCGAGGCCCTGCGGCGGGGCGGTTTTTCCGGCCGCCTGATCCTCGTCGGCGACGAGCCCCACCTGCCCTACGACCGCCCTCCCCTCTCCAAGCACGTCCTCACCGGCGAGGTCGCCGCCGGGGCCACCACCCTGCCGGGCGTCGGCGCCCTCGACGCCGAGTGGCGTCTCGGCACCCCGGCCGCCGGCCTCGACCGCGCCGGCCGGTCACTCCTTCTCGCCGACGGCACGCGCCTGCCCTTCGACCGGCTGCTGATCGCCACCGGGGCCCGCGCCCGGCCCTGGCCGCAGGCCGACGAGGCCCGGCTCGCGGGCGTCCACACCCTGCGCGGCCGCGACGATGCGGCGGCGTTGGCCGCCGGGCTGGCCGCCCGGCCCGGACGGGTGCTGATCCTCGGCGCCGGCTTCATCGGCGGCGAGGTCGCCTCCAGCATTCGCGCCCTCGGGCTTCCGGTCACGGTGGTCGATCCCGAGCCGGCGCCCCTCGCCCGTGCGCTCGGCAGCGTGCTCGGCGGGTTCATGGCTGGGCGGATGGAGGCATCGGGCGTCGATCTGCGCCCGGGCACCCGCGTGGCGCGGCTCGAGGGCGACGAGGCCGGCCGGGTGCGCCGCGCGCATCTGGCCGAGGGCGGCACGATCGAGGCCGACCTCGTCGTGGTGGCGCTCGGCGCCGTGCGCAACACCGGCTGGCTCGCCGGCAGCGGCCTGTCGGCGGACGAGGGCGGATTGTCCTGCGACGGCGCCTGCCGGGCCCTCGACGAGGCCGGCCGGCCCGACGACGCGATCTTCGCCGCCGGCGACGTGGCGCGCTTTCCCCATCCGCTCTACGGCGGCCGTCCGGTCGCCCTGGAGCATTGGGGCAACGCCGTCGCGCAAGGGGCGCACGCCGCCCGCGCCATGCTGGACGGGCCGGACGCCGCGGGCGCCTATGTCGAGCTGCCGGCCTTCTGGTCGAGCCAGTTCGGCCTCAACATCAAGTCCCTCGGGCTGCTCGAGGGGGCCGACGCGATGGCGATCGTCCAGGGCGATCCCGGGACTGGCCGGTTCCTGGCGGTCTACGGCCATGAAGGCCGCACGATCGCGGCGGTCTCGATCAATGCCGGGCGCTGGCTGCCGGCCTACGAGGCGCCGATCCGGGAGGGTGCGCCGTTCCCGCCGATCACCGGCGGCGCCGACCAGCCCGCCCCGGCGCCGTTCCCGCCGGGCCTGCCGTCCATGCAGGCCGCCTGACGCGCGGCCTATCCGAGGTTCCGCATGACCGACACCGACGGCACCCTGTTCGCGCAGGTCCGCGACCCTGCGAACCGCGCCGATCCCTACCCGCTCTACACCCGCCTGCGGGCGCAGCCCGTCGCGCGCCAGGACGACGGCACCTGGGTGGCGAGCGGCTACGCGGCGATCCGCGCCCTCCTGCACGATCCCCGGGTCAGCTCGGAGGACCTGCCGCCGGCCGAGCACCCGGCGACCGGCAACCCGATCAAGGATTTCTTCGTCAACCCGATCAAGGACTGGATCACCGACCGCCACCGCCCCTTCATCTTCCGCGATCCGCCCGACCACGGCCTCCTGCGCCGCCAGGTGATGGGGCAGTTCACGGTGGCGCGGGTGCGGGGCATGAAGCGGCGCACCGAAGCGCTGGTGGACGAGTGCCTGAGAGCGCACGCGGGCGCGACCCGCTTCGACCTCGTCGACGACCTCGCCTATCCGCTTCCGGTCACGGTGATCTGCGAGATGCTCGGCGTGCCGCGGGAGGACGAGGCGCGCTTCCACGCCTGGGCGACGCAGCTTGCCACCGCGCTCGAGCCCGAGAGCCGCAACGACGAGGACCTGCGGGCCCGCAACACCGAGACCTTCGACGCCATCGCGGCCTACATGCGCGACCTGATCCGCGAGAAGCGCCGGGCGCCCGCCGACGACATGCTGTCGGGGCTCGCCACGACCAAGGACGCGCAAGCCGGGCGGATGAGCGACCCGGACCTCATCGCCACCGCGATCCTGCTCCTGATCGCCGGCCACGAGACCACCGTGAACCTCATCACCAACGGGATGCTGACGCTCCTGCGCCATCCCGACGAGCTGGCACGCCTGCGCGCCGACCCGGAGCGGGCGCCGCGGGTGATCGAAGAGTTGCTGCGCTACGAGCCGCCGGTGCATTTCCGTACCCGGCTCACCCGGGCGCCGATCCCGGTCGGGGGCGTCACCATTCCCGAAGGCGTGCCCCTGGTGCTGCTCTTCGCCGCCGGCAACCGCGACCCGGCCCGCTTCCCCGACCCCGACCGGTTCGACCCCGACCGGGAGGACAACCAGCATTTCGGCTTCGGCGGCGCGCTGCATTACTGCGTCGGCGCGCCGCTCGCCCGCATCGAGGCCGAGGCGGCGTTGACCGCGCTGGTCGCCCGCCTGCGGGAGCCCCGCCTCGTCGAGGACCCGCCGCCCTACCGGGCGGGCGCGTCCCTGCGCGGGCCCGAGCGCCTGCTCCTCGACATCCGCGGCATCGCCTGACGGCACCGCAAGGTCATCCGCGCGTTGCCCGCCGACGAACGACGCGACGGACGGGAGCGCACGATGGCCGAGGGCGGTGAGAAGACCGGGAAGACGGACGACAAGCCGGATTTCGCGCGCGGCATCCCGGCGGGCGACCTGCCCGAGGGCGCGATGATCGAGGGCACCCTCGGCGAGGACAAGGTGCTGCTCCTGCGCCGCGACGGCGCGGTGACGGCGATCGGCGCCCGCTGCACCCATCTCGGCGCGCCGCTCGCCAAGGGGATCGTCGCCGAGGGCGAGATCCGCTGCCCCTGGCACCATGCCCGGTTCAGCCTGAAGACCGGCGAGGCGGTCGGCGCCCCGGCCTTCGCGCCGCTGCCGTGCTACCGCGCCGAGGAGCGCGACGGCCGCATCACCGTGACCGGCAGGCGCGAGGCCGCATCCAGGCCTGAAGGCGCCGAGCCGGCCAAAGGTTCGCCTGGCAAGGTCGTCGTCATCGGCGGCGGGGCCGGGGGGCACGCCTGCGCCGAGTGGCTGGCCCGGGCCGGCCACGGCGCCGCCGTGACCCTGGTGAGCGACGATCCCGATCCGCCCTACGACCGCACCTTCTGCTCGAAGCAGTACCTCTCCGGCAAGGCGCCCCGGGAGAAGACGATGCTCGCCCCGGACGGCTTCTATGGCGGCGAGGGCCCGCGGCTCCTGCGCGACCGGGTGGTCTCGCTCGATCTCGGCGCGGAGGAGATCGTGACGGCCGGCGGCGAGCGGCTGGCCTACGACGCCCTGGTGATCGCCACCGGCGCGGCGCCGCAGAAGCCGGACCTGCCGGGCTTCGACCGGCCCGAGGTCCACACCCTGCGCAGCCTCAAGGACGCCGACGCCCTGATCGCGGCGGCCGAGAAGGCCCGCTCGGTCGCCGTGGTGGGGGCGAGCTTCATCGGCCTCGAGGTCGCCGCCGCGATGATCGCCCGCGAGAAGAGCGTCACGGTCGTGGCGCCCGATGCCGTGCCGCTGGCCAAGGTTCTCGGCGAGGCGGTCGGCCGCTTCGTCCAGGGCCTGCACGAGGAGAAGGGCGTGACGTTCCGGCTCGGCCGCAAGGTCGAGGGCTTCGACGGGACGGCGCTGACCCTCGACGACGGCAGCCGGATCGAGGCCGACCTCGTGGTGCTCGGCACCGGCGTCTCGCCGCGGGTCGACCTCGCGGCGGCGGCCGGGCTGGCGCTCGCGCAGAAGGACGACGGCGGCGGCATCGCGGTCGACGCGCATCTCGCCACCTCGGCGCCCGGCATCTACGCCATCGGCGACGTCGCGTCGTATCCGGATCCGCGCAGCGGCCGGCCCCTGCGGGTCGAGCACTGGGTCCATGCCCAGCGCCAGGGCCAGCACGTCGCCCGCACGCTGCTGGGCGAGACGGCGCCGTTCACCGAGACGCCGTTCTTCTGGAGCGGGCATTACGCCACCAGCCTGCGCTACGTCGGCCATGCCGGCTCGGCCGAGGAGCCCCGGATCGAGGGTGAGGTGGGCAAGGGCGACTTCGCCGTGACCTACCGCGAGGACGGGCGCGACGCCGCGCTCGCCACCTGCAAGCGCGACACGCGCTCGCTCGAGGTCGAGGCGGCGTGGGACCGGGAGGCGCGGGCGGCGGTCTGATCGCCAGGGGCCAGGGTCCGGGCGCGCCACCCCGCTTGCGCCCGGGCCCGTTCGCGGGCAGGTGGCGGACCAGTCCCACGGTCGAACACGGGCCCGTCCAGCGTTGCCGAGCGAAGATTCCCCGGGCCTTGCCCGTCTCGAAGGCCTGATCGGCTACACCCTGCGGCGGGCGCAGGTCGCGGTGTCGCGCAGCTTCGTCGAGCTGTTTGCCGACCTCGACGTGCGCCAGAGCCAGCTCGGCGTGCTCACGGTGATCGAGGGCAGCCCGGGCGCGCGCCCGAGCCAGGTCGGCGCGGCGATCGGCATCAAGCGGGCCAATATCGGCCCGCTCCTCGACGCGCTGGAGACCCGCGCCCTGGTGCGCCGCGAGCCCGACCCGACCGACCGCCGCTCGCAATCCCTGTTCCTGACGGAGGCCGGCGAGGCCCTGATGGCGGAACTCCACCGCCGGGAGGCCGCGCACGAGGAGCGCATCGCCGCCTTCCTGAACCCGGACGAGCGCACCATGCTCCTCGACTTCCTGCGCCGCCTGGAGCAGGGGGCGCGGGAGGTGGTGGGAGATTTGGCCGGCGACGAGGGGGCGGAGGAGACCGACTGAGGCTCACTCCCCCCGGAAGCGCCGCACCAGCTCCTCGGGGATCGGCGCCGCCTTCATTCGAGCGGGATCGTCGGGGTGGCGGCCGGCCCAGACCCGGCGCTCGCGGCCCTCGACGGCGAGCTCGCCGTCCTTGAGCAGGCGATGGCGCACGGCAAAGCTCGATCGGCCGACATCCACCACCGTCGAGACGATCTCGACCCGGTCGCCGTAGCGCGAGGGCTTCAGGAACCGCGCCCCGGTCTCGACCAGCGGGATGCCGAGGAGGTCGTAGCGCGCGAGCATCCCGGCCTTCGGCAGGCCCGTCGCGGCCTCGCAGAGCAGCGCGGTCGACCAGTCGAAGAAGTCGAAGAAGCGCGGGTTGAACACGATGCCGGCGGGGTCGCAATGGCCCCATTCCACCGTCAGGGTGCGGGCATGGGTGAAGCCCTCGTGGTCGGACGTCGAGTCTTGCGGCGGGGTCATGCGGTCTCCGGGACGATGATGGCGGGGGAAGGCGGCGCGGCGTAGAGGCGCTCGACCGCCTCGGCCCGGTTGCGCAGCACGCCGCGCTGGTTGATCGAGCCCTTGTCGGTCACCTCGTCGCGGTCGAGGGCCGGCGGCTCGGCCAGGAGCAGCAGCCGGGCGATGCGGTTCGACGAGCCGGTGGCCCTGGCGGCGAAGGCGGTCAGCCGCCGGGCGAAATCGCGGCGCAGGGCCGGGTGGGCGAGGACGCGCTCGTCGTCGCCGGTCTCGCCGCAGAGGGCCCGGCAGGCGGCGATGTCCGGAAAGACCAGGGCCGTGACCTCGTCCCGCGCCTCGCCCGCGATGGCGACGTCGCGCACCAGCGGCTGGAACGCGTCGAGGAAGGCGGCCCGCAGGGGCCCGACGCTGACCCAGATCCCGGTGGTGAGCTTGAAATCCTCGTTGAGGCGCCCGTCGAAGGTGAAGCCGCGGAGGAGATCGTCGGGGTCGACCGGCACGAGCGCGTCGCCGAGGCGGTAGAATCCCTCGTCGTCGAAGGCCGCTGTCGTGAGGTCCGGCCGGCGCCAGTAGCCGGGGGTGACGTTGGGCCCGCGCACCCGCGCCTCGCGCTTGGTGCCGACGGGGGCGACCTTCAGCGCGACACCGGGAGCCGGCAGGCCGACCTGGCCGGCCTTGGCCGGGCGGTCGTCGGTGACGAGGGCGAGCGGCGCGGTCTCGGTGGCGCCCAACCCCGTCACCATCGGCACCGTCCGGCCGATCGTCCTTCGGGCGAGGTCGTCGATGGCGTCCCAGACCGGCTGCGGCAGGCCGGCGGCGGCGAAGAAAGTGACTTGGAGCCGGCTAAAGAAGTTTTTCCGCAAAGCCCCGTCGTCGCGCAGGTGCGGCACCAGGGCCTCGAAGCCCTTCGGGACCGTCAGGTAGAGAGTGGGCGCGACCTCGCGCAGGGCCCGCACGGTCTCGCGGATGCCGCTCGGCGTCGGCCTTCCCTCGTCGATGTGGAGGGTGCCGCCATTCGCCAGCACCAGGTTGAAGTTGTGGTTGCCCCCGAAGGTGTGGTGCCAGGGCAGCCAGTCGACCATCACCGGCGGTTCGGCGATGAGCGCGGGAAACCGCGCCTGCAGCATCGCCTGGTTGGCGGCGAGCATCCGGTGGGTGTTCACCACCGCCTTCGGCACGCCGGTGGAGCCGGAGGTGAACAGGAGCTTTGCCACCGTGCCGGGCGTCACCGCGGCGTGGGCGGTTGCGACGGAGCCGGGATCGTGGGCCTGCATCAGGTCCGCGAACGGCGTCGCGGGCCGGCCGATCGCCGCGTCGTCGCCGATCACCACTTCCGTGCCCGCCGGCACCGCCGCCGCGATGGCGGCGGCATAGGTCGCCCCCTCCGCCGCGAAGACGAGGCCGGGGGTGAGCAGGTCGACGATCGCCCGCAGGCGGGCATGGTCCTGCGATACGGTGGAATAGGCCGGCGAGACCGGCGCCACCGCGATGCCGACATGCAGGGCGGCGAGCGAGACGAGCGCGTGCTCGAAGCCGTTGCCGGACAGGATCATCACCGGCCGCTCGGCCGAGAGGTTCCGGGCGAGCAGCGCCGCGGCGATCCGCTCGACGGCGCGGAGCGCCGCCCCGTAGGTCAGGGGCTCGGTGCCGCCTTGCCCGCGCCGGACCAGGAACGGGCGGTCCGGCGCCTCGGCGGCGTGGCGCATCAGGTGCGCGGTCAGGCGCTCCGGATAGGGCGGCAGCGCCGCCGTCGCGGTGACGATGAGGCTGCCGTCGTCGCGCGCGGTGAAACGATGCGTCTCCATGCGTCTCATCCCTTCACCAGCGGGCAGCCGCCCTCGGCGAGCGGGCGCCAGGCCTCCTCGGCCGGCACGGTGCGGACCGGCTTGAAGTAGTCCCAGCCGCCCTTGCTCTCGGCCGGGGTCTTGGTCTCGAGCAGGTACATCGGATGGAGCTTGCGGCCGTCCTCGCGGATGCGGCCCTTGCCGAAGATCGGATCGTCGGTCGGCATCGCCTTCATGGCCGCCACCGCCGCCCGCCCGTCGCCCGCGTCCTTCACGGTGCCGAGGCTTTTCAGGTAGTGCTCCACCGCCGAGTAGACGCCGGCCTGCATGTCGTTCGGCATGGCGTGGCGCGGGTGGCGGGCGGCATAGCGCGCCGCGAAGGCCCGGGTGCCGTCGTCGAGGTTCCAGTAATACGGCGTGACGATGTAGACACCCTGCGTCGCCTTGAGGCCGAGCGCCGGCATGTTGGTGATGTTGAGGATCAGCCCGGCGAGGCGCTGGCCCGGGGCGATGCCGAATTCCGCCGCCTGCTTGAGGGCGTTCGAGGTATCGTCGCCGGCATTCGCCAGCCCGATCACGTCGGCGCCCGACGCTTGCGCCTGGAGCAGGAAGGACGAGAAGTCGGAGGTGCCGAGCGGATGGCGCGAGCCTCCCTTCACGCTGCCGCCCATCGCCTTGACCTCCTCGGCGGCCGAGCCTTCGAGGTCCTTGCCGAAGGTGTAGTCGGCGGTGAGGAAGTACCAGGACTTTCCGCCCTGCTGCACCAGCGCCTTGGCGAGCGCATGGCCGAGCGACCAGGTGTCGTAGGTCCAGTGTACGGTGTTGGGCGAGCATTGCTTGCCGGTGAGCTCGGCGGTGCCGGCGCCCGAGCCGATGAACACCTTGTTCTTCTCCCGCGCCAGGTTCGCGACGGCCAAAGCCACGGCGGAGTTCGGCACGTCGACGATCAGGTCGACGCCGTCCTGGTCGAACCAGCGCCGGGCGATCGAGGCGCCGATATCGGTCTTGTTCTGGTGGTCGGCCGAGACCAGCTCGACCGGCCGCCCGGCCTTGGCTGCAAAATCCTCGATGGCGAGCTGCGCCGCGATGACCGAGCCCTGGCCCTGGTAGTCGGCGTAGGGGCCCGACATGTCGTTGAGGACCCCGATCTTCACCGGCCTCTCGGCGGCCGCTGCGGGGGCGAGAAGGGACAGGAGGGCGGCGAGCGCCGGGGCGAGCCGGCGGATGGGACGGCGTGGCATGGTTTCCTCCGGGGGTGGGGTGGCCGGTCTTGATGCCGGGTCTTGGGATTTGATCGAGAAAATCTGTGTCTTTGACAAACAAGTAGAAGTTTCTGGATCCCTTCATCCGTGTGGGAGAGGGGAAATGCGCTTGAATTGTTGCGCGCCAATTTTCTACTTATCGGAGGCCGTTTGATCGGATTTGACTGGCGAAGTCTGATGGCGGCGATGAGTTATCCCACCCTCACACCTCATCCTGAGGTGTGAGTCGATCGAAGATCGACCGACCTCGAAGGAGGGCTCCAGGGAACGCAGAGATTGCTGGAGCCCTCCTTCGAGGCTCCCGTTGATCGCACCTCAGGATGAGGTGGGAGGGTAGGACAGTCTCGGTCTCCTCGAGTCTTAAGTGGAAGATCTCGCTTAAGCAGTCTCTCAGGGTCATCCCGGGGATCGCGCAGCGGAGCCCGGGATGACGCAGAGAGTAACGACCGCGGAGCCAAGAAAAGAGAGGCGTCTGCCTATTCCCGCACCTTCTTCGCCCGCCCCTCCAGAAACTCCGAAAGCCGCCGCTTGGCCTCGGCGTCGCTCTGGGCCACCGCGGTCATCAGCGCCTCGGTGAGGTAGCCCGTCGCCGGGTCGGCCTCGGCGATGCGCGGCAGGGCGTGGATCAGGGCATAGTTGGTCAGCGGCGCGTTCTCGGCCGCCCGGGCGGCGAGCGCGATCGCCCGCTCCAGCCCCTCGCCCGGCGCCACGACGTAGTGCGACAGGCCGAGCCGCTCGCCGCTCTCGGCATCGTGGACCCGGCCGGTCAGCATCATGTCGCGCATCCGCGAGACGCCGATCAGCCGCGGCAGCCGCACCGAGGCGCCGCCGCCGACGAAGATGCCGCGCTGGCCCTCCGGTAGCGCATAGAAGGCGGACGATTCGGCGACCCGCAGATGGGCCGAGAGCGCCAGTTCGAGCCCGCCGCCGATCACCGCGCCCTTCAGTGCGGCCACCACCGGCACCCGGCCGAACTCGATCTCGTGGAAGGCCCGGTGCCACATCCGCGAATGCAGCATCCCGGCCGGCGCATCGCGCTCGGTCAGCTCCGCGAGGTCGAGACCGGCGCAGAAATGCGGGCCTTCCGCCGCGATCACCAGGGCGCGCACGTCGTCGGGCAGCCCCCGGACGATGCGCTCGAGCCCCAGCACCATGCCGTCGTCGAGGGCGTTGCGCTTGTGCGGGCGGTTCAGGGTGACGATCGCCACGGCGTCCCGCCTCGTGACGACCAGGGACTCGGTGCCGAGGCCCGACAGGTCCTCCCCCATGCGGCGCTCCTTGCGATTCTCGCTCCGGCCGTTCGCGCCGGATTGCCAAACCTGATTTGTAATGTGATATAACTATCACAACGGGTCAATCGGGCGGCAAGCCCCGACAGCAGATCCGATCAGGGAGGGCGCCGCGATGAACCACGCGAGCGGACAGGCCGGCGCGTACCGCACGGCCATCGGACGGGTGGCGGTGATCGGCACCGGCGTCATCGGGGCGTCGTGGGTGTCGCAATGCCTCGCCCGCGGGCTCGCCGTCGTCGCCACCGATCCGGCTCCCGGCGCCGAAGCCGCTCTTCGCGAGACGGTCGCCCGGCACTGGCCGGTCCTCGAACAGATCGGTCTCAGCCCCGGCGCCTCGCCCGAGCGGCTGACCTTCGTGGCCGGTCCGGAGGAAGCCGTCGCCGACGCCGATTTCGTCCAGGAGAACGGTCCCGAGCGCCTGGAGATCAAGCACGAGACCTTTGCCCGTCTCGACGCCGCGGCCGCGCCCGACGTGGTGCTGGCGACCAGTTCCTCCGGCCTGACCCCGAGCGCGATCCAGACCGCCTGCCGCCATCCCGGCCGGGTGGTGCTCGGCCATCCCTTCAACCCGCCCCACCTCGTCCCGCTGGTCGAGGTTCTGGGGGGAGAAAAGACCGACGAGGGCGCCGTCGCGGCCGCGATGGCGTTCTACCAAAACCTCGGCAAGCGGCCGATCCGCCTGCGGCGCGAGCTCGTCGGCCACGTCGCCAACCGGCTCCAGGCGGCGCTCTGGCGCGAGGCGTTCCACCTCGTCGGCACCGGCGCCGCCACGGTGGCCGACATCGACGCCGCCATCGCCCACGGCCCGGGCCTGCGCTGGGCCCTGATGGGGCCGTGCCTGCTCAACCACCTCTCGGGCGGATCCAAGGGGCTCGCCCACACCCTCGACCATCTGGGACCCTTGATGGAGGCGATGTGGGCCGATCTCGGCGACCCGCGCCTGACCCCCGAGCTGAAGGCGAACCTCGTCGAGGGCCTCGAACAGGCGCTCGACGGGCGCGACCGGGACGCGATGGTGGCGCAGCGCGACCGGCTCCTCGTCGACCTCGTCCGGCAGAAGCGCGAGGCGCCGGACCTGCCGTAACCAACCCCAACGAACCAAGGGAGCACACCATGACCAAGGTGATCGTGACGGTGGCGCCGACCGGCGGCATGGCCTCGAAGGCGCAGAACCACAACCTGCCGACCCAGCCGGCCGAGATCGCCGAGTCGGTGCACAAGTCCTGGAAGGAGGGCGCGGCGATCGCGGCGCTCCACGCCCGCCGGCCGGACGACGAGGCGACCTGCAACGCCGAGATCTACCGCGACATCAACCGGCGCATCCGCGAGCGCTGCGACATCATCCTCAACAACTCGACCGGCGGCGGCTCGAGCGGCGACATGCTGGTGCCGCGCCCCGACGGGCTGTTCGAATCGAGCTTCGAGGAGCGGCTGAAGGGCTGCGAGGCCGGCGCCGAGATGGCGACCTTCGACGGCATGACCTTCGCGGACGTGCATGGCGGCCGCGAGATCCTGGTGGTCACCACGCCGAGCCGCTGCGAGGCCCTGGCCAAGCGCATGCAGGAGCGCGGCATCAAGCCGGAATGGGAGGTCTTCGGGCCCCAGCACATCCTGCAGGACGTGACCCGGCTGATCGAGAAGGGCTACGACAAGCCGCCCTACTACATCAACATGGTGCTGGGCGCAGACAAGGGTTTTCAGGGCGCGATGCCCTACTCGCACGACATCCTGGCGGCGATGATCCGGATGCTGCCGCCGCAATCGATCTTCTGCGTCTCCGGCATCGGCCCGGCGCAGCTGCCGGCCACCACCCAGGCCATCCTGCTCGGCGGCCACGTCCGGGTCGGGCTGGAGGACAACAACTACTATTCCCGCGGCCAGCTCGCCACCAACGAGCAGCTCGTCGCCCGCACGGTGCGGATCATCAAGGAGCTGAACCACGAGCCGGCGAGCCCGGCCGAGGCGCGCGACATCCTCGGCCTCAAGGCCGTCTGACCGGAGGGACGACGATGCGCGCCCTCCGCTCCGCCCTGCTGGCGGGCCTGATCGCCCTCGCGCCCGCCGCAGGCCGTGCGGCGGAGGGCGCGATCTCCGGCGATGTGGTCAAGATCGGCGTGCTCGCCGACATGTCGACCGCGATGTCCGGCAATTACGGCACCGGCAGCGTCACCGCGGCGCGGCTCGCGGTCGAGGATTTCGGTCCGACCGTTCTCGGCCGCCCGATCGAGGTCGTCGCCGCCGACCACCAGAGCAAGCCGGACGTGGCGAGCACGCTCGCTCGCCGCTGGTACGACGTCGAGGGGGTCGACATGATCACCGACCTCGGCAACTCGGCGGTGGCGCTGGGCGTCCAGGCGCTGGCGACGGAGAAGGGGCGGCTCGCCCTGATCACCGGATCGGGCTCGACGGTGATCACCGGGGCGCAGTGCTCGCCGAACGGCGCGCTCTGGGTCATCGACACCCATGCCCTCTCCCGCGCCATCGCCAAGCCCCTGGTGGAGGCGGGGGAGAAGACCTGGTTCTACGTCGTCGCCGACATCACGCTCGGAAAGTCCTTCGTCGCCGACGTGACACCGGTGGTGACGGGCGGCGGCGGCAAGGTGGCGGGCCAGGTCTTCCACCCCCTGCTCTCGCCCGACCTGTCGTCGCAGATCCTGCAGGCGCAAGCTTCCGGCGCCGGGGTGATCGCGCTCTTCAACGTCGGCGGCGACGCGATCAACGCGGTCAAGCAGGCCTCCGAGTTCGGCGTGCTGGGCGGGCGTCAGAAGCTCGCCGGCTTCTACATGACGGCGGTCGACGTCCACGCGCTCGGGCTCGCGGCCGCCGGCGGCCTGTACCTGGCGGAGGCGTTCTACTGGGACCAGGACGACGCCGCCCGCGCTTTCGCCAAGCGCTTCTACGCGCGCCAGAAGGCGATGCCGAACAGCTACCAGGCGGGCGTCTACTCGGCGGTGATGCACTACCTGAAAGCCGTCAGGACCGCCGGCACCGATGCGGCCGCACCGGTCATGGCGGCGATGCGCGCGATGCCGATCGAGGACGTCATGACCCGTGGCGGCCGCCTGCGGCCGGACGGGCGGGTGATCCGCGAGGTCTCGCTCTTCCGGGTCAAGCGCCCGGAGGAGTCGAAGGGCGAGTGGGACGTGATGGCGCGGGTCGCGACGCTCTCCGGCGACGAGGCGTTCCGGCCGCTCTCCGAGAGCGACTGCCCGCTGGTGAGGGGCAAGCCGTGACCCGGGCCATGACGACGATCCCCGCCCCCGCCCTGGAGCACGTCTTCGACGCCCGCATCCTGGTCGCGGTACCCTGCGAGATCGGGGAGACAGTGGCGGGCAGCCGCCGGGTCATCGCCATCACGGGCGGCATCGTCTCGGGGCCCGGCCTCGCCGGCCGGGTGATGCCCGGCGGGGCCGATTACCAGACCATCGCGGGCGACGGGCTGACCCAGCTCCATGCCCGCTACGTGATCGAGGCCGAGGACGGCGCGCGGATCTACGTCGAGAATACGGGCCTGCGCTTCGGCCCACCCGAGGCGCTGGAGCGCCTGCGCCGGGGCGAGCCGGTCGATCCCGCGCTGATCTACTTCCGCTCCGCGCCCCGGTTCGAGACCGCGGCCCCGCGCCTCGCCTGGATGCAGACGAGTCTCTTCCTCGCCACCGGGGCGCGGGCCCCGGACCATGTGGCGCTGAGCGTCTACCGGGTCGCGTGACGGCTTACGCCGCGGGCGGCGCCACCTCGCCTTCGCCGGATCGGGCCACCGCCACCGTCCCGCCCTCGACCAGCGTGAACACGATCCCGGCCTTGCGCAGGGCGGCAAGGGCGTGAGGGCGCGAGCGCGAGGTCGGCCCCTCGGATTCCTCCTCGAGGCGCCGGACGGTCGAGAGCGACAGGCCGCTCGCCCGCGCGAGGTCGTTGAGGGTCCAGTCGAGGAAGCCGCGCGCCGCCCGCAGGTGGCAGCCCTGGATCGCCTGCTCGACCTGGCGCGGCAGCGGCCCGCACGGGGTCGCCGCCGTCCCGCCATCGTGCGGGGTGATCACGATGGTCCAGCCCATCTGGTCGGCCGCCCCCTCCCGGAGGGGCACCATCGTCAGGTGGAACGGCGCCCGCCCGCCGGCGGCGAGCCGCAAGGTCGGGGCGATGCTGAAGGTCCGCCCGGCCGCGGCGAGGCGGGGCAGCTCCTCGGCCCAGCGCGCCCATTCCTCCGGCACGATCGGGCTGAGCCAGTTCGCCCGCACGTCCTCGCGGCCGAGGCCGACGAGCGCCAGGAAATCGGGGCCGTACTCGGTCGGCGGCAGGCTCGCCTCGGAATAGATGAAGACCTGCGCCTGCTGCGCCAGGCTCGCCCGGCGCTGCTGCTCGAGGCGGTGCAGCTCGGCCAGGCGCTCGCGGTCGGTCACGTCGAGCAGCACGCCGGTCACCGAGACGGGCCGGCCCTCGACGCTGAAGAACACCTCGCCGCGGCTCACCACCGTGCGGGCCGTCCCGTCCGGCCGGATCAGCCGGACCGTGTGGCTGCCGAAGATCCCGGTCTGGACGATCTGGGCGGCATCCTCCAGCACGTCGCGGTCGGCCGGGTGGACCAGGCCCAGCAGCCGCTCGTAGCTCGCCGCCTCGCCCTCCGGCAGCCCGAGCAGGCGGTACAGCCCGGACGACCAGACCTGGCGGCCGGTGCCGAAATCCCAGCGCCAGGCGCCGGTGAGCCCGAACGCCTCGATCAGGTGCATGAAGTCGTGGGAGGTCGGATCCGCCGGCCGGCCCGTCCCGTCGATCGACGCGCTCATCGGCGGCCGGCCCGTGCCGCGGCGCCGGACGACGGGACGCGTGCGGGCGGCGGCCCTCCGGCCCCGCGCCCAGCCGGCGTTCGAAACTCGCTGTCCAAAGCCACCATTCCCAGAACGACGGATGCGCCGCGCCGCGGACCGGCCGGTCCACGATCTCGTCAATTGATTGTACACTATCGATTGCCGCACCGGCAACCATCGCCTCTACGGTGTCAGGCCTGCGAACCGGGACACGGACGCCTCTCCGGCGGGCTCGCGCAAGGGTCTGCAGGGGCTTGCGGCCGCGCGGAGAGCCTCGGCTGCGTCACGACGCAGCAGGCGATCGATGGCCCGGATGGGAGCGAAGACGAAACTTCTCCATACGAACGACCGAGCAATAAACATCTTCTCTTTCGTCGTCGAAAATGGAAAACCACGTCTATTGCTGCGAGCCCATGCACCGACCTATCTAGTGGTTCGAGGCTGCCATCCGGGAAGCCTTCCCTCCACGCCGGGTCTTACCATGCGTCCTGCCATCTTCGATCCGTTCGGCGAGCGTCTGGACCTGCGACCGGTGTCGGAGGCTGCCTGCACCACGGCGCCTCGGCGTCGGCGGACCCGCCGCATCGTCGGCGCGGTGTTGTTCTGGGCGCTTGCCGCGGGGCTGATCACCGCCCGTGGCGCGTTCTTCGACCCGAGCACCGCCTTCGGTCCCGACGCCCCGGCCCGCGTGGCCGCGCAGGCCGTCGGTCCGACCCAGAATCTTGCCGCCGCGTCGGACGCATCCGTCCTTCGCTGACGGTCCGACGGCCTCGTCCCGCGATCCTGGCCCTCCCGGGACTTCGCGCACTGCCTCCAGGGACTTCTTCCTCCCAGCCGCTCGTCCGCTCGCCGCAACGACCTCGTCGAGCGGCCTGCGCGCAAGCATCGCTCTTCAGGAACGGCACCCGGCATCCCACATCCGTCGCGTGACGAGGCGACAGCGCCTCCGGGGCCGCAAGGCCCCGTTCCGTGACCGGAGCGACCCGATGCTGTTCTTCCGCAAGCGTGCAGAGATGCCGGCCCCCGACCAGATCCTGCCGGGCCGGCCGACCCCCCTGCCGACGGCCGACCGCCACTTCGTCAACGGCCATCCGCTGAAGGGCCCCTACCCGCCCGGGATCGAGACCGTCGTGTTCGGCCTCGGCTGCTTCTGGGGCGCGGAGCGCAAGTTCTGGCAGCTCGGCGACGGGGTGTTCGTCACCGCGGTGGGCTACGCCGCCGGCACCACGCCGAACCCGACCTACGAGGAGGTGTGCTCCGGGATGACCGGGCACAACGAGGTCGTGCTCGTCGCCTACGATCCCGCCGCGATGCCGTTCGCCAGCCTGCTCAAGACCTTCTGGGAGAGCCACGACCCGACCCAGGGCATGCGCCAGGGCAACGACGTCGGCACGCAGTACCGCTCCGGCATCTACCTGTCGGACGCGACCCGCCTGGCGGAGGCCGAGGCGTCTCGCGAGGCCTACGGCGGCGCCTTGAAGGCGCGGGGCTTCGGCCCGATCACCACGGAGATCCGCGACGGCGGGCCGTTCTACTTCGCCGAGGAGTACCACCAGCAGTACCTGGCGAAGAACCCGGGCGGCTATTGCGGCCTGGGCGGCACCGGCGTGTCCTGCCCGGTCGGGGTCGGCGTCGCGGCCGAGTGACCTGAAGAGGTCGAGTGATTCGAAAGAGGGCAGGACCGGCTCCCGGCCGGTCCTGCCCTCTCGTCATACGAAATCCGATTGGTTGCTTCGCTACGCGGATTTCGGCTTCGCTCACGCGCCGTCTCAGCGCGCCTTCAGCACCGTGCGGCAGGCATCCGGCAGGCCCGCCAGCGTCATCGACGGGCGCGGCTTGCCGGGTGGGCGCGGCTTGGGGTTCAGGATCGCGTCCGAGAACCAGTAATCGAGCTCGGGGCCGCAGCCGTCGCCGGAAGGCGGCGGGTCCTGGTCGTGGCAGGCCGCGTCGCCCGCCGGGCAGTCGAGCCGGATGTGGAAGTGGTAGTTGTGGCCGTAGATCGGCCGGACCTTGGTGAGCCAGCTCCGGTCCGAGCCCGCCTCGCGGCAGAGCGCCAGCTTGATCGCCGGGTTGACGAAGATCCGCGCCACCTCGGGCTCGCGGGACACCATCTTGATCAGCCTCAGGTGCTCGGGCCGCCACACGCTCGGGTCGATGTCGCGCCGGTCGGACCGCACCACGTTGGTGGCCGATATCTCCTCGCGCTCGGCCCGGGTCAGGCGCCGGTCCGGCATCGGGGTCAGCCAGATGTCGGCATCGAGGCCGAGCTGGTGCGAGGCATGGCCGGTCAGCATCGGCCCGCCCCGGGGCTGGGACATGTCGCCGACGAGAAGCCCCGGCCAGCCCGCCTTGCGCGGCGCCTCGGCGGCGATCTTCTCCAGGAACGCGACGAGCCGCGGGTGGCCCCAGTTCCGGTTGCGGGACAGGCGCATCACCTGCCAGGTGTCGCCGTCGATCGGCAGGGCCTCGGCGCCCGCCACGCAGCCCCGCGCGTAGCCGCCGATCGCCTGCGGCGGCAGGGCCGCCGGCGTCGTCGCGCGCCCGAACAGGGCCTTGGCCGGCGTCGACGGGTCGTCCGGGTTGGCGAGCGGCGGCAGCGGTTTGGGATGCAGGGTGCCGCGATCCTGCGCGAGGGCGGGAGCGGCGAGCGTGAGGAGGACCGTCAGGACGGCGGTGCGGCGAATCGGCATGGGGCCAAGCTAGCGCTCCGCTCCGCATCGGGAAACCCGCCTCCCGGCTCCGCCATTCGCCGCAGCGGCACCGGAACAGGCGCCCGCGCGCCGGCGTTGCCGGGGCAACCCGACACCCGCGCTGCGGACACGAACCGGAGGACAAGCCCGATGACCACCGTCGCACCGACGATCGGCGACCGTTCCGACATGGGCAGCCAGACCACCACCCAGACCAACGCCCTCATCGCGAGCGACCGCGTCGAGGGCACCGCGGTGCGTCGCCCCAACGGCGACAGCATCGGCCGCATCGAGCGGCTGATGATCGAGAAGGCCTCCGGCAAGGTGGTCTACGCCGTGATGAGCTTCGGCGGCTTTCTCGGCATCGGCGAGGGTTACCACACCCTCCCGTGGTCGACCCTGCGCTTCGCGCCCGAGATGGATGCCTACGTGGTCGACCTCACCGAGGAGCAGCTGCGCGCCGCCCCTCCGGCCTCGGCGGAGGGCAACGACCCCTCCTTCGACCGCGGTTGGGAGGAGCACGTCCACCAGTACTTCAAGGCGACGCCGTACTGGAGCGTCTGATCCCGGACCGGCTGAGGCGTCTACCGACGAAGCGGTTACCGGTTCGTCGGAGGATGCGGCAAAGCCAAAGACTTGGAGCAACACCCGATTGCAGGGCGATCGGGTGTTGCTCTACGGGGCCTCCGCCGGCACGCCCGACAGGGCCCAGCGGCACAGGCTCGATTCCTTGACCTTCAGGCAATCGTAGGCGGTGCCGCCGACCACAACCCGCTCGGCGTTGCCCTCGACCCGGTCCGGGCCGAACCGGGCGCAGCCGAGATGGTCGGCCTTCGGATCGGCCAGCCGCGCCTTGATCGCCGCGGAATCGCCCGCCGTCTCGGTCATCAGGATGCGCAGGTTGGCGAGCGAGGCGCAGGCTACGACCTTCGTCGGCACGGCCGCCTTGTCGGGTGCGGGCTTCCCCGGAGCCTTGGCCCTCTGCGCCGCTACCGGGCCTGCGGCGACGGCGAGCCCGAGAGCGGCCAGGAACCACCGAGAGCGACGCTCCTTGCGGGTCCCCATTCAGAGACGGCCCGTCATAGACCACCCATGCGGCGCACCAGCGCCCACTCCGACTCGCTGACCGGCTGCACCGAGAGGCGCGAGTTGTTGACCAGCACCATCTCGCGCAACGCCGTCTCGGCCTTGATCGCCTCCAGGGTGACGGGCTGCGGCAGGGCGACCACCGCCTTGAGGTCGACCATCCCGAAGCGGCCGGTCTCGTCGGTATGGTCGGGATAGTAGGTGCGGATCACCTCGACGATGCCGACCACCGCCTTGCCCTCGTTCGAGTGGTAGAAGAAGCCCTGCTCGCCGAGACGCATCGCCTCCAGGTTCTTGCGGGCGACGTGGTTGCGCACCCCGTTCCAGTACGTCCCCGCCTCGCCCGCGGCGACCTGGTCGTCCCACGACCAGACCGAAGGCTCGGACTTGTAGAGCCAGTGCGCCATCCCGTCGTCTTTCCACGCTCGCAGCCGCTCGCGCTGCGCGGGCTCCCCATCGCCCGATCCGGGTGCGGGAGTCCAGAGGGAGCGGAGGCGGTGGCCTGCGGTCGGCTGCCCCAGGGTTCCGGGGGTCGTTCGGGTGCCGGGATGCCGACCGATCCTGAAAACCGTGCATCCATCGATTGTACAGCCGTGAAAACTGGACGAGAATTCTCCCCGAGGCCGCGCCGTCGGCACCGGTTCGCGGGAGAGGAATCGATGATCGACTGGACCTGGCTTCTCTCGACCAGCGCCTTCGCCGTGGCGATGTCGGCGACGCCCGGGCCCAACAACACCATGGTGGTGGCCTCGGGTGCCACCTACGGCTTTGCCCGCACGATGCCGCACATGCTCGGCATCGCGGCGGGCTTCCCGGTGATGCTGATCATGCTCGGCACCGTCGGCCTGCCCCTGCTCGCCGATCCGCGGGTCCATGCGGTACTCAAGTGGGTGGGGGCCGTCTACCTGCTGTGGCTCGCCTGGAAGATCGCGACCGCCGATCCCGATCCGGCGACCGAGTCCGTGGCGACGCCCGGGGCGGCGACCCCTGTGACGTCCGGACGCCCGCTCGGCGTCCTGCAGGCGGCCCTGTTCCAGTGGGTCAACCCGAAGGCCTGGATCATCGCCGCCGGGGCGCTCGCCGCCTACACGACGGATGCCGACGGCGCGTCGCTCGCCGCGACGCTGGTTCTCGCCTTGGTGTTCGGGCTCGTCGCCGTCCCGTGCGTCGCCCTGTGGACGCTGATCGGGGTCGGCACCGCGCGGCTGCTGCGCTCGCGGCGATCGGTGCGTCTGTTCAACCTCGCCATAGCGGGGCTGCTGGTCGCGTCCCTGGTGCCGGTTCTCGCCGAGTAGGACGGTCGTTTCCCGTGAAACGTTTTCGTCCCGGATCGGGATTTTCGTGCGGACCGGGGCGGTGAACGCCCCGGTCCGCATTCGCGGGGAAGCTTACGCGGTGCCGCCCTGGACCTGCGCCTCGGCGGCCTTCTGGCGGTAGAGGCCGACGAAGTCGATCGGGTCGATGTAGAGCGGCGGGAAGCCGCCGTTGCGCACCGCGTCGGCGATGATCTGGCGGGCGAACGGGAACAGCAGCCGCGGGCACTCGATCATGACGGCCGGGTGCATCTGGTCCTGCGGGATGTTGCGCAGGCGGAAGATGCCGGAATAGGTCAGCTCGAACGCGAACAGCACCTCGGCGCCGATCTTGGCATCGCCCTCGAGGCGCAGGTCGACTTCGAAGTCTTCCTCGGCGAGCTGCTTGGCGTTGACGTTGACCTGGATGTTGATCTGCGGGCCCTGCTGCTGCGGCTGCAGCGAGCGCGGCGCGTTCGGGTTCTCGAAGGAGAGGTCCTTGGCGTACTGGGCCAGCGCATTCAGGGTCGGGGTGAGGTCGTCGGGCTGCGCCGCGGCGCCACCGTTGCCGTTCGGTACCGGGGAATCGGCCATGGCGGAGGGTTCCTTCGAGGGCTGGACGTAACGACGAACCGTCGCACGCTGGCGCGCAAATCGGCGCGCGCGACGGCGGGGTTGCGGCTATCATGCCCGCAGCGCGTGAACAAGCAGAGCGGCCGATCGTCTCCTCCGACCCATTGACCCTGCGACAGGCCGAGGGCCGGCCCGCCCGCTGCGGCACCTTGCGCGTGGACGGGCACATCCTCGCGAGGCGCCGCCTGGATACGACGGCCCCTCGGCCCCATATCGTCTCCATGGGCCCGCCGCGCGGCGCCGGCCGGGGGTTTGCCGTGGTTCTCTGGGACTTGCCGAGGTGTTTGCCGAAGCTCTCGCCGAGGTCCCGGCCGAGGTTCTTGCCATCCCCCGGTGCCGGTGCCAAAGCCGGCGACGCGCCGAATGTATCGCACGCTGAGCCGGGACGGTCAGGAATGCTCCGCGTAAGGCCGCCAAGAACGGATCGATGAACGGATCGATGATGCAGGATTCCCTCGACCTTACGACCCTCATCTTCCTCGGGCTTGCGGTCTTCGTGATCTGGAAGCTCCGGTCCGTCCTCGGACAGAAGACCGGGAGCGAGCGGCCGCCCTTCAACCCGCTGGCCCGCCGCGAGGAGCCGCCGCCGGCCGCCACGCGCGAGGGCGACAACGTCGTGCGGCTGCCGGGCGCCGGCGCCGAGCGCGCCGCGGCCGCCCCGGTGGCGACGGCGGTGCCGCGCAACTGGAAGGGCGTGGTCGAGCCGAACTCGCCCGCCGCCCGCGGCCTCGACCTGATCATCCAGCAGGAGCCCGGCTTCGATCCCCGCGGCTTCACCGACGGCGCCAAGCTCGCCTACGAGACGATCGTCACCGCCTTCGCCAAGGGCGACCGCAAGACCCTCAAGACCCTGCTCTCGCGCGAGGTCGCGGACGGGTTCGAGCGGGCGATCCAGGGCCGCGAGCGCGCCGGCCAGACCGTCGAGACCACCTTCGTGTCGATCGACCGGGCCGAGATCGTCGGGGTCGATGTGCGCAACCGCGTCGCCCAGGTCACCGTGCGCTACCTCTCGAAGCTGATCACCGCCACGAAGGGCCCGCAGGGCCAGGTCGTGGACGGCAGCCCCGAGAAGGTGGTGGACGTCACCGACGTCTGGACCTTCGCCCGCACGCTCGGCAGCCGCGATCCGAACTGGCAGCTCGTCGCCACCGAGGCCGGGCAGTAGGCAGGCCGAAGCCCGGCTCCCGCCGCGGAGCCGGGCCACGCCACCCCACCGGTTCGCCGCTCCGGCGGCTTGATCGTCCGCCGGGCATCGACCAAGATCGAACGACCGTCGCCCACCGCGACCCCACCCAGCATCGCCACATTTCCGGGGCCGGAGCCCGTCAAGCCCATGCCGCCGGCCGTCGGCCCCTACCGTTCCGTCCCCGGTCGCGTTCGCAGACCCCGCCCTCGCAGGTTCCCCTCGGGCAGAGGTCTCCGCACCGGTTCCCGCCTCTCAGCGCTGCTTCTCGCCGGTCTCCTCGCCGGCCGGGCCGAGGCCGCCCCGTTGCGCGTCGGCGACGCCGTGCTCGAGCCCGTCGCCCTCGACGCCCTCCCGGGGTTTGGCGACGACGACCTGACGGCGGCGCTCGCGGCGTTCCGGGCGACCTGCAGACCGGATCAGCCCCAGGCGCCGGTCCTCGCCGAGGCCGCCCCCGACGCGCCGCGCCAGGACCTCGCGGCGGCCTGCGCCGCCGCCGCGGCCGTGCCCTCCGAGGGCGCGCGGGAGTTCTTCCTGCGCCGGTTCGCCGCCTACCGGGTCCTGCGGCCGGCCCGGGAGACTCCGGCCGAGCGCCGGGCGGGCTTCCTCACCGGCTATTTCGAACCCGAGCTCGACGGCTCCCCGGTGCCGACGCCGGACTTCACCGTGCCGGCCCTGGCGCGCCCCGACGACCTCGTTTCCCTGGAGCCCGGCGAGACCCGGCCCGGTCTCGATCCGTCGCTCCGCGCCGCGCGCCGCGAGGGCGACGCGCTGACGCCCTATCCCGACCGGGCGGCGATCGAGGACGGGGCGCTCGGGCCGCGCACCCGCCCGCTGGTCTGGCTGCGCGACGCGGTCGACCTCCTGGTGCTGCAGGTCCAGGGCTCCGGCCGGGTCCGCCTGCCCGACGGCCGTTCGGTCCGCCTCGCCTATGACGGGCGCAACGGCCGGCCCTACACCTCGGTCGCCCGGCTGATCGTCACCGGTGGCCATCTGCCCCTCGAGGGCCTGACGCTCGAGCGCTGGACCGGCTGGCTGCGGGCCCACCCGGCGATCGCCCGCGACCTGATCCGCCGCAACGCCTCCTACATCTTCTTCCGTCTCGACGACGGCGCCCCGGAGACCGGGCCGCGCGGTGCCGCGGGCGCGCCGCTGACCGCCGGGCGCAGCCTCGCGGTCGACGCCACCCTGTGGCGCTACGGGTTGCCGTTCTGGCTCGACGGGGCTTTGCCGGAGCCCGAGGGCGGCAGCGTCCCGCTGCGCCGCCTCGTGATCGCCCAGGATACCGGCTCGGCCATCGTCGGCCCGGCCCGGGGCGACCTCTATCTCGGCACCGGCGCCCGGGCCGGTGCCACGGCGGGGCTCCTGCGCGACCCGGCCCGCTTCGTCGTGCTGCTGCCGAAGCCGGATGCGCCGGGGGCTGCGCCGTGACCGAGCCGCGCCGTCCCCGCCGTGTCCGCCGCCTCACCACCGAGGAGAGCCGGCTCTGGGCCGAGATCTCCCGCCTGATCGTGCCGCTGCGCGGGCGGGCGCCCGTCCCCGTCGCGCCCTCCCCTCCCCCGGTATCGGTGCCGACGCCCGCCCCTGCGCCCACGGTGCCTCCTCCGCCGCAATTCGTGCGGCCCGCCAAGGTGGCGCGACCTGCCCCCAAGGGGGCCTCGAAGAGCGCGAGCCCGCCTCCGCCGCCCGCGCCGGTGCTGCCGCCGCTGGCGCCTCTGGAGCGCCGGGTGCGGACCGGCCTGCGCCGCGGTTCGCGCAGCGTCGACGCGGCGATCGACCTGCACGGCATGCGCCAGTCCGAGGCGCATGCGGCGCTGATCGGCTTCCTGCACCGCTCCCGCGCCTCCGGGCACGCGGTGGTGCTGGTCGTCACCGGCAAGGGCGGTGGCGGCGACGATCCCTATGCCGAGCGCGGCGTCCTGCGCCGCAGCGTCCCGCACTGGCTGCGCCTGCCCGAGCTGCGCCCCCTGGTCGTCGGCTTCGAGGAGGCCGCCCACCACCATGGCGGCGGCGGCGCGCTCTACATCCGCCTCCGGCGCCGCTGACGGTCGCCCTCATCCCTTCGTCGGTCCCGGCGACGCGTCACTTTTCCCCTGCGGGGACTTGAGTCGGTGCCGCGGAGCCGCTACATAAAGTCGTTCCCTCCTCCATCGTCTTGTCACGTCGCATCCAGGACCGATCCGGTTCCTCCGCGCGACCTCCGGGACACATCAGGCGACGATTTCGCGACCGGTGCCCGCCTCGGCCACCCCGTTGCTTTCCGCTCAACGCCGCGACCCGCGGCGGCCGGACTTGTCCCGACATGACGACGCTCCCCAGCTTCGCCTCGCACCCCGATATCCCATGATCGAAGACACGCTCGCCCCGATCGAGACCCCGGCCGCCCCCGCCATGCGCGAGGTGAAGCTGCAGGATCTCAAGTCCAAGACCCCCACCGAGCTCCTGGCCTTTGCCGAGGAGGTCGAGGTCGAGAACGCCTCGACCATGCGCAAGCAGGAGCTGATGTTCGCGATCCTGAAGCAGCTCGCTGCCAAGGACGTCGAGATCATCGGCGCCGGCACCGTCGAGGTGCTGCAGGACGGCTTCGGCTTCCTGCGCTCCTCCGACTCGAACTACCTGCCGGGCCCGGACGACATCTACATCTCGCCGACGCAGATCCGCCGCTTCGGCCTGCGCACCGGCGACACCGTCGAGGGGCCGATCCGGGGCCCGAAGGACGGCGAGCGCTACTTCGCGCTGCTCAAGGTCAACACCATCAACTTCGAGAACCCGGACAAGATCAAGCACAAGGTCCATTTCGACAACCTGACGCCGCTGTTCCCGACGCAGCGCTTCAAGCTCGAACTGGCGGAGCCGACCCGCAAGGACTTCTCGCCCCGGATCATCGACATCGTCGCGCCGATCGGCAAGGGCCAGCGCGCCCTGATCGTGGCGCCGCCGCGCACCGGCAAGACGGTGCTGATGCAGAACATCGCCCAGTCGATCACCCTGAACCACCCCGAGTGCTACCTCATCGTCCTGCTCATCGACGAGCGGCCGGAAGAGGTCACCGACATGCAGCGCTCGGTGAAGGGTGAGGTCATCGCCTCGACCTTCGACGAGCCGGCGACCCGCCACGTCCAGGTCGCCGAGATGGTGATCGAGAAGGCCAAGCGCCTCGTCGAGCATGGCCGCGACGTCGTCATCCTGCTCGACTCGATCACGCGGCTGGGCCGCGCCTACAACACCGTGGTGCCGTCCTCCGGCAAGGTGCTGACCGGCGGTGTCGATGCCAACGCCCTGCAGCGGCCCAAGCGCTTCTTCGGCGCCGCCCGCAATATCGAGGAGGGTGGGTCGCTCTCGATCATCGCGACCGCGCTGATCGACACCGGCTCCCGCATGGACGAGGTGATCTTCGAGGAGTTCAAGGGCACCGGCAACTCCGAGATCATCCTGGACCGCAAGGTCTCCGACAAGCGCATCTTCCCGGCGATCGACATCACCCGCTCGGGCACCCGCAAGGAGGAACTGCTGGTCCCGCCGGACGCGCTCAAGAAGACCTACGTGCTGCGCCGCATCCTCAACCCGATGGGCGTCACCGACGCGATCGAGTTCCTGCTCGACAAGCTGCGCCAGACCAAGAGCAACGGCGACTTCTTCGACTCGATGAACACCTGATCCGGCCCCTTCGGTCGCGATCGTCAGGCTCACGCGCGGCGCCCCGAGAGGGGCGCCGTTTTCATATCCAGCCCCGCTCTCGGACACCGCATCCCGCGGCTCGGATGCCCGCACGTGGCGCCCCGGCGGATGGGAGGCCGGCGACAAAGGTCCTCGCCCGGAGGGGCCCGAGTTCGGCGCCTGCTTGCGTGCACCCGTCTCCGCCTGGCCGGGGTCCGGCACCGGGCAGGCCACGGTATCGCGGGCTCCGCACGGAGGCGGCACTGTGCTCCGGCTGACGACGCAGTTAGCAAGACGCCGCCCGTCCCGATCCGTTCGGCGGCAAGACCGGATCGTGCTAGCCACGGCGCCACCCTTTTCGATGCCCCCTCCCCCGATCACCCGATGCTCGCGCCCGACACCATCTTCGCCCCCGCCACTGGCCACGGCCGTGCCGCCGTCGCTGTCGTGCGGATCAGCGGCCCGCAGGCCGGCCCCGCCCTCGCGGCCCTGATCCGGACGCCGCTGCCGCCGGCGCGCCGCCTCGCCCTGCGCACCCTGCGCGAGCCGGAGACCGGGGAACTCCTCGATCAGGCCCTCGTCGCCTGGCTGCCCGGCCCCGGTACCGCAACCGGCGAGGACATGGTCGAGCTGCACCTGCATGGCGGCCCGGCGGTCCGTGCGGCGGCTCTGCGCAGCCTCGGCGCACGGCCGGGCTTGGTGCCGGCCGAGCCCGGTGCCTTCACCCGGCGGGCCTTCCTCAACGGCCGGATGGACCTCACCGCCGTCGAGGGGTTGGCCGACCTGATCGAGGCCGAGACCGAGGCGCAACGGCGCCAGGCCGTGCGCCAGCTCGATGGGGCGCTGGGCCGGGCGGTCGAACGCTGGCGCGACACGCTGCTTGATGTGCTCGCCGGCACCGAGGCCGCCCTCGATTTCTCCGACGAGGGCGATGTCGACGACGAAGCGCTGACCGCCTCGGGCCGCATCGCGGCCGCGCGGGTGCGGGACGAGATCCGCGCCATCCTCGCCGATGGCCGGCGAGGCGAGCGGTTGCGGGAAGGCTTCACGGTCGTGCTCGCTGGCGCGCCCAATGCCGGCAAGTCGACTCTGCTCAACGCGCTGGCCCGGCGCGACGTGGCGATCGTCTCGGAGGTTCCGGGCACGACCCGGGACGCGATCGAGGTACGGTGCGATCTCGGCGGGCTGCCGGTGCTGCTGGTCGATACCGCCGGCCTGCGCGAGACTAGCGACGCGATCGAGGTCGAGGGCGTCGCCCGCAGCCGTCGCCGCATCGAGCAGGCCGACCTCGTCCTCTGGCTGCGCGAGCCGGGCGGAGCCGAGCCCCCTGCCCTCCCGGTTCCTTTCCGCGTGGTCTCGACCAAGCGAGACGTGCCGGGAGACCGGGCGGAGGGCGAGATCGCGATCTCGGCGCGGACGGGGGACGGCGTCGATCGTCTCCTGACCGAGATCGAGCGTGAAGCCGCGACCTCGCTCGGAAGCGGCGACGCCCTGGTCACCCGCGAACGTCAGCGTCTCGCGCTCGAAGCCTGCATGCGCCATCTCGATAGGGTAGCGGTTCACGGTGACACCCTGCCGGCGGAACTGGTCGCGGAGGATCTGCGCCTCGCGGTCCGCGCTCTCGGCGAGGTCGCCGGCCGGGTGGGCGTCGAGGAAATGCTGGACCGGCTCTTTGCCGGGTTCTGCATCGGCAAGTAGCCTTCTCGCCGCCGGTCCCGCGGAGTTTTCACGTGAAACGCGCGTGGCGCCGACAGGGTGATTGACGTCGTCGGCCGGCGGCCCCTAATCACCCCATGCACAGAGATGATTCCTCCTTCGACGTGATCGTCGTCGGCGGTGGGCATGCGGGCGCCGAGGCGGCCGCCGCCGCCGCGCGTTACGGGGCCCGCACCGCCCTGGTGACCCATCGCCGCGACACGCTCGGGGCGATGTCCTGCAACCCGGCCATCGGTGGCCTCGGCAAGGGGCACCTCGTCCGCGAGGTCGATGCCCTCGATGGCCTGATGGGCCGGGTCGCCGATCGTGCCGGCATCCAGTTCCGGCTGCTCAACCGCCGCAAGGGTCCGGCGGTTCGCGGGCCCCGCACCCAGGCCGACCGCAAGCTCTACGCTCGGGCAATGCAGGCCGCGCTCGCCGACACCCCGAACCTGACCATCGTCGAGGGCGAGGTCGCAGACCTCACCATCGCCGACGGCCGGGTCGCCGGTGCCGTGTTGACGGACGGCCGTGCCCTCCCCTGCCGCGCCGTCGTCCTGACCACCGGCACCTTCCTGCGCGGTCTGATCCATATCGGCGAGGTCACCATGCCGGCCGGCCGCATCGGCGAAGCGCCGGCTCTCGGCCTCTCGGCGACCCTCGACCGGCACGGCTTCGCGCTGGGCCGGCTCAAGACCGGGACACCGCCGCGCCTCGACGGCCGCACCATCGACTGGCACGGCATCGACAAGCAGGCCGCCGACGACGAGCCGGTGCCGTTCTCGACCCTGACCACGCGCATCACCACGCCCCAGATCGAGTGCGGTGTCACCCGCACCGGCCAGGCGGCGCACGACCTGATCCGCGCCAACCTGCACCGCTCGGCGATGTATTCCGGCGGCATCACCAGCCGCGGCCCGCGCTACTGCCCGTCGATCGAGGATAAGGTCGTACGGTTCGGCGACCGCGACGGTCACCAGATCTTCCTCGAGCCGGAGGGCCTCGACGATCCGACGGTCTATCCGAACGGCATCTCGACCTCCCTGCCGGAGGAGGTGCAGTACGGCATCGTCCGCCTGTTGCCCGGCTGCGAGCGGGCGGTGATCCTGCGCCCCGGCTACGCGATCGAGTACGATTACGTCGATCCGCGCGAGCTCGACCCGACGCTCCAGGCGCGCCGCATCGCCGGCCTGTTCCTCGCGGGCCAGATCAACGGCACCACCGGCTACGAGGAGGCGGCCGGCCAGGGGCTGGTCGCCGGCCTCAACGCCGCCCTCCTGGCGGGCCAGGCCGACCTCGCGGTGTTCGACCGGGCCGAGTCGTATATCGGCGTGATGATCGACGACCTCGTGACCCACGGGGTCAGCGAGCCCTACCGGATGTTCACCTCGCGCTCCGAGTACCGGCTCAGCCTGCGGGTCGACAATGCCGATGAACGCTTGACCGGCCGCGGCCTAGGGCTCGGCTGCGTTTCGGCGGGGCGGGCCGCCCACCATGCCGCGCGGCAGGACGCCTTGGCGCAGGCCCGGCGGATGCTCGACGATCTCAGCCTGACCCCGACCGAGGCCGAGCGCCACGGCATCGTGCTGAACCGCGACGGCATCCGCCGGTCCGCCTTCCAGCTCCTGTCCTACCCGGAGATCGGGTGGGAGCGGCTCGCCGCGGTCTGGCCTCAGCTTGCCGCGATCCCCCCTGCCCTCGCCGAGCGGGTCTGCACCGACGCGACCTACGCGGTCTATCTTGACCGGCAAAAAGCCGATATCGCGGCGTTCCGGCGCGACGAGGCGGTGACCCTGCCGGACCATCTCGATTACGGCGGTATCGCCGGCCTGTCGAACGAGCTGCGTTTGAAGCTCGACAAGGTCCGCCCCCTCACCCTCGGACAGGCGGCACGCATCGAGGGCGTGACCCCGGCGGCGCTGACCCTGCTGGCGGCGCATGCCCGCCGTACTCCCTCCCTACAGGTTTCGGCTGAATGAAGATATCCGCCGTCGGCCGCGATGCCGTCCTGCGCCAAGCCGGCGTTTCACGTGAAACAGCCGAGGCGCTCGACCTCTACGTCGCCCAGCTCACCCGCTGGCAATCGATCAAGAACCTCGTCGGTCCCTCCACGCTGGCGGAGGTCTGGACCCGCCACGTCGCCGATTCGCTTCAGCTCCTGGCGCTCGCGCCCGATGCGACGCGCTGGCTCGACCTCGGCAGCGGTGCCGGCATCCCGGGCCTGATCCTGGCGATTGCCGGGCGCGATCGGCCGGGCTTCCACGTCGACCTCGTCGAGAGCAACGGCCGCAAGGGCGCCTTCCTGCAGGAGACCGCGCGGCTCACCGGCGCGGCGGCCAAGGTTCATGTCGCGCGGATCGAGACGGTGATCGGCGGCTTCGCCGAGGCGCAGATCGTCACCGCCCGGGCACTGGCGCCGCTGTCCCAGCTCCTCGCCTGGACCGCCCCACTGTTGAAAAACGGCGCCACAGGGCTTTTTCCGAAAGGCCGTGATGTCTTAACCGAATTGACCGAGGCGGAGGAAAGGTGGAGATTTACCGCGGATCTGATCCCGAGTTGGACCGATTCTGATGCCAGGATCGTCCGCATCTCCAGTGTGAGCGGCCTTCTCCCATGATCGCGGAATCTCCCGAGGCGCAGGCCGGCGACAGCGCGCGGCCCCTGCGCATCATCGCGCTTGCCAACCAGAAGGGCGGCGTCGGCAAGACCACCACGGCGATCAATCTCGGCACGGCGCTCGCGGCGATCGGCGAGCGCGTGCTGATCATCGATCTCGACCCGCAGGGCAACGCCTCGACCGGCCTCGGAATCGACCGGCGCCAGCGGCGCCTGTCGACCTACGACGTGCTGGCCGGCGAAGCGCCCCTGGCGGAGGCGGTGCAGGCTACCGCCGTCCCGCGCCTGTCCTTGGTTCCCTCGACCATGGATCTCCTCGGTCTCGAGATGGCGATGGCGAGCGCGGCCGACCGGGCGCAGCGCCTGCGCCGGGCCCTCGAACCCCTCGACCGGGGCGAGATGCCGGAGGACCAGCGTTTCACCTACGTGCTGATCGACTGCCCGCCCTCGCTCAACCTGCTCACCCTCAACGCGCTCGCCGCGGCGCATGCGGTGCTGGTACCGCTGCAATGCGAATTCTTCGCCCTCGAAGGCCTGAGCCAGCTGCTGCGCACCGTGGAGCAGGTGAAGGGTGCCCTCAACCCGCGCCTGGCGATCCAGGGCGTGGTGCTGACGATGTTCGACCCGCGCAACAACCTGTCGGCCCAGGTCGTCGCCGACGTGCGCGAGTTCATGGGCGACAAGGTCTACGAGACCATGATCCCCCGCAACGTGCGCGTTTCCGAGGCGCCGTCGCACGGCAAGCCGGTGCTGCTCTACGACCTCAAATGCGCGGGGTCGCAGGCCTATCTGCGCCTCGCCTCGGAGGTCATTCAACGGGAAGGCCGCCTTCCGGCCGCCGCCTGAATCGACGTAACGGAGTTGTTGAGAGGATGAAGGGCATGGCGGAGGAGGGAGCGCGACCGCGCCTCGGGCGGGGTCTCGCGGCGCTGATCGGCGATTTCGGCGAGGACATCCCGGCCGCCACGGAGAAGCCGAAGGCCGGGCAGCGGCGGGTTCCGATCGAGTTCCTGCGGCCGAACCCGCGTAACCCCCGCCGCCACTTCGCCGAGACCGAGCTCGAGGAGCTGTCGGCCTCGATCCGCACCCGCGGGGTGATCCAGCCGATCGTCGTGCGGGCGCTGGCCAACCTGCCGGACGCGTTCGAGATCGTCGCCGGCGAGCGGCGCTGGCGGGCGGCGCAGCGCGCCGGCCTGCACGAGGTGCCGGTGGTCACGGTCGAGATCGACGACCGCACCTCGCTCGAATTCGCTATCCTGGAGAACGTCCAGCGCGCCGACCTGAACGCCATCGAGGAGGCGGCGGGCTACGAGCGGCTGATGAGCGAGTTCCGCTACACCCAGACCGAGCTCGCCGAGATCATCGGCAAGAGCCGCAGCCATCTCGCCAACACGCTCCGCCTCCTGCAGCTGCCGCCCTCGGTCCAGGAGCACGTCGTCGCCGGCAGCCTGACCGCGGGCCATGCCCGCGCGCTCCTGTCGGTCAAGGACCCGGAAGGCATCGCCCGCCGGGTGATCGAGGACGGGATGACGGTGCGCGAGGTCGAGGCGCTCGCCGCCGGCGAGCAGGCCGGCACTGGGCCGCGCCCCGGCCGGCCGCGCAAGGCCGCGGTCGAGAAGGACGCCGATACTCGCGCCCTGGAGCGCCGCCTCGAGGACGCCCTCGGCGTCGTGGTGTCGATCGATGCCAAGGGCGGCGGCGGCGAGGTGCGGCTGCGCTACGCCAGCCTCGACCAGCTCGACGGACTCTGCCGGCGGCTGGAAATGCAGATCGGCGAATGAGGCGAGGGCCGGACCGGAACGGTCCGGCCTTTTTCGCGAGAGGCCGTCGCCTCATCCACGGGCCGAGGATCTCGTTTCGGCGGGCGGATCAGGGGCCCGCCGTTGCGGGGCCGAACCGGCCGCCGCGACGAGGGGGGAGGGGGCCTTCACCCCCGCCGCGCCGCCTCGCTGGCGAGGCGCAGGAAGAGGTCGGCCGCGATGGCGTGCGAGAAGTCGCCGCCGGCTCGGCGGGCGCCCAGCACCGCGTCCTGCAGCAGCGTCACCGCCCTGCGCAAGGAGGCCGGGCTCCAGCGGGCGAGCTGCGTCTCGACGATGCGTTGGCGGCGGAAATGCAGGCCGCGCCAGCCCGCCACCATCGCGCCCGGGCTCTTGCCCTCGCCGTCGAGACGGGTGGCGAGCAGCGTCAGCGCGTGGCGGAGCGCGGCGCCGAGCATCACCGAGGCATCCATGCCCTCGATCTGGAAGCGGCGATAGCTGCGCTCGGTCTCGGCGATCCGCCCGGCGAAGGCGGCGTCGACCAGGGTGTTGAGCATCGAGCCCGAGACATCGCTGCCGATCGCCTCGACATCCTCGATCCCGATCTCGCCCTGACCGCGAGCGTAGAGCGCCAGTTTCTCGATCTCGCCGAGGCTCGCCCGCCGGTCGCCGCCGAGGCCGGCGGCGAGGAGGTCGCGGGCATCGCGGGTGATGCGCAGGTTGTCGGTCCGGAGCGTCCGGTCGATCAGGTCGGCGAGCGTGCCGGCATCGTCGGCGTAGCAGGGGATGGCGAGTGCCCGGGGCGAGCGCTCGCAGACCACCCGCAGGGGCGCCGACTTGGCGAGGTCGCCGGCCTCCACCACGATCCGGGTGTCGGCACCCTCCTGCTTGAGCGCGGCCTCGACCGCCGGGGCGTAGTTGCGGCTGCCGGGGCGCACCCAGACCGCCCGCTTGCCGCCGAACAGCCCGACCGTGGCGGCCTCGTCGACGAGGCGGCCGGGATCGCTCGCCAGCACGTCGCCGTCGAGCTTGACCAGGGCGAAGGGATCGGCGGGATCGTCTACCGCCTTCTCGGCGAGCAGGCGGGCGCGCTCGGCGACGAGGCCGGTATCCGGGCCATAGACAAGGATCACGGCGATGCGCGGGTCGGGGCCGCGGCGCAGCAGCCCCTCGACCTCGCCGGCCTTGACGGCGGTCACGACGCGCTCAGGGCTGGGTCGCCAGGATCGCGGCGACGCGCGTCTTGATCTGCTCGGAGAGGAGCTTGGCGAGCCGGATCTCGGCGTCGCGGGCGGCGCGCAGGCTGGCGAAGCGCTGGGACGAGCGGTCGTAGGTGGCGGTGCCCTGGGCCACGCCCTCGGTGAGGGTGCGGTCGCCCGACAGCGTCTGGACCTTGTAGGCGGCGGTACCGAGCAGGGTGGCCGATTCCGCCCGCCCGGTGATCGAGCTGACGATCGGGGTCTGCACCGTCTCGCTGGCGGTGAGCGTCAGGCGGTACTTCTTGTCCGAGGGCTGGCCCGAGCCGTCGAGGTCGAACACCAGCTCGCTGCGCAGGTAGTGGCCGAGGCGTTCCTGGCCCTGGGCGGTCTTGGCCGGGTCGACCTGGATCGAGGCCAGCACGGCGCTCAAGGGGGCGCCGGACGCGGTCGGCCCGTAGAGCGGGCGGAAGCAGGCCGAGAGGCCGAGCGCCAGGGTGGCGACGAGAGTGAGGTTCCGCGCCGTCTTCACCGTGCTGCCTGCCATGAAGCCTGTCATGAAGGTCCGTCCTGCCGCCACACGTCCCGTTACCGCCCCGCCGGAGCTCTGCCAAGTGGCCGAGCGCTCCCGGGGAGCACCCCGACGAATCCCGGCCTCGCGGGCCGTCAGGGTAGGGGCGGAGCCTAAAGAATTTCTGCGGCGACAGCAGGGCCGTACGCCCCGACGGGAAAGAATAGCGGGGACGGCGCCGACGTACGAAGGGCCCGGCGATCGTCGGATCGCCGGGCCCTTCGGGAGGCTCGGAGCGTCGCCGCGGTCAGACGACGATGTTGACGATGCGCAGCGGCACAACGATCACCTTGCGGGGCGGCTTGCCCTCGAGCGCGCGCTGCACCGGCTCGAGCGCCAGCACGGCGGCCTGCACCGCGGCCTGGTCGGCGTCCCGCGGCACCGTCACGTCGGCGCGCTTGCGGCCGTTGATCTGGACCGGCAGCGTCACGCTGTCCTCGACCAGGAGGTCGCCGCGGACCTCCGGCCAGCCCGCCTCGGCCACCAAGCCGTCCTGCCCGAGCGCCGTCCAGCAGGCCTCGGCCAGGTGCGGCATCATCGGGGCGATGAGCTGCACCAAGATCAGGGTCGCCTCGCGCAGGGCGGGGGAGGGGGCGTGGCCGCGCTCGGCCGCGACCGCCTCCTGCAGGCTGTTCGCCAGTTCGTAGACATGGGCGACGCAGCGGTTGAAGCGCAGGCGCTCGATGTCCTCGCCGACGGCGGCCAGCGCCTTGTGCGCGGCCTTCAGCACCGCGTCGTTGCCCGTGCCGGCCGGCTCGGCCCCACCCTCGGCGACCTCGCCCACCATGCGCCAGACGCGCTGGACGAAGCGCGAGGCTCCCTGGACACCATCCTCGGTCCAGATCACGTCGCGCTCCGGCGGCGAGTCCGAGAGCATGAACCAGCGGGCGGTGTCGGCGCCGTACGAAGCGATGATGTCGTCGGGGTCAACGACGTTCTTCTTCGACTTCGACATCTTCTCGATCGCGCCGATCGTGACCGGCGCCTCGGTTTTCACGTGAAACGCCTTGCGGGCGCCGTCCTCGCTGACGATCCGGACATCGACCGGCTGCACCCAGGCGCCGGCCTCGTCGCGGTAGGTTTCGTGGACGACCATGCCTTGCGTGAACAGGCCCGCGAAGGGCTCGTCGACACCGGCCCAGCCGGTCTGGCGCATCGCCCGCATGAAGAAGCGGGAATAGAGCAGGTGCAGGATCGCGTGCTCGATGCCGCCGATATACTGGTCGACCGGCAGCCAGTGATCGGCCACCGCCTTGTCGGTCGGCGCATCCTCCAGCCACGGCGCGGTGAAGCGGGCGAAGTACCAGGACGAGTCGACGAAGGTGTCCATCGTGTCGGTCTCGCGCCGTGCCGGCTTGCCGCAGGACGGGCACGGCACGTTGCGCCACGCGGCATCGCGCTCGAGCGGGTTGCCCGGCACGTCGAACGAGACCTCCTCGGGCAGCCGCACCGGCAGGTCGGCGACCGGCACCGGCACCGCACCGCAGGCATCGCAGTGGATCACCGGGATCGGGCAGCCCCAGTAGCGCTGGCGCGACACGCCCCAGTCGCGCAGGCGGAACTGCACCCGGCGCTTGCCGACGGAGGCGCCGTCGAGGGTCTCGGCCTCCAGGCGGTCGGCGACGGTCTTGAACGCCGTGTCGGTGTCCATCCCGTCGAGGAAGCGCGAGTTGATCATCCGGCCGTCACCGTCATAGGCGGTGTCGGTGATCGTGAAACCGGCGGGGTCCTGGTCCGGCGGGCACACGACCGGGGTGTTGCCCAGGCCGTACTTGTTGGCGAAGTCGAGGTCGCGCTGGTCGTGCGCCGGACAGCCGAACACCGCGCCGGTGCCGTACTCCATCAGCACGAAATTCGCGACGTAGACCGGCAGGGTCCAGGACGGGTCGAGCGGATGGCGGACCTTCAGGCCGGTGTCGAAGCCGAGCTTCTCCGCCGTGTCGATCGCCGCCTGCGCCGTACCCATGCGCCGGCACTCGGCGATGAAGTCCTGCAGCGCCGGATTGTCCCTCGCCACCGCGGCGGCGAGCGGATGGTCGGCGGCGACCGCCAGGAACTTCGCGCCGAACAGCGTGTCGGGGCGGGTGGTGTAGACCGTCACCTCGGAGGCCGCGCCCTCGGGCGCCGTCTCGAGGGCGAAGCGCAGCTCCAGCCCCTCCGAGCGGCCGATCCAGTTGCGCTGCATCAGCCGGACCTTCTCCGGCCAGCGCTCCAGCGTGTCGAGCCGGTCGTCCAAGTCCTGGGCGAAATCGGTGATCTTGAAGAACCACTGGGTCAGCTCGCGCTGCTCGACCAGCGCGCCGGAGCGCCAGCCGCGCCCGTCGATCACCTGCTCGTTGGCCAGCACGGTGTGGTCGACCGGGTCCCAGTTCACCTTGGCGGTGCGGCGCGAGACCAGCCCGGCCTTCAGGAAATCCAGGAACATCCGCTGCTGGTGCTTGTAGTATTCGGGATCGCAGGTCGCGATCTCGCGGCTCCAGTCCAGCGACAGGCCCATCGACTGGAGCTGCGTCCGCATCGTGGCGATGTTGGCGTAGGTCCAGTCCCGCGGGTTGACCTTGTTCTGCATCGCGGCGTTCTCGGCCGGCAGGCCGAAGGCGTCCCAGCCCATCGGGTGCAGGACGTTGAAGCCCTTGGCGCGCTTGTAGCGCGCGACCACGTCGCCCATGGCGTAGTTGCGGACGTGGCCCATGTGGATGCGCCCCGACGGATACGGGAACATCTCGAGGACGTAGTATTTCGGACGAGGATCGTCGTTGCGGGTGCGGAAGATCTCGCGCTCGGCCCACACCTGCTGCCAGTGGGGCTCGGAATCCTTCGCGTTGTAACGTTCGGCCATGGGCGGCGTCTTTGCGACCGGTCGGCGCCGGCGCCGTGAGCACCGGCGGCAGGGATGAAGGGAAAACGTCACGGCCGCAAACGGTTGAGCTTGCTCGGCGCGGCGCCGGCGGACTAGGACACGGTTTGGTCCCGAGGGTCAACAATGGAGAGGCGCCGGTCATGATCGACCCGCAGACCGTCACGTCGAACCTGGCCGAGGTGCGCTCGGCGATCGCCCGGGCGGCCGAGGACAGCGAGCGCGATCCCGCCGGTGTCGCCCTGATCGCGGTGTCGAAGACGGTTCCCCCGGAGGGGATCCGGCCGGCGCTGGAATCCGGGCAGCGTTGCTTCGGCGAGAACTACGTCCAGGAGGCGAAGGCCAAGTGGCCGGCCCTGCGCGAGTCCTGTCCCGACGTCGAGCTGCACCTGATCGGCCCGCTGCAATCGAACAAGGCCCGCGAGGCGGTCGAGCTGTTCGACGTGATCCATACCCTGGACCGGACCTCGCTCGCCGCGGCTCTGGGCAAGGAGATCCGGCGCAGCGGCCGGCATCCGCGCCTGCTGGTGCAGGTCAATACCGGCGAGGAGCCGCAGAAGGGCGGCGTGGCGCCCGGCGCGGTCGAGGCCTTCCTGGCCGAGTGCCGGGACGTGCACGGCCTCACGGTGTCGGGCCTGATGTGCATTCCCCCGGCGGAGGATCCGCCCTCGGCGCATTTCGGCCTGCTGGCGGCGATCGCCCGCCGCCACGCCCTGCCGCTCCTGTCGATGGGGATGAGCGCCGACTATCCGGCGGCGATCCAGATGGGGGCGACCCACGTGCGGGTCGGCAGCGCGATCTTCGGAGCGCGTCAGCCCAAGGACGCCGCTGAGGACGCCGCCGAGGACGAAACGAAGGGCTGACGCACCGTCGTCAATTGGCGTGCAGGCAGCGGATCTCTTCCCGCGCCTGCTCCAGGAAACGGACGCGGTCCTCGTCCGTCAGCAGCACGGGGGAGTTCGGCAGCCCGTCGCGGTAGCGGGCGGAGCCGTTCCAGAGGGTGCCGCGCGGCCCCTCGACGGCATGGATCTGGCGGGCCCGAACGATCTCGGTCGCGGTGTAGGCGTCGAGCATGCGTCTCTCCCTGCGTCCCGTGCGGTTTTTGTGTGGCAGCCGAACCCTAGCGCATGTCCTCGCGGTGCGCGAGTGTGGCAGCGTTACCAAATTTAAAGATTTCGTTGTGCCTTGCAGCATGGTTCGACGGGGAGGAACCCCGTCCAATGCAGCGCAGGATTGGAGAAGATCTTTCTCAGATCGTCAGGCGTGTGCCGGGGCCGAGGCGGCGCAGGAGCCGCACCAGGTCGGGGCGGCGCAGCGCGACGCAGCCCTCGGTCGGCCGGAAGCCCGGCCGGGCGACGTGCAGGAAGATGGCGCTGCCATGCCCGGGGCGGATCGGGCCGCGGTTGTAATCGAGGTCGATCACGAGGTCGTAGAGCCCGTCGTCGCGCCACATCGCCTCGGCGCTGATGCCCGGGGCTGGCAGGGCGAGCGGCCGGTTGTAGCGCCGGTCGCGCGGGTCGTCGCACCAGCCGTCGCTGGGGCGGATCGCCCGCAAGGGGAGGGCGGTCGGCGGCCGGGTCCCGAGCCGGTCGGGCCGGTAGAAGCCGCCGCGCAGCCGGAACGTGCCGCGCGGCGAGGCGCCGTCGCCCTCGCGCTTCACCTGCCGCTGGCCGCCCTTGCCCAGCGCGCAGGGGATCAGCACCGGGCCGGCGATCAGGGTGCCGCGGCGGCGGTCGAGGGGGTTCGGGCGGACCCGCAGGTGCGAAAGGGTGGTGCGCTTCATCGTCCTCCTCTTTAAGGCTCCGTCCGCGCCGGCTCCAGCGCCGCGACGGAGCGCCCGGCGCCGGCCGCGCGCGGGGCCGATCCACGATCACCGGGTGAACTCCTCGACGCGATGCCGGAGCCGACCCCATCCCCCGTCCCGGACTGGCTCGGCTGGCTGCCGCCGCGCCTCGTCGCCCTCGACGTCGAGGCCACCGGCCTCTCGGCGGGCGACCGGATGGTGAGCGTCGGCGCCGTCGCGCTCGCCACCGCCTCCCTCGCCGCCGGCCGGCCCGAGATCGTCTGCCATCACCTGGTCGTCGATCCGGGGCGGCCGAGCCATCCGGCGGCGCTGGCGGTGCACGGCTACGACGACTGGCTGCTGCGCCATCAGGATCCGGCGGCGCTGCATCTCCCGGCCCTGGCGCAGGTCCTGGCGGGGGCAGACCTCGTCGTCGCACACAATGCCGCCTTCGACCTCGGCCTCCTCAACCGCGAGATGGCGCTGGCCGGGCTGCCGCCGGTCGCGCCCAGGGTCTACTGCACCATGGAGGCCTATCGCCGCCGGGGCGAGAAGGGCCGGGCCGCCCTCGACGCGGTGTGCCGCCGCATCGGGCTCGCCCGGTCCGGCGCCCGGCACGGCGCGCTGGAGGATGCCTGGCTGGCGCTGCGGGCCTATCTCTGGCTCCAGGCCTGCCCGGTGGCGGTCGCGCGCCCGGAGCTTGCCGCGCCGAGCAACCTGCGCCCAGTCCCGCCCCGTCCCGAGGGCCCGTTGCCGCCGCGGGGCTGAGCACCGGGGCCGTGGACAGGCGGGACCCCGGCCCTTGCCGCGGCTTGCCGCTCCGCTACTCTGCCCCGCACGCTGCCAGGCTGCGCTCCGTTCGGGACCGCAGCCCCCGGCCGGCGGCAGGGCCGGGCCCGGCCGGCGGCCGTCCGTCCTGTTCGAGAGTGCCGGTTCGATGTCGAACGCCCACCGCCTGCTCGTCGTCGACGACGATCCGACCCTGCGCGACACCCTGACCGAGCAGCTCGCCCTCTCGGACGCCTTCGACGTGGTGACCGCCGAGACCGCGCAGGGCGCGATGGAGCGGGTCGCCGCCGAGCGGATCGACCTCGTGGTGATGGATGTCGGCCTGCCCGACCTCGACGGGCGCGAGGCGGTGCGGCAGATGCGCCATGGCGGCTTTCGCGGCCCGGTGATCATGCTGACCGGCCAGGCCTCGGATGCCGACACCGTGCAGGGGCTGGATGCCGGCGCCAACGACTACGTGACGAAGCCGTTCAAGCTCGCGGTGCTGCTCGCCCGCATCCGGGCCCAGCTGCGCCAGTACGAGGCGAGCGAGGACGCGGTGTTCCAGATCGGCCCCTACACCTTCCGGCCGGGTGCCAAGCTGCTGGTCGGCGAGCGCGGCTCGAAGCTGAAGCTCACCGAGAAGGAGACCGCGATCCTGCGCTTCCTCTACCGCGCCGGCCGGCAGGTGGTGGGGCGCGACACGCTGCTGGCCGAGGTGTGGGGCTACAACGCCCAGGTCACCACCCACACCCTCGAGACCCACATCTACCGCCTGCGCCAGAAGATCGAGCCGAACCCGGCGACCGCCTCGATCCTGGTGACGGAGGGCGGCGGCTACAAGCTGCTGCCGTAGGCCGCCGCCCCGGCGGCCGCCGTCGGCGGGCGCTCAGGACGCGATGAGCCCCCGCGCCGCCACCGGCAGCGTCCCGACGATCGCGCCGCCGCGCACCGTCACCAGCGTGTCGACCATGTTGACGACGACGCAGACGTGGTTGGGCACCACCTCGACGAGCGTCCCGACCGGCGGGCGGTCCGTGCAGGCCGAGAGGTCGAGGAAGCCGTGCTCCTCGGCAAAGGCGTGGATGCGGGCGCCCGGATGGTCGGGCAAGAGCCCGAACCCGTCGAGCCCGCCGCCGGTGTCGCTGGTGAGCGTCTTCGAGCCGGCATCCAGGATGCCGCGCTCGGGGCCGGCCCGGCTCACCACCCGGGCGAGCACGGCGAGCGCGCACTCCTCCAGGCCGGCGACGCCCGCTTCCATCATCATCCGGTCGTTGAAGATCACGGTGCCGGCCCGGTGCTCGGTGGCGCCGCGGATCTCGCCCAGTTCCGGCAGGTTCGGCGTGCCGCCGGTCGAGACGATGCGGGCTTCGAGCCCGTGGGCGGCGAGGCCCGCCTTCGCCTCGTCGAGGAAGGCCTGGGCCCCGGCGGCGGCGCCGGCCGGGGGATAGAGCAGCAGGCCCGCGAAGGCGAGGCCGGGCCGGGCGGCGATGTCGCGGGCGAGCGCCACGGCCTCGCCCGGGGTCTCGACGCCGGCGCGCTTGCGGCCGGTGTCGCACTCCACCACCACGTCGAGGGTGCGGCCGCCGGCACGCGCCGCCTCCTCCAGCCCCGCCACGGTCACCGGGTTGTCGGCCGCGACCGTGAGCCGGACCGGGCTCTCGCGCAGGAGGCGTCCGAGGCGCCCGACCGCGTGCGGGCCGACGAGGTTGTAGCTCACCAGGATGTCGTCGATGCCGGCCGCCGCCATCACCTCGGCCTCGCCGAGCTTCTGGCAGGTGATGCCGCGCGCGCCGGCGGCGATCTGCATCCGGGCGAGGACCGGGCTCTTGTGGGTCTTGATGTGCGGGCGGTTGGCGAGGCCGGCCGCGTCGCAGGCGGCCTGGAGCCGGGCGATGTTGCGCTCGACCCGGTCGAGGTCGACGACGACCGCCGGCGTGCCGTAGCGGCGGGCGATCTCCTCCCGCAGGGAGAGGGGGATCATCGCGCGGTCCCCGCTGCGCGCCCCGCCCGCCTCGTCCGTTTCCGGCCTTGCCTCGCCGCCCATGATCGTTCCTTCCCTGCGGATCCCGCGCCCGATCGTAGCCGTAAACCGGGCCTGCCGGCCACCGCCCGAAACGGCGGCCGGGCAAGGCTCGGGCGCAACCCAATCTTAGACTTCGGGTCATACACCGGTCGTATCGCAGGCACTGCGCAACGGAGCGCCGATGCACCCTCGAGCCCGTCGGCGGGGTCCCGCCGCGTCCCGCATGCTGGCCGGGTCGATCGTCGCCGTCACCCTGGTGATCGGGGCCGCCTCCGGCCTGACGGTCATGCAGATGCGTCGCAGCGCCTGGGAGCAGGTCGGCCGGGTGTCGCAGAACCTGCTCGAGGCGGTCGAGCACATGGTCGACCGCAACATCGAGTTCTACGACCTGTCGATCCGGGCGGTGGTCGACGGCCTGCAGAACCCGGCGATCGACGAGAGTCCGCCGGAGCTGCGCCAGCTCGCGCTGTTCGACCGGGCCGCCACGGCCAACGGCCTGGGCGCGATCCTGGCGCTGGATCCGCAGGGGCAGGCCTTCGCCGATTCCGCGAGCGCCGTGCCGCGGGCGCAGGCCTACCCCTCGGCGGATTTCTTCCTGGTCCACAAGCAGCGGGAGGATGTCGGGCTCTACATCGGCAAGCCGTTCCGCATGGCGCCGGATGGCCGCTGGGTGATCCCGCTCAGCCGGCGCCTGGCCTATGCGGACGGGGCCTTCGCCGGCGTCGTGATGGGCACGATCGACATCGGCTACTTCAACGGCCTGTTCGCGCGCCTCAGCATCGGCGACCAGAGCCGCATCGCGTTCTTCCGCGAGAGCGGCGAGCTCCTGGTGCGCAGCCCGGTCGTCGAGAGCATGATCGGTCAGAACCTGTCGTTCCTCGCGCATTTCCGCCGCTTCTTCGAGGGCAATGCGGGCCAGTTCGTCGCGACCGGCCACCCGGACGGGGTCGAGGCCCTGTTCACCTATTGCCGGGTGGGCCACCATCCGCTGGTGGCCACGGCGGTGGTGCCGACCGAGGTGATCACGGCCCTGTGGCGGCCAAAGGCCGTCGCGATCGGCGTGCTGGTGGCGATCCTGTGCGGCGGCATGATCGCGCTGACCCTGCGGCTCCAGCGCGAGCTGGAACGGCGCAGCCGGGCCGAGACGCTCGCCCTCGACGCCAACCGCGATCTCGCCCGCCTCGCCCATACCGACGGGCTGACCGGCCTTCCGAACCGGCGCCACTTCGACGAGGCCTTCGCGCGGGCGCAGGAGCAGGACATGGGACGGGGGCAGGCGCCGCGCCGGGCGACGTTCAGCCTCGTCCTCCTCGATGCCGACCGGTTCAAGGTCTACAACGACACCTACGGCCATCTCGCCGGCGACGAGGTGCTGCGCACCGTCGCCAGGGTGCTGCAGCGCCAGATCCGCGGGCCGGCGGAGATCGCCTGCCGGATCGGCGGCGAGGAGTTCGCCGTGCTGCTGCCGGGCGTCTCGCGCGCCGAGGCGGTCGCTCGTGCCGAGCGCATCCGCCTGGCGGTGGCCCGGCTGCTGATCCCGCATGCCGGCAACGAGGGCGGCGGCGTCACGGTGAGCCTCGGCGTCGCCGAGGCCGGCCCGGGCGAGAGCGGCGGCCGGTGCTTCGCGGCCGCCGATGCGGCGCTCTACGAGGCCAAGCGCCGGGGCCGCAACCGCGTGATGGCGGCGCCCGCCGACGACGCGACGAGCGCGCAGGTCGCGTGACGCCCGCGTCGCGGGGAGGCCCGGCCGGGTTCGGCGCGAGCGGCCACACACCGTAAGAGGGATCCGCGCGCATGGTGCCGCGGCACCGGATCGGCTAGAGCTTGGCCGGATCGCCCGGGGGCGGGACGGTCGCGCCGGGGTTGCACGGCAGGGGGAGAGCGGAGCCGTTGGCGCTCGACGACGACATCGCGATTCTGGCCGCGGCGCCGCTGTTCGGATTGATGGACCGGGACGCCCTGCGGCTGATCTCGTTCGCGGCCGAGCGCCGCCGGCTGGCGCCCGGCGCCGTGCTGTTCTCCCGCGGCGCGCCGGCCGATGGCGGGTTCGTGGTGACGAGCGGCATCGTGGTGCTGGAGCCGCGCTCGCCCCACGGCGCGCCGGTCGAGGCCGGGCCGTCCGCGCTGATCGGGCAGACCGCCCTGTTCCTCCCCCTGGAGCGGCCGAGCACGGCCCGGGCCGGGGACGAGCCGGTCGAGGTGATGGTCGTCACCCAGGCGCTCATGCGCCGGGTGCTCGAGGTGTTTCCCGACGCGGCCGCGGTGATCCACGACGCGCTCGCCGACGAGCTCGCCGCGCTGACCCGTACCTTTGCCGGCAGCCGCGCCGCCGACCCGGCGTGACAGCGGGCCCGAGGCTTTGATAGAGGGGACGCCGACACGACTTCCCTCCCGCCCTGGACGCCTCCCATGTCGCACGCCGATCTCGCCCGGACCATCGAAGCCGCCTGGGAGGACCGCGCTGCTGTCGGCGCGGACACGCGCGGGCCGGTGCGCGAGGCGGTCGACGCCGCCCTGGCGCTGCTCGATTCCGGTCAGGCGCGGGTCGCCGAGAAGGCCGAGGGCGGCGACTGGCACGTTAACCAGTGGCTCAAGAAGGCGGTGCTGCTCTCCTTCCGCCTCAACGACATGGCGCTGATCGAGGGTGGCCCCGGCGGCGGCGGCTGGTGGGACAAGGTGCCGTCGAAGTTCGAGGGCTGGGACGCCGCGCGCTTCCGCGCCGCGGGCTTCCGGGCGGTGCCGGGCGCGGTGGTGCGCCGGGGCGCCCACATCGCCCCCGGCGTGGTGCTGATGCCGTCCTTCGTCAATCTCGGCGCCCATGTCGGCGAGGGCTCGATGATCGACACCTGGGCCACGGTCGGCTCCTGCGCCCAGATCGGCAAGCACTGCCACATCTCCGGCGGCGCCGGCATCGCCGGCGTGCTCGAGCCGCTCCAGGCCAACCCGGTCATCATCGAGGACAACTGCTTCATCGGCGCCCGCGCCGAGGTGGCCGAGGGCGTGATCGTCGGCGAGGGCAGCGTGCTGTCGATGGGCGTCTATATCGGCGCCTCGACCAAGATCATCGACCGGGCCACCGGCGAGGTGACCTACGGCCGGGTACCGCCCTACTCGGTGGTGGTGTCGGGCACCCAGCCCGGCAAGGCGCTGCCGGACGGCACCCCGGGCCCGTCGCTCTACTGCGCCGTCATCGTCAAGCGCGTCGATGCCGGCACCCGGGCGAAGACCGCGATCAACGACCTGCTGCGGGACTGACGTCCCGTGCGGGACTGACGTCCCGTGCGGGGCCGGACCCCGCCCGCCGTCGCGGTCGCGTCAGACCGCGACGTTGTCGATCAGGCGGGTGCGGCCGAGATAGGCCGCCACCAGCACCCGGGCCGGGCCCGCGACCCGCTCCAGCGGCGCCAGGCTCTCGGCGTCGTTCACCGACAGGTACTGCACGGGCCCGAAGCCCGCCGCCTCGAGCGCGGCCCGGCCCTCCGCCAGGGCGGGCGCCGTCGCCGCGCCGCCGCGCACCGCCGCGGCCACCCGCTGCAGCACCGCGTGGATCGTCGGCGCGGCCCGCCGCTCCTCGTCCGAGAGGTAGCGGTTGCGCGACGACAGGGCGAGGCCGTCGGCCTCCCGCACCGTCGGCACGCCCTCGATCGCCACCGGGACGTCGAGGTCGCGCGCCGCGCGCCGGATCACCTGGAGCTGCTGAAAGTCCTTCTCGCCGAACAGCGCGACGTCGGGCAGGGCCTGGAGCAGCAGCTTCGTCACCACGGTGGCGACGCCCGCGAAGTGCCCCGGCCGCACCGGGCCGCACAGGACGTCCGTCAGCCCTTCCACCGTCACGGTCGTGGCGAAGCCCGGCGGGTACATCGTCGCCACGTCGGGCAGGTAGGCGGCATCCGCCCCGGTCTCGGCGAGGAGCGCGATGTCGTCCTCCAGGACGCGGGGATAGCGCGAAAAGTCCTCGTTGGGGCCGAACTGCGTCGGGTTGACGAAGATGCTGACCACGACCCGCCGGCAGCGCGCCTGCGCCTGCCGCACCAGGGCGAGGTGCCCCTCGTGCAGGGCCCCCATGGTCGGCACCAGAGCCACGGTCTCCCCGGCCTCCCGCCAGGCCCGCACCTGCGCCCGCAGGGCGGCGACGTCGCCAAGGCGCAGGACGGCGGAAGGGGAGGGGGGTGGCGTCATCGCGCGGGGCTCCTGTCGGTCGGACCGGCGCGACGGTAATCGGCGCGACGAGCCCGCGCCAGGGGAGCCTTGGAGGAAGGCGATCGGCCGATCGCGGACTGCACGACGCCGAAAGAATGGGATAGGGCGATCCCGTGATCGGCGTGCACGCCGCCGCGCTGCGCGAGGAGACGCCCTCCCGTGACGCCGCGCGGCATCGACGGGGTCGTTCCGTTCAGGCCGGTCGCGATGTTCCACGTGCGCGGTCCCGGCGAGGTAGTCGGCGGCGACACTCCCGGCGCCGATCCCCGACCCGGCGACCTACCAGCAGCCCCGAGAGAGGCGCCGGCCGTACGGATCGTCGACGCCGCGCGGGGGCGGGAAGCCGTAGTAGCTCGGCTTGCCGATACCGAAGGGCGAGCCGACATAGGTGGGATCGCCTGGCGCGTTGGTGGGCACGAAGCCCTGGCAGCCGGGATCGCCCCGGGTGCCGAGCGAGGCGTCGCTATCGCCGCGGGGAAAGTAGCGCGGGGCCAGAACGGGGCCCGGCACGCGGCGGGGCTCCGGCCAGTAGCCCGGCTCGGGCATGTCGGCCGCCATCGCCGTCCCGGCGAGGCCGAGGACGATCGCGCCCGCCAGGAGCCTCACACTGTGACCCATCCCACGTCCCCGCCTGCGATCCGGGACCAGCCTTGGCGGATCGTGGTTAACGGGGCGTTTCTGTCAGGTCACGGCCTCGGTCCGCGCCTGCAGCACGCGCACGAGGTCGTCGGGCCTCACCCGCACCTGCAGCCCGCGCTGGCCACCATTGACGAAGATCTCGGGCAGCGTGAGGGCGGCGGCGTCGACCAGGGTCGGCACCGCCCGCTTCTGCCCGAGCGGACTGATGCCGCCGACATGGTAGCCGGTCAGCCGCTCGGCCTCGGGCGGGCGCATCATCGCGGCGGACTTGCCCGCGAAGGCCGCGGCGAGCTTCTTGAGCGAGACCTCCCGGTCGGAGGGCACCAGCACGCAGACCGGCTTGCCGTCGACGGCGGCCATCAGGGTCTTGAACACCTCGCCGGGCGACACGCCCATCGCCTCCGCGGCCTGGAGGCCGATGCGGGTCGCCTCCGGGTCGTAGTCGTAGGCGTGGACCGTGTGCGGGATGCCGGCGCGGGCGAGGACTTGCGTGGCGCGGGTGGTCTTCGACATCGGTGGCCGGGTCTTCGCAGGAGGCGTCTTCGCGGGCGGATCAGGCGCCCGGGAAGCTCCGGGCGATCAGCCGGCCGACCTCGGCGTGCAGGGTGTCGCGCGCGGCGGGCTCGGCGGGTGATCCGGTGAGATACACCGCCGCGAGGATCGGCGCACCGTCCGGGCGGTGGATCAGGGCCACCACGTTGGCGGTGCCGTTGTCGCCGGTACCGGTCTTGTCGGCCGTGCGCCACCCCTCCGGCAGACCGGCGCGGACGCGCTTGAGGCCGGTCGGGCTCTCGTGCATCCAGCCGACGAGCTTGCCGCGCGATTCCGCCGAGAGGGCCTGGCCGAGCAGGACGTTGTCGAGCAGCCCGACCATCGCCGCCGGGGTGGTGGTGTCGCGCGGGTCGCCGGTGATCGCGGTGTTGAGCGTCGGCTCGGTACGGTCGAGGCGGGTGACGCCGTCGCCGTGCGCCCGCGCGAAGGCGGTGATGCCGGCCGGACCGCCCATCGTGGCCAGCATCAGGTTGGCGGCGGTGTTGTCGCTCCAGACCACGGCGGCGGCGCAGAGCTCGGCCAGCGTCATGCCGGTCTCGACGTTCTTCGACGTCACCGGAGCATAGCTGAGGAGGTCGCCGCGGCCGTAGGAGATGCGCCGGTTCAGGTCGTCCTGGCCCTTGTCCGCCCGGGCCAGCACCGCGGCGGCGGCGATCGCCTTGAAGGTGCTGCACATCGGGAAGCGCTCGTCGGCCCGGTGTCCGAAGCGCCGGCCGGTGGCGGTGTCGCGGACCTCGACGCCGAGACGGCCGCCGTCGCGCCGCTCGAGCTGGGCGAGGCGGGCGGCGGCGTCCTCCATCGCGGCGGCGCCGCGCACCGCGCAGGTCGCGAGCGCCGCGCCGATCAGGGCGGCGCGACGGGTGAGGCCGGTGGCGGACCGGGAAAGGGCGAGATCGGACATCGTGGCGGCTCCCTGCTGCACGCGGTACGTCAGGGATGTCCGCGTGCCGCACGACCTGGGCGATATCGCGCTGAGGCCGTGACGGGATCGGGGCGCGGCGACGGGGTCCGCTGGAATGCTCCAGTGTGAGCCGCGCCGGGCGGAGTGCCGGGCGCGGCCGATGGTTTCACGGGAAACACCACGGGCCGCGCGCCGTACCGACGCTCAGTGCGAACGCGGCGAGCGGCCCTTGCCGTCGGGGTCGTGGGCGTGGTGCCGGTCGCGCTCGCCGCCGCCGCCCGAGACGTGCGAGCGGCTGTCGCTGGTGGCCTCTCCCGGGGCCGGACCCGCCTGGGCGGTGGGGTCCGGCCGGTCGGGCCGCTGATGGCTGCTGCCGGGGCCGCCGTGATGGCGGTCGGCGGCGTCGGTCTTGGTCGACGTGCTCATGTGCGGAGACTCCTTCGCGGTTCAGCGGTCCTGCTGATGGCCCTGATGGGTCGTGTTCACCTTCGCGTTGCCGGACTGGCCGATCTTGTCCGGATCACGGGTCTGGCCCGTGTCCTTGGCGCCGGTCTCGGTCGGGGCGCGCTCGGCGCTGCCCGGTCCCTTGTCGGAGCGGTTGGCCGGCGGCACGGGGGGCGGGGAAGCGGTCATGCGGATCTCCCTCGTCTCAAGCGTCGGCCGATCGAGCGCTCAAGGCCCGTCGCCGATGGGGGCGGTCAACGCCCTCTGCCTGCCCGCGTTCCGCGCAACATCGATCCCAAAATACTCCTTTACAGTATGAGTATTATCCCGAACCGGCCCAGATGGTCGACGTTGGCCCGGACAGCCGATCCCAACATGGACGCGGCGTTGCGCCGCCACATCGCCGAGACGCGCGACCGGCTCGACGAGGCGCTGGCGGCGATGTCGGAGAGCCCCTCGGCCCTGAAGGAGGGCGGGCTCGGTTTCATCGGCAACATGGCGGCTTTGGCCCACGCGCCGGGCCAGGACGAGATCCTGAAGAACGCCTTCGCCGATCGCGCCTTCGAGAACGACGAGGCGGCGGCCTACGACGCGCCGACCACGCTGGCCGAGGCCGCCGGCCAGGGTGCCCGGCCGCCGGCCTTCGAGCTGTCGCTGCGCGAGGAGCTGGCGATGGCGCAAAAGATGGCCGACCTCGTGCGGCCGACGACGCAACGTTACCTCGAACTCACGGTCAGTGGCGACAAGGCGGATCGCTGAAGATCAAAGCCCGTCGACGCATCAAGGGTGATGCTGATATGTACTTCCATCCCACCCATGACCTCATCCTGAGGTGCGACTGAAAGGGGTCTCGAAGCAGATCTCCAGGAATCGCAGCGATATCTGGAGACCTCCTTCGAGGTCATTCGATTGTCAATCGACCGACACCTCAGGAAAAGGTCCAGGGTGAGATAGAGCGACCAGACACGCCGTCAGAGCCGGAACAGCCCGCCCCGGCCGGTAATCCGGCCGGGATCGGCACCCGCCGCGCGCAAGGCCGCCCACAGGGTGACGGCGATCGAATCGAAGACCGGGATGCCGAGCTCGGCCTCCAGCTCCTCGACCATCGCCGCACCCGCCATGTTGGTACAGACGATCGCCACGGCTTGCGCGCCCTCGGCGGCCACGGCCCGCGCCATGGCGGCGACCTCGGAAACCGGCACCTCCGCGAAGGAGAAGTTGTCGGACAGGCCGCAATGCCGCTCGGCCGTGCAGTCGAACCCGGCCGCCCCCCAGTTCGCCTGGATCCTGGCCTGCACGTCGCCGGTATAGGGCGTGACGAGGCCGACCCGGCGGATGCCCGCGCGGGTGAAGGCATCGCGAAAGCCCAGCACGGCGGTCGCCGCCGGGATACCGGTGACGTCGGTGATCCGGGCGCACAGGGCCTCGTCGCGGGCAAAGCCCAGCCACGCCGCCGAGGTGCCGTTCCAGGCGATGGCGTCGACCTTGGCATCGGCGAGGAGCCCGGCGGCCGACAGGATCGGCGCCTCGTCGAACTGCCCGAGCCCGGCCGCCGACAGGGTGATCTCGGTGACGCGAAAGCGCGAGAAGTGCGCCGTGATCCCGGGCGCGGCGTGCAGGAGGTCGGCGGTCGCCGGTTCGAGCCGGGTGTTCGACGACGGGGTGAGCATGCCGAGGCGGATCATCAGGCGGCGGCCTTCCTGGTCGATTCCTCGCGGATCATCCCGAGCACCCGGCGCTTCATGTCGTTGAAGTCCGGGCTCGTCACGTCCCGCGGCCGGGGCAGATCGAAGGGGATGAACTCGCGGATGCGGCCCGGGCGCCGGCTCATCACGGCGATGCGGCTCGCCAGCACCAGCGCCTCGTCGACCGAGTGGGTGACGAACACCACCGTGGCGCCGACCCGCTGCCAGATCGCGACCAGCTCCTCCTGCATCTCGATCTTGGTCTGGGCGTCGAGGGCCGCGAAGGGCTCGTCCATCAGGATCACCGCCGGGTTCATCAGGAGCGCCCGGGCGATGCCGACCCGCTGACTCATCCCGCCCGAGAGCTCCGCCGGGTAGTGCCGCTCGAAGCCGGTGAGCCCGACGAGATCGATGTAGGTCTTGGCCCGCTCGTGCCGCTCGGCCTTGCCCATCCCCTTCAGCTTGAGATGGAAGGCGACGTTGTCGATCACCGTGAGCCAGGGCATCAGCGTCGGCTGCTGAAAGACCACGCCGCGGTCGGCGCCCGGCCGCTCGACCCGCCTGCCCGCGACGCGAACCTCGCCGGTGCTCGGCGCCTCGAAGCCCGCGATCATGTTGAGCAGGGTGGACTTGCCGCAGCCCGAGGGGCCGAGCAGGCAGACGAACTCGCCCGCCTCGATCGTGGCCCGGGTGCGGTCCACCGCCACGAGGTCGCGCCCGTCGCGGTCGCGAAAGACTTTCTGGACGTCGGCGAGGTCGATCGCGCTCATGGGATTCTCCGCGGGAAAGGAGCGGGGCGGGTCACCGCCCCTGCACCGTCGTGCCCTTCTGCCAGTGCAGCACCGAGGCCATCAGCGCCTTGAGGCCGAGATCGGACAGGTATCCGAGCAGCCCGATCGAGATCATCGCGGCGAGCACGATGTCGTAGCGCAGGAAGTAGTAGGAATCCCACAGCACGTAGCCGAGCCCGCTCTTCACCGCGACCATCTCGGCGGTCACCGTCAGCATCCAGGCCGAGCCGATGGCGATGCGAAGACCCGAGAAGATCGACGGCAGGGCGGCGGGCAGCACGATGTCGGTGAGGAGCTGGCGCTCGGAGGCCCCCATCATCGCGCCGGCCCGGATCAGGTTGCGGTCGACCCCGCGCACCCCGTGGATGGTGTTCATCAGGACGGGGAAGAACGCGCCGAGAAAGACCAGGAAGATCGCCGGCTTGTCGGCGATGCCGAACCAGATGATGGCGAGCGGGATCCACGAGACCGGCGGGATCGGCCGCAGCATCTGCAGGGTCGGCTCGACGGTGCGCTCGACGAGCCGCCACCAGCCGATCGCGACCCCGATCAGAACCGCCGAGACCGCCGCGATGGCGTAGCCGGCGGCGACCCGGGTCAGGCTCGCCAGCGCGTCCGCCACCCAGTGGCCGGAATAGGTCTGGGTGCTCTCGTCGATCCCGAAGAGCCAGTCGCCCAGCGCGTGCAGCACGGCGCTCGGGGCCGGCAGGAGCGCCGCCGGCAGGGCGCCGGAGCGGGCAAACGCCTCCCAGCCGGCGACGAGGAGGAGCGGAAGCGCCGCCCGCTCGGCGAAGGCGACGAGGCGCCGGGGCAGCCGGCGGGCGGGGGCCGGCGTCGCGGGGGCGAGCGGCGCCGTCTCAGTAGCCGAGGCCATCGCGGGTCTTCCTGGTGGCGGCCTCGAGGAACGAGAAGTCCATGTGCTTCTCCACGTCGGCCGAGACGTCGCGGCCGATGTATTTCAGGTCCCGCATCATCGCGGCGATCGCCAGGGTCTTGGCGCGGTGCATCCGGTAATCGGGCTCGGCGTTCTCGATCGCGGCGGCGGCGACCTCCTTCGACAGGCCGGTCTTCTGGTTGATGACGTCGACCCAGACGCCCTTGTCGGCCTTCAGCTTCTCGACCAGGGCCACGTCGGCATCGACCACCGCCTGCACGCCGGCGCGGTTCTTAGCGATCACGTCGGAGCGGGTGACGATCAGGTTCGTCAGGTTGCCGGCCGCCTGGTCGTAGGGCAGCACGAAACGTGCGGCGGCCCCCGCCATGCGGATCTGCGAGGCGAAGGGCTCGACCGAGCAGACCATGTCGATCTCGCCCCGCTGCATCGCCGCGAGGTGGTCGGACGGGTTCGGGATGTTGACGAACTGCACGTCCTTGTTCGGGTTGATGCCCTGCTTGAGGAAGGCGCCGCGCATGTGGATGTCCTGCGCGTTGCCGCGGGACGCCGCGACCTTCAGCGGGGTTCCCGCCGCCTTCGCCTTCTCGACCGCGGCCTTGAACCCGGCCCAGTCGTCGGCCGTCAGGTTCAGCGCCTTCGACGACAGGCATTCCGAGCCGCCATTCACCTCGCCGGCCACCGCCACGATGTCGAAGCCTTTGTCGAGGGCGGTGACGTAGTGGAGGTAGGTCACCTGCGCGACGTCGAGGCTCTTGGCGATCAGGGCGGTGAGCACGTCGTTGCCCGAATTGAAGCCGGTGGCCTCGATCGTCGCGCCCTTGGCGAGCCCCGGCAGCAGCGCGACCGGCAGGCAATGGGCGCACTTGGCGTAGCCGACCTTGACCGGGGCTTCCTGGGCGAAGGCGGGGGCGAGGAACCCGGGCGTGACGGACCACAGGGCGGCGGCCAGCAGGGGGCCGAGGGAACGGCGCATGGAGAGACCTCGCGGTGGGGCGGCGGCGTCGATGCTCGGGCCCGACGGCCGCTCGAACGCGGCGTTCCGGGTGCCGCGGGATCAGGGTGTGACGGGCCGGACGGCGGCGCAACGCATTTTTGGTGCTCTGCATGCAATTCGTGCCAAATGACGAGGTAGACAGCAGAATTGCCTTGAATTGATGCGCCCGCTGCCGGTCGGGGCGGCTATGGTCGCGAACCGTGAGGATGAGGAAGAGGACACGCATGGATCCGGTCCGGCGCCCCCGCGGGCGCCCCCGCAAGCCGGTGCTGCTGGAGCCCGAGGCCCTGAGCCCGCGGCGCGGCCTGCACGATCAGGCGGTGGAGCGCCTGCGCGCCCTGATCGTCGCCGGCACCCTGCCGGCAGGGAGCGCGCTGGTCGAGACCGAGCTGTCGGCGGCGCTCGGCATCTCGCGCACGCCGTTGCGCGAGGCGCTGAAGCTGCTGGCCGTCGAGGGCTTGGTGGAGCTGCGCCCCAACCGCTCGCCGCTCGTGGCGGAGCTGCGGCCAGACGCGGTGAGCGAGCTGTTCGAGGCGATCGCCGCCATCGAGCGGGCGGCGGCGGAGCTGACGGCTTTGCGCGCCACCGCGGCGGACCTCTCAGGGCTGCGTCGGCTCCAGGCCGAGATGGAGGTGCATCACGCCGCCGGCGACCTCGCACCGTACTTCGCCCTCAACCAGCGGATCCACGCCCTGATCGTGGCGTGCGCCCGCAACGGGCCGTTGCGGGAGGCGCACGCGGCCCTGCACGCGCGGGCCGAGATCGCCCGCCGCCGCGCCCTCGACAGCCGGGCGCGCTGGGACGAATCGGTCGCCGAGCACCGGGCGATCCTGGACGCCCTCGAAGCCCGCGACGCGGCGGGCGCCGGCCGCCTGCTCGCCGAGCATGTCGGCCATACCGGCACGGCCCTGCTCGCCGGCCTCGCCCGGCCCGCCGCCGCCTGAGCCTTCGCCCGATCCCCGGCCGCCCGACGAAAGACCCCCGATGCGCCTGCTGCTCCTCAACCCCAATACCAGCCGTGACGTGACCGAGCTGATGCGCGCCACCGCCGCGGCCGTCGCCGCGCCCGGCACCGAGATCCTCACCGCCACCGCGCCCCGGGGCGTGCCCTACATCGCGACCCGAGCGGAGGCGCAGATCGGCGGGGCCATCGCGCTCGAGATGCTGGCCGAGGCAGCCCCGGTCGATGCCGCGATCATCGCGGCCTTCGGCGATCCGGGCCTGTCGGGTGCCCGCGAGCTGTTCGACCATCCGGTGATCGGCCTGGCGGAGGCCGCGATGCTCACCGCCTGCACGCTCGGCCGGCGCTTCGGCCTCGTCACCTTCGCGCGCGCTCTGGTGCCCTGGTACGAAGAGACCGTCGCCGCCCACGGGCTGGAGCGGCGCTGCGCCGGTGTGCGGGCGCTGGAGGGGCGCTTCGCGACGCTCTCCGGCGTCCAGGAGGAGAAGGAGGCGCAACTCCTCGACCTCGCCCGGTCGACGGTCGAGGAGGACGGCGCCGACGTGCTGATCTTCGCCGGCGCGCCCCTGTCCGGTCTCGCCGCCCGGGTGCGCGAGCGCCTGCCCGTCCCGGTGGTCGACCAGGTGGTGGCGGCGGTCAAGCTCGCCGAGGCGGTGGCGGCGCAGCGGCCGCGCAAGGCGACCGCCGGCACCTTCCGGCGACCCGACCCGAAGCCGAGCACCGGCCTGGCGCCGGCGCTGGCGGCCCGGATCGGGCGGACGGACTGACTGACCCGTTTCCGCCCGGCTCTTCAGGCGGCCTTGCGGGTGGGCGCTGCGGCCGCGCCCGGCGCCTTCAAGGCGCAGAGCGTCCGGGCATCGAGCGGCCCGGAGGACAGGGTGATGCCGAACTGGCCCTCGTCGCTCCAGATCACGCGAGCCTGATGCGAGGCGCCGCCGAGTTCGATCGTCACCGCCGTGCCGACCGGCAGGGGCGGGCCGAACGCGGTGAGGCGCGCGCCCGTCGCGCTCACGTCCTGCAGGGTCGAGCGGTGGTGCCGGCCCGCGACCGTCACCCCGACCTCCGCCGCCGCCGGGAAGCGCTCCCCGCCGCGCCGGTCGGCGATCTCGACGAGGAGGTGGTTGATCTCGCCGTTGACGAGCCCGGCCTCGCCGCTGAGGTCCGACGCCATCGCGGCGAGCCGGGTCGCCAGGGCGTCGGTCTCGCGCGCGAGCCCCGGCAGGACCGCGATGCCGGTGATCACCGTCTGGGTCCGGTTCGCGACGGTCTGCATCATCTGGGTGATCTCGCCGGTCGCCGCGTTCTGCTCCTCGACCGCGGAGGCGATCGAGGTGCCGATGTCGGCGATCGTCCCGACCGTCGTGGCGATGCCGTCCACGGCGCCGAGCACGCTGCTGGAGGCGGCTCGCAGCGAGCCGACCTGCCGGTCGATCTCCTCCGTCGCCCGGGTCGTCTGGGCGGCCAGCGACTTGACCTCGGCGGCGACCACCGCGAACCCCTTGCCGGCCTCGCCCGCACGGGCCGCCTCGATCGTCGCGTTGAGGGCGAGCAGGTTGGTCTGGCCCGCGATGGAGTGGATCAGGCCCGTGATGCTGCCGATCCGGTCGCTCAGCTCCGAGAGCTGCACCGCGAGGGCGCGGGCGGCCGCCGCCTGGGCGCGCGCGTCCTGCATCGCCGCGGTCGATTGCGCCGCCTGGCCGGCGATCTCGCCGATCGAGGCCGAGAGCTGCGTCACCGCGCTCGCGGCGCCGGCGACCTCGGCGGCGGTGCCGTTGAGATCCTCGACCGAGCGCGACAGCCGCTCGCGGGTATCGGTGGCGTGGTCCTGCACGCCCGCGCTCGCGTCCTGCATGGTGACGGCGACCTCCTGGAAGTGCCGCACGCCGCCGCCCACCGTGTCGCGGATGCGGTCGGCGAGCTGCGCCATGAACCGGCGCTCCTGCTCGATCATCGCCCGGCGGTGCTCGTCGTCGCTCGCCCGGGCGATCGACTCGGCGGTCCGATCGCGGAAGTGCACGATGGCGCGCGCCAGCGCGGCGATCTCGTCGCGGCCACCCGCCTCCGGCACGTCGGCGTCGAGCGACTGGTCGGCGAGGGCGCGCACCCGCCGGTCGAGGCCGGCGAGACCCTGCACGACCGAGCGCGTCAGCAGGAAGGCGAGCAGGAAGGCCAGTACCGTCACCGAGCCGGCGATCCCGAGCGCCACCACCAGACGGTTCTGGAGGCCGGCGACCCGGGCTGCCAGCAGGCGGTCGAGGGCGACCGCGCCGTCCGCCCACAGCCGGTCGGCGCGGGCGACGAGATCGGTCGCGGCGCGCTGGAACAGCGCGAGGTCGGCCGCGGTCTGCCGGCCGGCCGCATGGGCCTCGGCGAGGGCGGCGACGGGCCGGTCGAGCGCCTCGAACGCCGCCACGACGGCGGTGGCCGGCGCCGCGAGGGCACCCTCGACGGTGCCGTCGGCATTGGCCTTGGACGCTGCCTTAAGGGAGGCTTGGAGGCCCTCGGCGGTCGCGCGGAGCTTGCCCTGCTCGATCAGGAATCGCGCGGCGTCGCCGGGCGTCAGCGCCGGCTTGCCGCGCAGCTCGACCGCGAGCGCCGCCAGGGTGCCGGCCTGCTGCAGCAGGTCCGGCAGCCTCACCGCGACGGCGTCCATCACGTAGAAGGAATCGAGGTCGGGATCGAGGATCAGGTTGGAGCCATCGCCGATCTTGGTCACCAGGGTGCGGGCGGCCTCCACGATCGCGGCGGGGTCCTTGCCACGCGCCAGGGCGAGGTCGCGGGCGGCCTCGCCGGTCCCCATGACCGGGTCGTGACGCGCGTGGGCGGCCTCGAAGGCGGCCCAGTCGTCGCCCGTCGTCGCGGCCGGAATCCGCGACAGCGTGGCCGCGCGCAGGATCGGCCAGGCGGTCTGCAGGTAGGCGACCCCTGCCTGTTCGCGACTGGCGAAATCGATGTCCTTGCGCGACTGGATCACGAACAGGCCGGACAGCAGCGCGATCGGGATCAGGAACAGGCCGAGGGTCGAGATGAGCTTCGTTCGAATCGTCAGCATGGCCGACATGACCTTTCCTCGCAGTCGATCGAACGCTTCGGTCCGATCTCTTCGGAGGGCCCCTGTCGACGGAACCACGCGACCCTGGGGCAGCGACGGCGATCGAGCGAAGTATGGTGGGCCTTATAGGATAATAAGCCCAGATCGGTTTAAGGAGTCATAATGTAATGCAAGACACCCTTAAGCCAAAATACATAGTCGAGGCATCTTTTCGAACTAAGCAGACGCGGTAGCTGGATGTCGGGGCCGTTTTCCCGGCCGGGCCGGGGAGGATCGGGTTCCGCATCCTCCCCGACCGGTCGCTCAGCCGCCGCTGCCGGCCTCGTCCTGGCAGCGGATCAGCTTGGTCTGGGCGGCGGCCCGGCCGGGCTCGGCCAGGCGGAACTCGCCGGTCTCGGGGTCGCGGACCCGCAGCTGCCCGGTGGCGATGCCGAAATGCGCGCCGTGGAGCTGCAGCTTGCCGCGCTCCACCAGGATCTTCACGCAGGGGAACGTCATCAGGTTCTTGAGGCTGTTCGTCACCGTGGCGAATTCGAGCTGCTCAAGGTAGTCCGGCCCGCGCGGCTCGTCGCCGAGCGCCTCCGCCGCGGGGCGGATCAGCGAGACCCAGCGGCCGATGAAGTCGCCCGGCGAGAGCGGCGCGGCGTCGTCCGCGAAGGCGCGCACGCCGCCGCAGCGGGCGTGGCCCAGCACCACGATGTGCTTCACCTTGAGCGCCTGCACGGCGAATTCGAGCGCCGCCGAGGTGCCGTGGTACTCGCCGCCGGTCTCGAACGGCGGCACCAGGTTGGCGACGTTGCGCACCACGAACAATTCGCCCGGCCGCGCGTCGAAGATCACCTCGGGCGAGACCCGGCTGTCGCAGCAGCTGATGATCAGGATCTCGGGGCTCTGCCCCTCGGCGAGGCTGGCATAGCGGTCCTGCTCGCGCACGAACCGGTCGTCCAGGAAGGCGCGGTAGCCGTCCGCCAGCGCCGGGGGAAACGACAGATCGTCGGCCATGGGTCGTGATCTCCTTGGGATGAGCCTCTGCGGCAGGCTTACGCCGCGCCCGGCCCCCAGGACAACGTCACGACCTCCGGGATCGTCTCGCCGGCCACGAGCCTTTTGGCCAGATCGGCGAGCCCGCGCGGTTCCACTCGCTCGTGGGTGGCGGCGAGTTCGTCGAGCGGCCACCAGCGCGTGCCGTAGACCGGATTGTCCTCGGTCTCGGCGAGGCGGCTGGTATCGACCTTGTCGTCGGGCAGCCGCACCACGAAGTAGCGCTCGCGGGCGAAGCGCGACTTGTTGAACAGCGTGAAGGCGCCGTCGCAGCGGGCGACCTGGGGGCCGAGCGGCGCATCCTGGACGCCGATCTCCTCCTCCAACTCGCGCCGGCAGGCCTCTTCCGGCGTCTCGCCGGGCTCGATGCCGCCGCCGGGCATGAACCAGAACGTCCGGTCGCCCGGCCGGCCCGGATCGACGTCGCGCGAGGCCTCGTAGGCGATGAGCAGGAGGCGGCCGGCGGGATCGAGCACCAGGGCGCGGGCGATGTCGCGGGTGGGAAGGTCGGCGGAAGCGTCGGTCATCGGGGGGCCTCGCTGTGGGGAAGCGTCCAGATCGCGGCCGTCAGGCCGTGGGCGTCGCGCTCCGGCGGATCGGGATAGGGCACGCCGCGGCCCTTGGCGATGGCCCGCGCCACGGCGAGGGCCGCCAATGCGTCGAGGAGGTCGTCGGGCTTGGCGCCCTTGGGGACCGGGAGGTCGGCGGGCAGGCCGGCACGGGCCAGGAGGTCGCGCCGCAGGGCCGCGCCCGCGGGCTTGCGCTTGGGCTCGGGCAGCGGCGTGCCGCCGTTGAGGCCCTGGAAGGCGAGCTCCGGGTGCACCTCGTAGACCCGCGCCTGCAGCTCCGTCCGGGCGCGCAGGAGGCCGTCGGCCTCGCGGATGCGGGGAAAGATCGCCTGTGCGGGCGGGGAGGGCGCGAAGGGCTGGGTCTCGGGCCGGCGCGACAGGGCGATGGCCGCGGTGTAGTCGGGCGCGTAGACGACGCTGCGGGCCGAGGTCGGGAAGACCGAGGCGCGCCGCGGTCCGAGTAGCGCCCGTACCAGCACTTCCGCCGTGCGGCCGCCGGGCCCGACCCGGTCGGGCAGGCCGATCGGGATATCGACCGCCACGATCGCCGGTGCCTCGGGCGCGTCGCAGATCGCCTCGAGGCTCGGCAGCACGCGGGCGCGGATTTTTTCGAGGTCGTGGCCGTCGCTCGGCCCGAAGACCGCGACCCAGCCGCCCGGGCATCCGTCCACCCCTGCGACCCATGGCATGCGCCGATCCCCCTGCTCGGGGCGGGATCTAGGGCGGGGAGGGCGGTTGTCGCGAAGCGTGTCTTTGTCGGGATCGTTCTTCCAACCTGTGACCTCGGGATGTGGTTCTGGGTTGGAGAGGACGACTTGCCGACGTGGGATGCGTTCAGGTCGAGGTCGCGGCAGTGTACGGTTCCCGGGCTCCGCTTCGCGGCCCCGGGATGACCCGGAGGACGTCAGGAACCGTAGAGGAGGGTGAAGCTCCTCACGCCGCCTTGGCGTAGCGCGACTCGGCGAGGTCCTGATGGTCGATCTCGGGCGCGCGGCCGCCGATCAGGTCGGCGAGGAGCCGGCCCGAGCCGCAGGCCATGGTCCAGCCGAGCGTGCCGTGGCCGGTATTGGTGTAGAGGTTGTCGTAGGCCGTGGCGCCGACGATCGGGGTGCCGTCCGGGGTCATCGGGCGCAGGCCGGTCCAGAACTTCGCCTGCGAGACGTCGCCGCCCTGCGGGAAGAGGTCGAGGACCGAGCGCTCCAGGGTCGCCCGGCGCGGGCCGCGCAGGGCCTGGCTGAAGCCGGCGAGCTCCGCCGTGCCGCCGACGCGGATGCGGTCGCCGAGCCGGGTGATCGCCACCTTGAAGGTCTCGTCCATCACGGTCGAGACCGGGGCGGCCTCGGCATTCGTGACCGGCAGGGTCAGGGAGTAGCCCTTCACCGGATAGACCGGCAACTCGATGCCGAGCGGCTTCAACATCATCGGGGTGTAGCTGCCCATGGCGGCGACGTAGCGGTCCGCCGTCAGCACCTCGCCGCCGGCAGAGCCGGTGCCGGCCAGGCCCACGCCGACGATGCGGCCGCCTTCCTGGCGAAGCGAGGTGATCGTCGCGCCGTACCGGATGGTGACGCCCATGCTCTCGCAGATCGCCGCGAGGCGCTGGGTGAACAGATGCGCGTCGCCGGTCTCGTCGCCCGGCAGGCGCAGGCCGCCGACGAAGGAGCCGCCGACCCGGGCCAGCGCCGGCTCGGCCGCGATGCAGCCCGCCGGGTCCAGCACCTCGTAGGGCACGCCGTACTCGTCGAGGACGCCGGTGTCGTCGCCGACATGGTCGAGCTGCTTCTGGGTGCGGAAGAGCTGGAGCGTGCCCTTCTCGCGGTGATCGTAGGTGATGCCGGTCTCGGTGCGCAGGTCGCGCAGCACGTCGCGGCTATACTCGGCGAGCCGCACCATCCGGCCCTTGTTGCGGCGGTAGGCGTCCTCGGTGCAGTTCGCCAGCATCTTGGCGAGCCAGCCGTAGAGCTTGGGCTCCAGGCTCGGCCACAGCACCAGCGGCCGGTGGCGCATCATCAGCCACTTCATCGCCTTGACGGGGATGCCCGGGGCGGCCCAGGGCGCCGAGTAGCCCGGCGAGACCTGGCCGGCATTGGCGAAGCTGGTCTCGAGGCCCGCGCCCGGCTGGCGGTCGAGCACCGTGACCTCGTGACCGGCCTTGGCGAGGTAGTAGGCCGAGGTGACGCCGACCACGCCGCCGCCGAGGATCAGAACGCGCATCGCCGCAAAACCTTCTGTCGCGCCTCGCCTTTCGGTGTCCGACCCGGCGCCTGGTCGATGGAGGGAGTGTCGCGCAAGGATCGCCGAATTTCTCGCCGGATCGGCGCATGGCCTGCGAGAGTCTGTTACGGTACGCAACGATCTGCGGCTTGACGACAGGAAATTGCGCGGTGGCGGGACGGGACGAGATCGACGCGCGGATCCTGCGCGTCCTGCGCGACGACGGGCGCATCAGCAACGCCGATCTCGCCGCCAAGGTCGGCCTGTCGCCCTCGGCCTGCCTGCGCCGGCTGCGGCTTCTCGAAACGAACGGCACCATCCGGGGCTACACCGCGCTGATCGAGGCCGACGAGCGCGAGCACCACATGGTGGTGCTGACCCAGATCACCCTGGAGCGGCAGACGGAAGAGTCGCTCAACCGCTTCGAGGCCGCGGTGCGCCGCTGCCCCGAGGTGCGCGACTGCTACCTGATGACCGGCCTGTCCGATTACCTGATGCGGATCGAGGTCGCGGATGCGGGCGATTACGAGCGCCTGCACAAGGAGGTGCTGTCGCGCCTGCCGGGGGTGGCGCGGATCCAGTCGAGCTTCGCGATCCGGACGGTGGTGGGGCGGGGATGACGCTCGACAAAATCTCAAAACGAGATATCGTCTGTCCGTGACTTGGCTGGACGACCCGCCGGCTCGGAACCTCGGAGGGGAGCCGTGAGGCCGAGGTGCCGGAGGCTCCGAACGGGCGGTCGCCGAAACGATGCGCGTCATCTCGAACAAGAGCCTCGTGGATTTCGCGACGCTGCACCCGGCCGCCGCAAAGCCACTTCAGGCATGGCGTAAGATCGTCGAATCGAACACATTCTCGAGCTTTTCCGGTCTGAAATCGACATTCAATTCCACGGATCGAGTGGGGGCTTTCTATATATTCGATATCAGCGGTAACAAGTATCGGATTGTAGCATCGATTCATTTCAATACGCAGAAATTGTTCATACGGCATGTCTTCACGCACAAGGAGTACGATGCATGGAATGCCTGCCCTTGAGCCGCGACGACGTCGCCACGCTCTCTCATCATTTCGCGGTCATCACCCGGAAAATCCCCCTGCACCCGATCGCCGACGACGCGCAGTACGAAGCGGCGATCGAGGCGATGAACGGCCTCATCGATGCCGGCGCGGGTGACGATTGCCATGCCTTGGCCCCGCTTCTCGGTCTCCTCGGCGTCTTCATCGCCGATTACGAGGACGCCGCGCTCCCCCGGCCGGACGTGCCGCCCGCCGAGGTGGTGCGCCTGCTGATGGACCAGCACGGGCTCAAGCAGGGCGACCTGCCGGAGATCGGCAGCCAGGGCGTCGTCTCGGAATTGCTGAGCGGCAAGCGCGAGTTGAACAGGAACCAGATCGCCCGCCTGTCGGAGCGCTTCGGCGTCAGCCCGGCGACGTTCTTCTGATCGCGCCTCAGGCGAAATAGGCCGGCCACCGCGCCCGGATCTCGTCGCCCAGCGCGATCGACTTCGAGAGGTGATCGCGAAGAGCCTCCTGGGCGGCCTCCGGCTCACCCTCGGCGAGCGCCGCCACGATCCGCCGGTGATCGGCTACGATCTGCTGCGCCTTGCCCTCCACCGGCAGGTGCAGGCGGCGCAGGCGGTCGATATGGCCACTGCGACGGCGGATCAGGTCCCAGAGGTCGGGGACGGCAGCCGCCTCGCACAGGGCGCGGTGAAACGCCTCGTCGCTCGCCGACAGCCGCGCGAAGTCGCCCGCCTCGGCAAACAGCGCCTGCTCGGCCACGAAGGCCTGGAGCCGCGCCACCAGCGCCCGGTCGGGTGCCCGGGCCAGGGTGCGCACAACCTCCTGCTCCACGGCGCGGCGCAGGAACTGCGCCTGGCGGGCGGCCGCGAGATCGATGCGGCTCACCACCGTCGAGGATTGCGGGAAGATGTCGACCAGCCCCTCCTCCTGGAGCCGCAGGAGCGCATCGCGGATCGGGGTGGCACTGAGGCCGAAGCTCGCCTGCAATTCGGGCCGCGACAGCACCGTGCCGGGCGCGAGATCGAGCGAGACGATCTTGTCCCGGATGAGGTCGAAGACCTGCGGGGCGGCGTGGCGCGAGCGGTCGCGGAGGCGCTGCGCACCGGCGAAGACGGCGTTCATGACGGTCGGACTCGGCAATGACCCGGCACCGCCGGAGCGGCCCTAGCGGCAGCCTAGCACGACCCGGCTCGGGTTGACATACTAATGCATTACCATTTTAGTGAGTGGGCTGGACCGGCGATCGACAACAAGCCGGCCTGCGCCGCCCCGCGGCGGCCTCGGGAGAACGCTCATGATCCATTCGCCCACGCGCCGCGCCCTCGCGGCGGGCTTCCTCGCTGCCGGTCTGCTCGCCTCCGGCTCGGCGCGGGCGCAGCAGAAGAGCGACGTGGCGATCACCCGCCAGCCCGGCATCATCTACCTGCCGACCCACGTCATCGAGAAGCAGGGGCTGATCGAGAAGCATGCCGAGCGTCTGGGCGTGCCGGGCGTGAAGACGAAGTGGCTCACCTTCACGGGCGGCGGCAGCCAGACCGACGCGCTGCTCGCCGGCAACGTCGACATCGTCAATACCGGCACCGGCAACCTGCTGCTGCTGTGGGACCGGACGCGGGGCGGCGTGAAGGGCATCGTCGCCACCTCGGCGCTGCCGCTGCTGCTCGTCAGCCGCGACCCGAAGATCAGGACGATCAAGGACATCGGCCCCGGCGACAAGGTCGCGGTGCCGACCGTGAAGGTCTCGACGCAGGCGATCCTGCTGCAGATGGCGGCGGGCGAGGCCTACGGCGCCGACCAGTCCGGCCGGCTCGACGCCAACACGGTGCAGCTCGGCCATCCCGATGCGGCGATCGCGCTGGCCAACCCCACCCACGAGATCAAGACCCACTTCGCGGCGCCGCCGTTCCAGTACGTCGAATTGCGCACCGTGCCCGGCGCCCACATCGTGGCGCGCTCGCCCGACATCATCGGCGGGCCGCTGACTCAAGGCCAGTTCTTCACCACCACCAAGTTCGCGGACGCCAACCCCAAGATCGTCCAGGCGGTGCGGGCGGCCTCCGAGGAAGCGCAAGCCTTCATCCGCCAGGATCCCGCCAAGGCGGTCGAGATCTACCGCGAGGTGACCGGCGACAAGACCAGCGCCGAGGACCTGCTGAGCTACTTGGCCGAGCCCGGCATGATGGAGTTCAACCTCCAGCCCCAGGGCACGATGCGCTTTGCCGAGCACCTGTCCCGCATCGGCACCCTGCGGACCAAGCCCAAGGCCTGGACCGACTACTACCTGCCGGTCGCCCACGACCTCAGCGGCAGCTGAGCCCTTCCGGTTCGAGAGGACACGACACCATGACCGCGCTCCTCGACGTCCGCGGCGTCACGCTCCGCTACAAGACCCCCAACGTGCTGGTCACCGCGACCGAGCGCGTCAGCTTCCGGGTCGAGACCTCGGACCGCTTCGTGCTGCTCGGGCCGTCGGGCTGCGGCAAGTCCACCCTGCTCAAGGCGGTGGGCGGCTACCTGCACCCGAGCGAGGGCGAGATCCGCATCAAGGACCGGGTGGTCAAGGAGCCCGGCGCCGACCGGATGATGGTGTTTCAGGAGTTCGACCAGCTCCTGCCCTGGAAGACGGTGCTCGAGAACGTCACCTTCCCGCTCCTCAACGCGCGCAAGATGTCCCGCCGCGCGGCCGAGGAGCGGGCGCGGGCCTATATCGAGAAGGTCGGCCTGACGCGGGCCATCGACAGCTACCCCCACACCCTGTCGGGCGGCATGAAGCAGCGCGTGGCGATCGCCCGCGGCATGGCGATGGAGCCCGACATCCTGCTGATGGACGAGCCCTTCGCGGCCCTCGACGCGCTCACCCGGCGCACCTGCCAGGACGAGCTGTTGCAGCTCTGGGAGGAGACGAAGTTCACGGTGCTCTTCGTCACCCACTCGATCGCCGAGGCGATCAAGATCGGCAACCGCATCCTCCTGCTCTCGCCCCATCCGGGCCGGGTCAAGGCCGAGGTGCGCGACGTCGACAAGGTGTCGTCCCAGGACGGCAGCGCCGGCCAGCTCGAGCAGCAGATCCACGACCTGCTGTTCTCCGACGAGCCCGCCCACCACTGACCGATCGTCGAGGAGGCACCCCCATGAGCAGCACGACGAGCATCACGACGGGCTCCCCGATGCCGGCCCGCATCATCATGAGCGAGGCGGCGCCCGCCGCCGACGGCGCGGTCGAGCGCCAGCTCGGCACCGCCGAGATCCTCTGGAACAGCGGCTTCGTGCGCAAGACGGTGATCATCGTCGTGCTGGCGCTGGTCTGGGAGATCTACGCCCGCTTCCTCGACAACCCGCTGCTCTTTCCGACCTTCTCCGACACCGTCACGACGCTGTGGCAGCAGACCCTCGACGGCACGATCCCGAACCGGGCGCTCACCTCGATCAAGGTGCTGCTGATGGGCTACGTCGCCGGCATCCTGCTCGCCGCGACGCTGACCATGGTGGCGATCTCGACCCGCATCGGCACCGACTTCCTCGAGACGATGACGGCGATGTTCAATCCCCTGCCGGCCATCGCGCTCCTGCCGCTGGCGCTGATCTGGTTCGGGTTGGGCAACGGCAGCCTGGTCTTCGTGCTGATCCACTCGGTGTTGTGGGCGGTGGCGCTCAACACCCATTCGGGCTTTCGCGGCGTCTCGAACACGCTCCGGATGGTCGGGCGCAACTACGGGCTGAAGGGCCTGCCCTACGTCACCAAGATCCTGATCCCGGCAGCGTTCCCCTCCATCCTCACCGGCCTCAAGATCGGCTGGGCCTTCGCCTGGCGCACGCTCATCGCCGCCGAGCTCGTCTTCGGCGTGTCGTCGGGAGCCGGCGGCCTCGGCTGGTTCATCTTCGAGAACCGCAACCTCCTCGACATCCCGGCCGTCTTCGCCGGCCTGCTGACCGTGATCATCATCGGCCTCGTGGTCGAGAACCTGATCTTCCGCACGCTGGAGCGGCGGACGGTGCAGAAGTGGGGCTTGCAGCACTAGCACTGACGAGCACGCCGCCCTGACCCCTCCCCCCTCTGCGGGGGAGGGGTCAGGGCGTGCGGTCCGTCACGTAACGTCGAATACCGACAGGAGCCTGGAAAAAGATGGCCCGCGATCCGCTCCCCCCGCCCGAACTCGAGCCAGGTGCTATCCCGGACGGCCCGCAGGCCGTGCGCCGCGAGCCCTCGTCCCTGCGTTCCGCCCGCTGGTTCGGGCCGGCGGACCTGCGCTCCTTCGGGCACCGCTCGCGGGCGATGCAGATGGGCTACGCGCCCGAGGAGTGGACCGGAAAGCCGGTCATCGCGATCCTGAACACCTGGTCCGACCTCCAGCCTTGCCACGCGCACTTCAAGCATCGCGTCGACGATGTGAAGCGCGGGATCCTGATGGCGGGGGGCTTTCCCGTCGAACTGCCGGCGATCTCGGTCTCGGAGAGCTTCGTCAAGCCGACCACCATGCTCTACCGCAACATGCTGGCGATGGAGACCGAGGAGCTGTTGCGCTCCCACCCGGTCGACGGCGCGGTACTGATGGGCGGCTGCGACAAGTCCACGCCGGGCCTGCTTCTCGGCGCCACCAGCATGAACCTGCCGGCGATCTACATTCCCGCCGGGCCGATGCTGCGCGGCAACTGGCAGGGCAAGGTGCTGGGCTCCGGCTCCGACAGCTGGAAGTACTGGGATGAACTCCGCGCCGGCAAGATCACCGACCAGGACTGGCTCGGGATCGAGGGCGGCATCGCCCGGTCCTACGGCACCTGCATGACCATGGGCACCGCCTCGACCATGACGGCGATCGCGGAAGCCGTCGGCATGGTGCTGCCCGGCGGCTCGTCGATTCCGGCGGCGGATGCCGGCCATATCCGCCTCTCCTCGGAATCCGGCCGGCGCATCGTCGACATGGTGTGGGAGGACCTGACACCGCAGCGGATCCAGACCCGGGAGGCCTACGAGAACGCGATCGCGGTCGCCATGGCGATGGGCTGCTCGACCAACGCCATCATCCACCTGATCGCCATGGCGCGCCGGGCCGGCCACGCCATCGGCCTCGACGATTTCGAGCGCTACAGCCGCATCGTGCCGGTGATCGGCAACGTGCGGCCGAGCGGCAACACCTACCTGATGGAAGACTTCTTCTACGCCGGCGGCATCCGCGCGCTGATGAACGAGATCCGCGAGCACCTGCACCTCGACTGCCTGACGGTGAGCGGCCGGACGCTCGGCGAGGTGATCGAGGGGGCTAAGGTCCACAACGCCGACGTGATCCGGCCGCTGTCGAACCCGGTCTACGGCCAGGGCTCGCTGGCGGTGCTGAAGGGCAACCTGGCGCCAAGCGGCTGCGTCATCAAGCCGGCGGCGATGGACCAGCGCTTCCTCAAGCATTCCGGCCCGGCCCTCGTCTTCGACGATTACCCGTCCCTGAAACGCGCGATCGACGACGAGACTCTCGACGTGACCGCCGACCACGTGCTCGTGCTGCGCAATGCCGGGCCGCAGGGCGGGCCGGGCATGCCGGAATGGGGCATGCTGCCGATGCCGAAGAAACTCCTCAAGGAGGGGCACCGCGACATGCTGCGCCTGTCGGACGCGCGGATGAGCGGCACCAGCTACGGCGCCTGCGTGCTCCACGTCGCGCCCGAATCCTTCGTCGGGGGGCCCCTGGCGCTCCTGCGCACCGGCGACATCGTCAGCGTCGACGTCGAGGCGAGGGCGATCCGCATGGAGGTGTCCGACGAGGAGCTGGCACAGAGGCGCGCCGCCTGGACCCCGCCGGCGCCCCGCTACGAGCGCGGCTACGGCGTGATGTTCTCCCGCCACATCCAGCAGGCGGACGAGGGCTGCGACTTCGACTTCCTGCGCACCGAGTACGGCGCTCCGGTGCCCGAGCCGGCGATCTACTGAGGGTCAGGCCGGCGCGCCGCCCACCAGCGCGGCGGCGCGCATCAGCCCCGGCAGGATCCGGGCGATCTCGTCCGGGTCGCCCCAGCGCCCGGCCTCGCCGGCGACGTGCAGGGCGCCGAACGGCCGCCGCGCCGCGTCGGTCAGCGCCACCGCGACCACGACCTCGTCCTCGATCACCTCGTGGGCGGCGACCGCGTAGCCGTCGCGCCGCGCCTCCGCCACCGCCGTCATCACGTCGTCGATCCCGGTGCGGGTGAAGCGGGTCAGCGGCCGGCGGTCCTCCGCCGTCACCAGGGCGCGGGCCTCCGGTTCCGCGAGGACGGCCAGCACCGCGCGCCCGCCGGCACTGCAGAAGAGCGGGATCCGGCGCCCGACCAGGTTGGTGTAATAGTGCTCGGCCCGCGCCTGCAGCCGGAGCGCGTAGACCAGCGACGATTGCGAGAAGAGGCTGAGGTCCACCCGCGCGTCGCAGGTCCGGCGCAGGTCCATCAGGATCGGGGTCGCCCGCTCGATCAGCGGATGGTGGCGCAGGAAGGCGTAGCTCAGGTCGAGCACCCGATCCGCCAGGGCGTAGCGCCGGGTCGTCGCGCATTGGTCGAGATAGCCGAGCTGCGCCAGCGTGTGCACCATGCGCTGGCACGTACTCTTGTCGTGACCGCTGCGCTCGCTGATCTCCTGCAAGGACAGGGCGCGAACGCCGTGGAATGCTTCGAGGACGCTGAAGCATTTTTCGACCGAATGAACAAACAATCGGCTTCGCGCGGTTTCGCCGCTGACATCCGTTGACATCGTGTCGTCCCTTGAACCAGCATAAGATGCAATGCAGCGTATTGCATGGCAATACGGACGCGCGGGGAACCGGATGGACGGCACGGTCGCGACGATCGGAGCGGGGCAGGTGCGCGCGGGGATCGACCCGCGGGCGCGGCGGGCGATCGCCGCCGCCTGCATCGGCAACATGCTCGAATGGTACGATTTCGGGGTCTACGCCTTCCTGGCCGGGGCGATCTCGGCGGCGTTCTTCCCGTCGAGCGATCCCACCGCCTCGCTCCTCGCGACCTTCGCGGCCTACGGCGTCGGCTTCCTGGCCCGCCCCTTCGGCGGCGCGGTGATCGGCCGGCTCGGCGACCGGCGCGGGCGCAAGGTCGCGCTCGTCCTCACGCTCCTGATGATGGCGCTCGGCACGATCGGGCTGGGCCTGCTGCCGACCTACGCCCAGATCGGGATCGCGGCCCCGGCGCTGCTCGTCGCCCTGCGCATCCTCCAGGGCATCGCGGCGGGCGGCGAGTGGGGCGCCTCGACGGCCTTCATCATCGAGTGGGCGCCGGAGGGCCGGCGCGGCCTGTTCGGCTCGTTCCAGCAGGTCAGCACCGCGTCCGGCATCCTCCTCGGCTCGGGCGTCGCCGCGCTCCTCACGTCGCTCCTGACCCCGGAGGCGATGCTGGCCTGGGGCTGGCGGATCCCGTTCCTCCTCGGCGCCTCGCTCCTCGTCGTCGGCATCCTGATCCGCCGCAGCGTCGACGAGACGCCGGTCTTCGAGGATCAGGTGGCCCGGAAGGACGCCGCGCCGGTCGCGCCCGCGCAAGAGAGCGGCCCGCGGCTCGGCCTGCGCGCCTTCGGCTTCACGATCTTCTGGACCGTGTCGTACTACATGCTGCTCTCCTACATGCCGACCTTCACCCAGAAGTTCGGTGCGCTCACCGCCTCGCAGGCCCTGTGGTCGAACACGATCGGCCTCGTCGCGATGGTGCTGGCGGTGCCGGTCTTCGGCCACGTCTCGGACCGGGTCGGCCGCAAGCCGCTCCTGATCGCGAGCGCGGTCGCGGCGATCCTGCTGTCCTACCCGCTGTTCCGGATCGTCGCCGGCGGGGCGGGCTTCCTGACGGTGATGTCGATCCAGGTCGTGTTCGGGCTGATCGTCGCCCTCTATTCCGGCCCCGGCCCGGCGGCGATCTCCGAGATGTTCCCGAGCCACCTGCGCTCGACCTGGATGTCGATCGGCTACACGCTCGCGGTCGCGGTGTTCGGCGGCTTCGCGCCCTTCGTCGCCACCTGGCTCATCGCGGTCACCGGCTCGCCGCTGGCGCCGGGCGCCCTCTACCTGATCCCGATGGCGGTCCTGACGCTCGTCGTCGTCGCGCGCATGCCCGAGACCGGCAAGAGCCGGCTCGCCTGACCGGAGGACGTCCCCATGAACACCCCTTCTTCCGCCGACCTCAAGCCCTGGCAATGGCCCGAGGACCACTGGCGCCGGCGCGTCGCCAAGGTCCGGGCCGGGCGCAGCCTGGCGCCGGCCTGGCCCGACGGCAAGCGGTGCGCCGTGGCGCTCTCCTTCGACGTCGACCACGAGACGAACGAGCTGCGCGACGGCGGCAAGTCGCTGGGCCGGCTCTCCTGGGGCCAGTACGGCCACCGCCAGGGCATGCCGCGCATCCTCAAGTTGCTGGCCGAGCACGACGTGCCGGCGAGCTTCTACGTGCCGGCGGTGGTGGCGATGCTCTACCCCGACGAGCAGCGCGGCGTGGTGGCGGCCGGCCACGAGATCGGCATCCACGGCTGGATCCACGAACTGAACTCGATCCTGCCGGCCGAGGCCGAGCGCGACCTGATGCTGCGCAGCGCCGACGCCCTGGAGCGGATCACGGGCACGCGCCCGGTCGGCCTGCGCACCCCGTCCTGGGACTATTCGGACGCGACGCTGGCGATCATCCGCGAGATGGGCCTCCTCTACGATTCCTCCCTGATGGCCGACGACACCTGCTACGAGCTGATGGAGGACGGCGCGCCGACCGGCATCGTCGAGGTCCCGGTCGAGTGGATCCGGGACGACGCGCCCTACTTCATGATGAGCCGGTTCGAGGGCTTGCGCCCGCATATCGGGCCCGAGGACGTGCTGGCGATCTTCATGCGCGAGTTCGAGGGCGCCTACCGCGAGGGCGGCCTGTTCCAGCTCACCATGCACCCGCACATCATCGGCTACCGCTCGCGGCTGTGGATCGTCGAAGAGCTGATCCGCGCCGTCAAGGCCAAGGGCGACGTGTGGTTCGCCACCCATGCCGACATCGCCGCGCACGCCGCCACCGCGTTGCGGTCATGAATCCCCTCCCGGTGATCCCCGTCCCCGATCCGGCGGACCTCGCCCCCGCCCTCGACCGCCTGCGCCGCCTCGTCCTGTGCGAGACGCCGAGCTACGCGCCCGAGGCGCTCGCCGCCGGGCTCGCCCTGATGCGCGCCGAGCTCGCCGCCGACGGCCTCGCGGTGGCGCCCGAGACCGCCGACCTCGCCGCGGCCGGCGCCGTGCGGGCAACCTACGACCGGGGCGGGACGCTCGACGGTCCGCCGATCCTGATCCTCGGCCATCTCGACACCGTCCACCCGGTCGGCGAGCTCGCCGCCAACCCGTGGCGGATCGAGGGAAGCCGCGCCTTCGGGCCCGGCATCCTCGACATGAAGGGCGGGATCGTGCTGGCGCTCGAGGCGCTCCGACGGGCCGAGCCGCACCTCCCGCGGCCGGTCGAGGTCCTGATCACCACGGACGAGGAGATCGGCTCGCCGCGCTCCCGCGGACTGATCGAGGCGCGGGCGCGGGAGGCGGCCTGCATCCTGGTGCCCGAGCCCGCCCGCGACAATGGCGGCCTCGTCGTCGGCCGCCACGCCATCCTGCGCTTCGCGCTGGCCGCGACCGGCCGGCCCGCCCATGCCGGGCGCGACCCCGCCCGGGGCGATTCGGCGATCCATCGCCTCGCCCGCGCGGTCGTGGCGCTGGAGGGCCGCAGCGTCCCGGGCGCGAGCCTCAGCGTCGGGGTGATCGGCGGCGGGCTCTGGGTCAATTGCGTGCCCGAGCGTGCCGCGGCCGAGATGCTGTGCGTGGCCGCCGACGACGCGCGGCGGGACGAGATCCTGCGGATCGTCGCCGGGGAGGCCGACGACCGCCTGGCGATTGAGCTTGCGAGCGAGCGCCCGCTCTGGCGCACCGGCCCGGGCGACCGGGCGCTCTACGGGGCCGCGCAGGCCATCGCGGCGGAGCTCGGGATCGCGGTCTCACCGGAGGTGTCGGGCGGCGGCTCGGACGGCAACTTCACCGGCGCCCTCGGCCGACCGACCCTCGACGGGCTCGGGCCCTGCGGGGCCGGGCTGCACGCGCACGACGAGCACCTGGACCTGGCGAGCCTGGGGCCGCGGATCGCCCTGATAGCGAACCTGCTGGTCCGGGTCGGACACCTTCCGACAGGCGATTGAGCCTGTTCACGGATCCCGCGGCCCGAGACCCCCGGAGAGCGGGAAGGGGCGAGGTCTACGGGACGCCGTTCATCCGTTCCGCCACCGTCGCGGGGTCTACCCCCCGCTGCGCGCAGCCAAGCGGGATAGGGGCGTCGCCGCGGGTTCGGCACGGGCGGAGGGACGACGCGAAGGCGCCGATCCTCAGGCCGGCATCCCGGCCCGCAGAGGCGGGCCGGTGAGCACGGCCCGATAGGCTTCGAGGACGCCCGCCGTCATCGCCTCGACCGTGTAGGTCTCGGCCCGCGCCCGCGCCTCGGCGCCGAGGCGCGCCCGGATCGCGGGATCGGCCGCCACCATCTCGATGGCGTGGGCGAAGCCCGCATCGTCGTCGGGCGCGATGAAGATCGCGGCCTCGTCCCACAATTCGCGGAAGGTCGGGATGTCGGAGAGCACCAGGGCGCAACCGGCGCTCGCGGCCTCCAGCACGCCGAGGCCGAAGGGCTCGTAGCGGGCGGCGGAGGCGTAGATCGGCGAACCGGCGAGCCAGCGCGCCACGTCCTGGTCGCTGAGCCGTCCGAGGGAGCGCAGGTGCTCGGGCGCGAATTGCGCCGCGTTCGGGCCCTTCAGGTCACCGGCGGCGAGGAGCGGCAGACGCATCCGGGCGGCGGCCCGGTCGAGGGTGCGGGCGTTCTTGCCCTCGTCCCAGAGCCGGCCGGCCGTGAAGGCGAAGGGCGAGGCGGCGGCGCCCGCCGGGGTGCGCTGGCCGCGGTCGGCGGGCTTGCGCCGGCCGTTCGGCACCACGCGGGGCGGGCTGATCCCGTAGGTCGCGGCGGTGGCCTCCGCGAAGGCGCGGGTGGGGCTGAGCAGCGCGTCGACCCGGCGGTAGCCCTCGGCGACGAGGTTCGCCCGCCAGGCGAGGTCCGGCGGCAGCGGGCCGGGGCGCATCGCCGCCCACCAGGTCGCCACGCAGGCATGCGCCACCGCGATCACGGGCGCGCAGAACTCGGCGAGCGCGGCGAGCGCCGGGCTGTTGAGGTGGATCAGGTCGGCGCCCGCCCGCTCGGCCTCGCGGGCGACGATGGCGGCGGTGGCCTCGACCTCGCGGCGGGTGAGCGCGGTCCAGTCGAGGCTGACGCCGAGCGGGCGCAGGTCGAGACCCCGGATGGCACGGGCCGCCCGCATCTGGTCCTGGCTCGGCTCGGGGCCGAGCACCGCCAGGGTGACGGCGACGCCCCGGCGCGTCATTTCCTCGGCGAGGTCGAGCCCGTATTGCCAGATGCCGCCCACCGCATCGACCGTCATGAACAGGTGGAGGACGGGCGCCCCCCGGTGGGGGAGGGGGCGTCCGGCCGGGACCGTCAGGCTGGGCAGCATGCCGCCTCCAACTCGCGCAACGGGGCCGGCGCTGCCGACGGGATGTCACCGGAGCGGTCGAACCGACCGCGGTGAGGGACGCACGCGCCCTTCCGGGCCCTGCCGTCCCGCGCGCGCCACGGGCGGCGGTCATACGGCGAGGACGGGCGGAGACGCACGGGATCGTCGGCCCGGACGCAGGCGCAGAGCGCGACCCGTGGGGCGCGCGGGACGACCTCGTCGAGGCGGGTTGCGCCGTGCGCGATCAATCGGTCGATCTCCTCCAGGGGCGGCGGCACGTGCCGCCGGTCGGCGTCCCCGGAACCGGTCTCGGCGCAAAAGGTGCAGGAATGAGGGCGGCCGTGCGAGGGGCCCGGTTCCCCGGGCGTCTGCCCCCGTCGGGCGTCGAGCCGTTGGGGCGAGGGGCATGCGACGCACAGGCTGCTTCCGAAGCTCCAGGTCGGGTTGACGAGGGCGATTCTCAAAGCGGGCGTCCTGAACCGGGAACGGGCATCGCTGATACGGAAGACAACGATCGACGAAGGTGGCGGGGCCGCTCGGGACGACAAGGCCTTTTCGCCCGAATGCAGTTAAACGAATGATACCAGAGGCTCCGTTGCCATGACGGTGATGCATGGCCGTGTCGTCACCATGCGGCGGAAGCGGGCGTTCTTCGGGAACCGAATTACGTTTCGCGCGTGGTGGCGACCCGAGGAGACCGCGAGACGCCCGGACGCGGGGGAGCCCGGACGCCTGGCAAGCCGATCCGCCGGGTGCGCGGCCGGCGGCCCGAACGCGGTCCGGTGCGCGACGAGGATCCGCGCCCCGGCCCGGGCGACGCCGCCGGCCCGCCGACGGGACGTCTCGGTGGTATCCGGGAAACGCGACGCGCGGCCCGGCGTCATCGTTCTGGCGTCATTCAGACCGATTGCTCCATGACCACCAGCGGGATAGCGCAGCCACGGCACCGAGAGCCGCCTCCCGCGCCGGTTCCTCAGCGAGTTCCCGCACCGAGTCCCGTCACCGAGTTCACGCGCCCTCCATGTCCCTCGCTCCTCCGTCGCACGACGCCGTGCCGGTCGCTCCCGGTGCGGAACCCGCTTCCCCGCAGGAGGCCGCCGCCCTGCGCCGGCGGCGCCTGGCCCTCGCCGTGCCGACGGTGGCGACGGCGCTCGCCCTCGCGGCGGCGGCGGCGGCCAGCATCGGCGTGCCGGACGGGCCGCTCGAGGCCGCGGTGCTGGGGCTGTTCTGCCTGGCGATGGCCTGGCAATCCTACATCGCCTGGCAGTACCTCTACGGCGCGATCGCGGCCGGCCTCGGGCCCCGGGTGATGTCGGCGGTGGAGCGGCAGGCCGCCGACCTCGCGCCGCAGGCGAGCGGGCGCAGCCGCACCGCGGCCGTGGTGGCGATCCACGCCGAGGATGCAGGCGCCGTCTTCGCGGCGATCCGGGTGATGGCCCGGTCCCTCGCCCGTGCCGGCGGCGACGGGCGCGACCTCGACATCTTCGTCCTCAGCGACACCCGCGACCCGGAGATCGCCGCGGCCGAGGAGCGCGAGCTCGCCCGCGCGCTGGCCTGGCGCGAGACCGCCGGGCCCGGCCTGCCGGCGATCCGCTACCGCCGCCGCCAGGACAATACCGGGCGCAAGGCCGGCAATATCGGCGAGTTCTGCGAGACCTACGGTCACGCCTACGACTTCATGATCGTGCTCGACGCCGACAGCCTGATGACCGGTGCCGCCATGCGCCGGCTGGTGCGGCTGTTGGAGGAGAACCCCCGCGTCGGCCTGATCCAGACGGTCAGCTACGCCGCCGGGCGCGACACGCTGTTTGCCCGCATCCAGCAGTTCGCCGTGCGGCTCTACGCGCCGCTCTCGATCCGGGCGCTCGAGACCTGGCAGGGGCCGGACGGCGGCTACTGGGGCCACAACGCGATCCTGCGCATCGCCGCCTTCGCGGCCAATGCCGAGCTGCCGGTGCTGCCCGGCCGGGCGCCGCTCGGCGGCGAGATCCTGTGCCACGACACGGTGGAGGGCGCGTTCCTGCGCCGGGCCGGCTGGGAACTGCGCCTCTTGCCGGAGGAACCCGGCACCTGGGAGGAGATGCCCACCAACCTCACCGACCTCCTCGGCCGCGAGCGGCGCTGGTGCCAGGGCAACCTGCAGCATCTCGGCGTGATCGGGATGCCGGGCCTCACCGCCGGCAGCCGCTGGCACCTCGGCGCCGGCATCCTGTCCTACCTCGCCTCGCCGGTCTGGGTCGCCTTCCTGGCGCTGGGCACCTGGCAGGCGATCCGCAGCGGCGATCTCGGGCTGCTGGCCTACGGCCTCACCGGCGAGGGGCCGGCGGCGGCGGTGCTGGCGGCCCTGAGCGTCGCCGTGCTGGCGCTGCCGAAGCTCCTCAGCCTCGGCCACGTCCTCCTGTCGCCGGAGCGCCGCGCCGCCTTCGGGGGTACGCGCCGGCTCCTTATCGGCGCGGCCCTGGAGCAGGCGCTCTGGGTGCTGCTCTGGCCGGTCCTCACCCTGTTCAACGCCGGTGCCGTGCTCTCGACCTTCGCCGGAAGGGTGGTGCGCTGGGAGACCCAGGCCCGCGACGACCGCCGGGTGCCGTGGTCCGAAGCCTGCCGCCTCCAGGCCGACGCGCTGGTGGCCGGCGGGTTGCTCGCGGCGGCGCTCGTCTATGCCGGCGACCCGCTCCTCGCCCTCTGGATGGCCCCCGTCGCCCTCGGCCTCCTCGGCAGCCCGGCGCTCAGCGTGCTGACCAGCCGGGCCGATTACGGCCATGCGGCGCGCCGGCGCGGCCTCTTCCTCACGATCGACGATACCGCCCAGGCGCCGGAGCTGCGCGACCTCGCCGCCGCCCGCGCCGCGCCGCCGGCTCCCGCCCGCCCGCCGGTGCGCGGCGAGGCCCCGGTCTGGCTCGCCACCGCCACCGACGACGCGAAGGCGTCGCGGGCGCGGGAGATCTGAGAAGCGCCCGATCGCGGACCGGGAAGGTGCGCGTCCTAGAGCACTTCACGATCGCGTTGCAATCGCGAAGCTCTCCAGGTCTTTGTTCTGTCGCATTTTCTGCGACGAACCGGTTTCCACTTCGTCGGAAAACGCTCCAGCGTTGCCGACGTCGGCAACGCCTTCCATCGCACCGGGCCGGACCTCGCCAGCCCGGTCTCGCGCGACCCCGGGCCTCTACTTGCCCAGCACCTTGAGCGGGTCGGTGCGCTGGCTCGGCGAGGGCTCGGCGGTGAGGCTGTCGGCGCGCTCCTGCGGGCGGCCGCGGACGCTGCCGGTGGTGGCGGGGCTGCCCTGGCCGACGGTGGCGCGGTTGGTGGGGCTCGTCACCGGCACGGCGCCGCTGGCGAGCTCGAGGCAGGTCAGCATCTCGACGTAGCTCGGAAAGCCGCCGGCGCGCGATTGCTGCGAGCACTGGGTCTTGGCCGGGCCGGAGAACTGGCCCCAGCGCTTGCGCAGCTCGTCGCCCGCCGAACGCTCGGAGCGCAGGCAGCCGTCGGAGCCGGCCTCCTGGCTCACCGAGGAGCGGCCGGGCGAGTTGCAGGTGTGCTCGATGTCGAGCCGCGGCGGACCGTCCGCCGCGACGAGGACGAGATGCGCGCCGAGAAGCGCGAAGGGCAGGGCGGCGGGCATGATCGGTCTCCACGGGGCCGGAGAAGAAAAAGCATCGCCGGTTCAACGCGCCGGGACCGCAAGAAGCTCCCGTCGTCGGCGCGTCCGTTCCTGTCGCCCGCTCGTCCCGCCCGCCTCCTCAATCCTGGCGCAGGGCCTGGTCGAGGTCGGCGAAGAGGTCGTCGACGTCCTCGATGCCGACCGAGAGGCGCAGCAGGTCCGGCGGGCAGGGGGTGGTCGGTCCCTCGATCGAGGCGCGGTGCTCGATCAGGCTCTCGACGCCGCCGAGCGAGGTCGCGCGCTTCCACAGGGCCACCCGGGCCGCCGTCGCGATCGCCGCCGCCTCGCCGCCGGCCACCCGGATCGACAGCATCGTGCCGAAGCCGGTCATCTGGCGCGCCGCCACGGCGTGGCCGGGATGCGTCGCCAGGCCGGGATACAGCACCCGGGCCACGGCGGGGTGGGCGGACAGGCGCTGTGCCAGCTCGGCGGCGTTCGCCATCTGGGTGGCGATGCGGACGTGGAGCGTGCGCATGCCCCGCATCAAGAGGTAGGCCTCGAAGGGCCCGAGGATCGCGCCGTTGCCCGAGCGGATGCGCTGGATCCGGGCCCAGAACTCGTCCGCCCTGGCACCGGCGAGGGCACCCGCGATGACGTCGGAATGGCCGTTGAGCACCTTGGTGGCGGCGTGCATCACCACGTCGGCGCCGAGCGACAGCGGCCGGGTCACCACCGGCGAGCTGGCGGTGGAATCGACCGCGAGCCGGGCGCCGGCCGCATGCGCGATCTCGGCCGCGCCCGCGATGTCGGTGACGGTCCAGAGCGGGTTCGACGGGGTCTCGAGCCAGACGAGCTTGGTCTGGCCGGGCCGCACCGCCGCCTTGAGGGCGTCGAGGTCGTCGGTGGCGACGAAATCGACCTTGAGGCCCCAGCGGGTCGCTTCCTCGGTCAGCCAGCGGCGCAGGGCCCAGTACATCACGGTCGGCGCCACGATGTGGTCGCCGGGATCGAGGGCGCCGAACACCGCCGTGGCGGCGGCCATGCCGGAGGAAAACAGCAGCGCGCCGGCCTCAGCCTCCTCCAGCATCGCGATCACGGCTTCCGCCTCGCGCACCGTGGCGTTGTCGGGCCGGCCGTAGACGTAGCCGGAGGAATACTGGTTGTCGGGGTCGCGGATGTAGGTGGTGGCGACGTGGATCGGCGGCACCACCGCCTTCGTGATCGGGTCGACATGGCCCAATGCCTGCGCGGCGAGGCTCTTCTTCGACCAGTGGCGCGGGGCGCTGCTCATGCCGGGGCTCCAGGGGACAACAGGGACGTTTTGCTCCCCCGCCGCCCTTGCAGAACCGGTGCCGGCGCGCAACCTCCATCCCGGTATAGCACCTGAGCCCGAGATGCCGCCCACCGCAACGCTGCCTCACCCGGAGCCCGCCCGGCCCGTCCTGTCGCCCCTGCCGCGCCTCGCCGCGGCGATCGTGCCCGTCGCCGCGGTCGCGGTGGTGGGCAGCCTGGCGACCTCGCCCAACATCCCGACCTGGTATGCGGGCCTCGCCAAGCCGGGCTTCACGCCGCCGAACTGGCTGTTTCCCGTCGCCTGGACGATCCTCTACGCGCTGATCGCATTCTCGGGCTGGCGCCTGCTCGGCACCGCCCCCGCCACGGGGTCGCTGCGGCGCACCCGCACCCTCGCCCTGTGGGCGTTCTTCGTCCAGCTCGCCCTCAACGGCGCCTGGACGCCGGTCTTCTTCGCCCGCCACGACCCGGCCGGCGGCCTCGTCGTGGTGGTCGCCCTGCTGATCATGATCCTGTGGACGATCCGGCTCGTCCTGCCCCTCGACCGGCTCGCGGCCCTGGTCCTCGTGCCCTACGCCGCCTGGGTGTCCTACGCGACGGCGCTCAACGCGGCGATCTGGTGGATGAACTGAGGGGCGCGGACATCCCGCATTCGTCCTACCCACAACCTCATCCTGAGGTGTTGGCCCATCGAAGATGGGCTGACCTCGAAGGAGGGCTCCAGAAGTCTCCGCGATCCCTGGAGCCCTCCTTCGAGGCCGCTGCGCGGCACCTCGGGACGAGGTCGCGGACAGGACGAGCGAGCCCCCCGGGTCTCGAGCACGGGTGGTGCCTCACGGCACCAGCACGATCGCCCCGGTGACCTTGCGCGCCTCAGCCGCCTCGTGCGCCTCCACCACCCTCTCGAGCGGGAACCGCGCGCCGACATCGACCGCGACGTGGCCGCGGCCGATCGCGTCGAACAGGTCGGCGGCGTTGGCCCGGAAGGTCGCCGGGTCGGCGTTGTGCGGGAAGACCGACGGGCGGGTCAGGAACAGGCAGCCCTTCTTGTTGAGAAGCTCCGGGTCGATCGCCGGCGACGGGCCCGAGGCGGCGCCGTACGACACGACGAGGCCGAACGGCGCGGCGCAGTCGAGGGACTTCAGGAGCGTGTCCTTGCCGACCGCGTCGTAGACCACCCGGGCCTTGGCGCCGCCGGTGGCCTCCAGGAAGGCCTTCGGCCAGTCCGGCTGGTTGAGATCGATCACCGCCGCGCAGCCGGCCGCGAGCGCCGCCTCCCGCTTCTCCGGCGAGCCGGTGGTGCCGACGACCTTCGCCCCGAGCGCGGTCGCCCAGCGGGTCAGGATCTGGCCGACGCCGCCGGCGGCGGAATGGACCAGCAGCAGGTCGCCCGGCTGCACCGCATGGGTCTTGCGCAGCAGGTACTGCGCCGTCATGCCCTTGAACAGCAGCGAGGCGGCGGCCTCGTCGCTCACGCTCCCGGGCAGCCGCACCAGCTTCTCCGCCGGCACGGTGCGCCGGTCGGCATAGGCACCGACCCCGGCATTCATGTAGGCGACCCGGTCGCCCGGCTTCAGGTCCACGACGCCCGGCCCGACCGCCTCGACCACGCCCGCCGCCTCGAAGCCGAGCCCGGTCGGCCGCTCGAGCGGGTAGGCGCCGCGGCGCTGGTAGACGTCGATGAAGTTGAAGCCGATCGCGGTCTGGCGCAGCTGCGCCTCGCCCGCGCCCGGCGCCGGCAGGTCCCTGCTTTGCAGGGTCATCACCTGCGGCGGACCGAACTCGGTGATCACCACGCTGCGCGTCGTCGCCATGACGGCCTCTCCCCTGGTCTGCCCCGTTCGTACGCCCCCGATATGGGTTCGCCGGGCGCCAGGGCGACTCCGTGCCGGTGGAGGAGGGGGGATGCGGCGGGGTTCGAGGCCGGACGGGAGCGCGGCCGCGCGCGACGGATATCGCCGGGGCCGCGGGCGATCCCGCGCGGCCGGGATCCGTCCCCTATCGACGCCCGCCGATCCGGGAGCGGTCCCTCAGCGTGCCACCACCGCTCCGGCGGCGCGCAGGGTGCGGGACACCGTGGCGCGCATGTCGGCGAGGGTGAAGGGCTTCGTCAGCACATCGGCCACGATCGCGTCGAGGCCGCGGGCGCGCTCGCGCTGGTCGGCAAAGCCCGTCATCAGCAGGATGATCATGTCCGGATAGTCGCGCTTGGCCGCGAGCGACAGGGCGATGCCGTCCATCAGCGGCATGCGGATGTCGGTCAGCATCAGGTCGAAGGCACCCTCGGCCAGCCGGTCGAGACCGTCGCTGCCGTCGATCGCCGTCACGACCGTGTGGCCGTCCATCTCCAGCCCGCGCTTCAGGAAGCCGCGGATCGGTTCCTCGTCGTCGACCAGCAGGATGCGCGCCATGTCCTCTCGTCTCTCTGGGTCGAAAAGCTGCGCGGAACCATGACTGTGATCGGGCGCACGCCACAGGGTCAAGCGGGACTCGCGCCGCGGGTTCCGCTTTCCCGGCGTGCGGCGCAACAAGGTCAGGCCACGTTGCAATCGCGCATCGCTTCCGGGCGTTGCCGGGGGGAATTCGCTTCAGGCGATCGCCGTGCCGTCCGAACCCGTGTCGAACAGGTCCGGCTCGCCGTCGCCGTAATCGACGAGGCCGACGAAGGGGAGCTGCCGGAAGGCGTGGGCCACGTCCATGCCGTAGCCGACCACGAACACGTCCGGGCAGGTGAAGCCGACGTAATCCGCGTCCATCGTCACCGCGCGCTTGCCGGGCTTCTCCAGCAGCACCGTGGTGAGCACGCGCCGCGCGCCACGGGCCATCAGGAGGTCCTTGGCGTAGACGAGGGTGCGGCCGGATTCGAGGATGTCGTCGATCAGCAGCACGTCGCGGCCGCGCACCTCGCTCTCGACGTCGCGCAGGATCGCGACCTGGCCCGAGGACACGGTCGCGGCGCGATAGCTCGACAGGTGGATGAACTCGACCTGCGGCGCCAGCCCGGCCCGGTGCAGGGCACGGATCAGGTCGGCGGCGAACATGAAGCTGCCCTTGAGCACCGCCACCACCAGGAGGTTCTCCAGCGGCTGGGAGGCGATGGCGCGGGCGATCTCCTCGTTGCGCTGCGCGATGGCGGATTCGTCGAAGAGGACGCGGACGCGGGGCAGGGACGGGGTCATCGGTCTTCGGGGTTCACTTCGGGTTCGTCGGAGCCTTCAGGCTGACTGCAGAATCGTGGCTGTCAACCGCGGCAAAGCGGACCAGCACCTGACGGCCCTTCGCCGAGGCCCCGGGCAGCTCGGCCCGGAAGCGGGCGGATTCCTCGGGCTCGAGCCGCTCGCGCGGCGCCTCGGCGCGCCAGCGATAGACGACCTGGCCGTGGTCGTCGCGCAATTCGAGGCTGAGCGGGGGCACCGCCACCGCCTCCCTGGCGGCGCTCACGACGTCGCCCTCGACCACGAGGCGGCCGGAGCCGGAGGCGTCCGGCACCTGGTAGGCGGCGACGTCCCGGAAGGTCAGGCCGCGCAGGTTCACCGGCAGGCCGATCGCCGCGTAGAGCCGGGCGGTCTGGGGCAGGGCGCGCACGAGGCCGGCCCGGCCGGCCGGCATCAGCGCGGCCGCCGCCACGGCGCAGGCCGCCAGGGCCGCGCCCCCCACGGCGAGGCGCCGGATCCGGCCGGAGCGGGCGCCCTCCGCCGGCTCCCGCCTCCGCGCGCTGCGGTTCCCGGCCTTGTCCTCGGACGGGCCGGACGCCGCCGCGGCGGTGAACACCGCCTCGCCGGGGGGCGAGAGCGTCGGCTCGGCGGCGGGGGCCGCCACGAACCACGGCTCGCGGCAGGCCGCGCAGCGCACGGTGCGGCCGGCCGGGCCGATCTTGTCGGCATCGAGCGTATATTCGCTTGCGCAGGCGGGGCAGACGATCAGCATGGCGAATCAGTCGGGCGCGGCACCGAGGCCGGATCACGACTCCTCCCGCCTCAGCCTTAATGCATGGTAAAGCGGCCGGGCCGCGAGAGACCCGCGAGGCGTAATCGGGCCGCCGAAGGGCCTTCATACCGAGGCCTCGGACCCTTGATGGAGACCGGATGGACGCGAGAACCGACAGGGGCACCGGCAACAGCCTGCTCGGCGGAATGGACGAGCCGGTGGTCCGGTTCGAGAACGTGGGGATGCGCTACGGGGTCGGCCCCGAGGTCCTGAGCGACATCAGCTTCACCATCGCGCCGCACTCGTTCCAGTTCCTCACCGGCCCGTCGGGCGCCGGCAAGACGACGCTGCTGCGCCTGATCCTGCTCTCGGCGCGGCCGAGCCGCGGCCTCGTCTCGGTGTTCGGCGAGGAGGTGAGCGGCATCTCGAGCGGGGCTCTCACGTCCCTGCGCCGGCGCATGGGCGTGGTCTTCCAGGATTTCCGCCTGCTCGACCATCTCACCACCTACGAGAACGTCGCCCTCCCCTTGCGCGTCCAGGGCCGGGCCGAGACGAGCTACCGGGCCGAGGTGGTGGAGCTCCTGCGCTGGGTGGGTCTCGGCGAGCGCATGCACGTCCTGCCCCCGCTCCTGTCGGGCGGGGAGAAGCAGCGCGCGGCGATCGCCCGGGCGCTGATCGCCCGGCCCGAATTGCTGCTCGCCGACGAGCCGACCGGCAACGTCGATCCCCAGCTCGGCCGGCGCCTGCTGCGCCTGTTCGTCGAGCTCAACCGCCTCGGCACCTCGGTGCTGATCGCCACCCACGACTTCGCCCTGATGGACCTCGTCGACGCGCGCCGGTTCATCCTGGGCAACAACCGCCTGCGGATCGAGGGATGAGCCGCGGGGAGACGCATCATGTCTGAGGGAGCCACCCTGGAGCGGGCCCCGCGGCGCGCGGCGCCCGCCGCCGACCTGCCGCCGACGCTGCGCCGCAACGCCCCGCTGGTGCCGACCGACACCAGCGCCGGCCGCGCGCTGGCCGCGGTGATCGCGATCCTGACCTTCCTCGCCGCCCTCTGCGCCGGGGGCGCCGAGATCGTCGCCACGAGCGCCGCGCAGTGGCAGGGCTCGGTGGCCCAGGAGGTGACGATCCAGGTCCGCCCGGGCCCGGGCCGCGACACCGACGCCGACGTCGCCAAGGCGGCGGCGCTCGCCTCGGCGACGCCCGGCATCGCGGCGACGCGGCCCTTCACCAAGACGGAATCGGAGCGCCTGCTCGAGCCTTGGCTCGGCAGCGGCCTCGATCTCGGCGACCTGCCGGTGCCGCGCCTGATCACGGTGCGGCTGGGCTCCGGCACGCCCGACCTCGGCGACTTGCGCCGGCGCCTGGCCGACGCCCTGCCCGGGGTGGCAAGCCTCGACGACCACGCGCTCTGGCTCTCTCGCCTCTCGACCATGGCCAACACCGTGGTCGGCGTCGGCGTCGCCATCGTCGGGCTGGTGCTCGTCGCCACCGGACTCGCCGTCACCTTCGCGACCCGCGGCGCCATGGCGGGCAATCGCGAGGTGGTGGAGGTGCTGCACTTCGTCGGCGCCGACGCCGACTTCATCGCCCGCGAGTTCCAACGCCGCTTCTTCCGTCTGGGCCTGCGCGGCGGGGCGATCGGGGCGGCGGCGGCGCTCGCCGTGATCGGGGCCGGCGGCGCGCTCGCCCGGGTCTGGCGCGCGGGACCTGCCGGCGACGAGATCGAGGCCCTGTTCGGCGGCTTCGCCATCGGCTGGCGCGGCTATGCCAGCGTGGTGCTGATCGGCGTCATCGCCTCGGTCGTCACCGCGGTCGTCTCGCGCCTCACCGTGCGGCGCTTCCTCGACTGAGGCGGGTTCCGGGAGATCCCTTCCGGAAACCGTACGAGGCGGATCCGAGGACAGCCCGGCGCCAGGGATCCTCGCTACCGTGGCCCGATCTCCGGTGGCCGGACCCGTCGGCTTGCCCGCTCTTCACAGGAACGCGCGGTCGGAGTGAACGAATCGGCCTCCGGCGCGGTTGCCTCCGGGCCGCCGCAATCGGCACTATGCTCGACAGGGGTGAGATGACCTCGCGGATGCAGCGTGGAATGACGACGCGAACCGGCGACGTGGTGGGCTGGTCCTGGTCGGGCGGCGGATCCGAGGGACCGCCCCCGCCCCGGCGGAGCCTGCGCCGCCGCCTCGCCCTCGGGGCCGCGGGTCTCGGCCTCGCCGGCGCCCTCGCCCTCGGCCTCGGTTTCCTCGCCTTCGTGGCCGGCCTCGCCCGCTCGGAGCGGCTGCCGCTCGGCCCCTCCGACGGCATCGTGGCGCTCACCGGCGGGGCCCAGCGCATCGAGGATGCGATGGACCTGCTGGCCGGCGGCTACGGACGGCGCCTGCTGATCACCGGGGTCAACGAGCGCACCAGCCGCGAGGAGATCGCCCGGCTCAACCCGGGCCAGCAGCACCTGATCGCCTGCTGCGTCGACCTCGACTACCGGGCCCGCAACACCATCGGCAACGCCATCGAGATCCGGCGCTGGATGCGCGAGAACGGGTTCCAGAGCGTCGCGGTGGTCACCTCGAACTATCACATGCCCCGCACCCTGGTGGAGCTCGACCACGCCCTCGAGGGCGGGCACCGGGTCGTGCCCCACCCCGTCGTCTCGGAGGGGATAGACCCCGACCAGTGGTGGCGCCACCCGGCCTCGGCGCGGCTGCTCGCCTCCGAATACGCGAAGTTCCTGGTCGCCTGGGTCCGCACCCGGTTCGAGACCGACCCCGAGCATTCGAGCGCGGCGGTGCTGGTCAGCCGCGGCCATCCGGTGAAGGTGGTGGCCGAACCGCTGGTGCGGTGACGCGCCACCACGGCGCGCAGGCTCCCGTCCCGCGGGGTGGAGGAGCGGAAAACGGCGTTTTGCCCGAGATCTTTGGCGCGACGGGGCGGGGGGACCGCCCCAGCGCCGCCTGCTCAGCGCCCCTTGCTCAGCGTCCCTTGCAGCGCGTGCGCAGCATCTCGGAGAATTCCTTCTCCGAGCCCTGGACCTGGGCCAGGCGCTCGCTGCGCTCCCCGCCCGACAGGCAGCGGCCGTAGACGGTGGCGGCGCGGCGCATCGTGTCGACGTGCTGGCGCCAGCCGCGGCAGCGGTCGGCGTCGCTGTCGCCGAGCATCTCCAGGCGCTCGATCGCGGTCTTCTGCGAGGATTGCGCCACCAGGAGGTCGCGGGCGCAGGTGCCGTCGACGGCGCGCGCCGGGGCGGCCGCGGCGAGAAGGCACGCCGCCGCGAGAAGGGAGGTCCGCATCGTCACGCCGGTCACGCCGCCTGGGCGGGGGATTGGGTCAGGAGCGCGTAGAGCGCGTCGGCATCGCGGGCCGCACGGATGCGGTCGATGATGCCGGGCTCGCGCAGCACCCGGGCGACCCGGGCGAGCGCCTTCAGGTGGTCGGCGCCGGCGCCCTCGGGAGCGAGCAGCAGGAAGGCGATGTCGACCGGCTGGCCGTCGAGCGCCTCGAAGTCGACCGGGCGCTCGAGGCGGGCCATCAGGCCGAACAGCGTGTCGAGCCCCGGCAGCTTGCCGTGCGGGATCGCCACGCCCTCGCCGATGCCGGTCGAGCCCAGGCGTTCGCGCTGCAGGAGCGTCTCGAAGATCTCGCGCTCGTCCAGGCCCGGGAGGTGGCGGGCCGCCTGGGCGGCCAGCTCCTGCAGAACCTGCTTCTTCCCCTGCGCCCGCAGCGCCGGGAGGACCGCCTCCGGCTTCAGGAATTCCAGCAATGGCATCGAAACCGCTGCCTCATCGGCGGGGACGCGTCGGCGCCCCGCACTTGTTCCAGGACCGGAGGCCTTCCGGGAGAGGGCGTTCGAGCCCGCTTACGGAGTGCCGCGTTCCGGCGGATCGATCCACCCGATCGCGCCGTCGCCCCGACGATATACGACGTTGACCCGCTCGGTGCCAGCGTGAACGAAGACGAGGACGGGGACACCGGTGAGGTCGAGTTCCACCACCGCCTCGCTCACCGTGCGCCGGTGCAGGGTGCGGGTGCTCTCGGCGATGATCGGCGGGTGCTCGCCGGTATCCTCCTCCGGCGCCTCGAACACCGAATAGGCCGCCTCCATCACGGCCTCGCGGCCCGGCAGGCTCCCCGGCAGGCCGCCGTCGAGGCCGACTTCCTTGGCGTGGCCGTTGGGATGGGCCTTGAGGCGGTGCTTGTAGCGGCGGAGGCGCTTCTCGATCCGCTCGGCGGTCTGGTCGAAGCTCGCATGGGCGTCGTGGGCGGTGCCGGACGCTTCCAGGGTGATGCCCGAGGGTAGATGCAGCACGCAATCGGTGCGGTAGGCCGCCCCGTCCCGCGCGACCGTCACATGGCCGTGGTAGGCACCGTCGAAGTACTTGGCGAGGGCCGCGGAGATCCGCTCCTCCACCCGTGTCCTCAGGGCTTCCCCCAAGTCCACGCCACGACCCGACACGCGCAACGCTGCCATTGGCTCCCTCCGGTCTCGTCGTTCGTCGGCCCGCGTCCCGGGGACGTCTCCGGCACGGGGCCAGCGTTTCAAGAGCTAGGAACGCGCGGACGCGAAGTCAACGAAGCCGGCTCAGCTCGAAGGCCGGGCCGGCCCCCGCCTCACCGCGCCGGCATCGCGGCGCGCTCGCGCCGGCGCTCGATCGAGGAGGGGATGCGCAGCGATTCCCGGTACTTGGCGACCGTCCGGCGGGCGATGTCGACGCCCTCGCCGCGCAGGCGCTGCACCAGGGCGTCGTCCGACAGGACGTCGTTGGCCTCGCCGTCGATGAGCTGCTTGATGCGGTGGCGCACGGCCTCCGAGGAATGGGCCGCCGCGCCCGCCGCCCCGGGGATCGCCGCGGTGAAGAAGTACTTCATCTCGAAGGTGCCGCGGCTGGTGCCGATCGACTTGTTCGAGGTCACCCGCGAGACGGTGGATTCGTGCATCCCGATCGCGTCGGCGACGGTCTTCAGGTTGAGCGGGCGCAGGTGGGCGACGCCGTTGACGAAGAACCCGTCCTGCTGGCGCACGATCTCGCTCGCCACCTTCAGGATGGTGCGGGCGCGCTGCTCCAGGCTGCGGGTGAGCCAGTTGGCGGTCTGCAGGCATTCCGACAGGAAGGCCTTGTCGGTCTCGGTCTGCGGGCCGCGGGTGACGGTGGCGTAGTAGCTCTGGTTGACCAGCACCCGCGGCAGGGCCTCGCTATTGAGCTCGACCAGCCAGGAACCGTCGGGGGCCGCGCGCACGAACACGTCCGGCACCAGCACCTCGACCGGGCCGGCCCCGAAGGCGCGGCCGGGCTTGGGATCGAGGCGGCGAAGCTCGGAGAGCATGTCGGCGAGGTCCTCGTCGTCGACCCCGCACAGGCGGCGCAGGGACGCGAGGTCGCGCTTGGCGACGAGGTCGAGGCGCGAGACCAGGGCCTGCATCGCCGGGTCGAACCGGTCCTGCTCGCGCAGCTGGATCGCCAGGCACTCGGCGAGGTCGCGGGCGCCGACGCCGGACGGGTCGAAGCCCTGGACGAGGGCCAGCACCCGCTCGACGACCGGCATGGCGACGCCGAGTCGCTCGGCGAGCCCGGGCAGGTCCTCGCGCAGGTACCCGGCCTCGTCGATGGCGTCGACCAGGAAGCCGCCGACCAGGCGCTCGGCGGGATCGCGGGTGGCGAGGTCGAGCTGGGCCGAGAGATGCTCGTGCAGCGAGGATTCGCTCGTCAGCGTCGCCTCGAAATCCGGCGCGTCGCCGTCGAAGCTGCCGCCGGCATTGCCCCAGGGGGCCGGGGTCAGCGACAGCCCCTCGGAGCCGACCGGCGCCTCGCGGCCGGCCGGCCCCTCGTCGGGAAACACGTTGTCGAGGCGGGTGCCGAGATCGCCCTCGATCTCGCTGCGGCTCGGGTTGAGGTCGTGGGAGAGCCAGGGCTCGGCCGCGCCGTCGCCCCCGTCCCGGCCGGCCTCCGCGGCCTCTCCGTGGCCCTCGCCCCGGGAATCGCCGATCTCGGGCGCCTCGGCCTCGGCCCGCTCCAGCAGCGGATTACGCTCGAGCTCGGCATCGACGTAGGCGGCGAGGTCGAGGTGGGAGAGTTGCAGAAGCTTGATCGCCTGCAGGAGTTGCGGCGTCATCACCAGGGCCTGGCCCTGGCGCATCTCGAGCCGTTGCAGCAAACCCATCAGCCAGCCCCGACATGCGACGCCCCGGTTTCGGCCGGGGTCGGCACGACTCTTGCTTCATGTCTCTGAATGTAGCTTTAAACCGAAGCGTGGCACGCGTCAAAGCGGACGTGGCGGAACCGGTCCGGACCTTCCGCGAGAGGCACGGGGGGAGCCGGACGCCATTGGTACAGGGATCGTCGCGACGGGGTATTCGCCGCGAGCCCACGGCAAGCCGGCCGAACGGACGCGGCCGACCTCGCGCAGGGGGGCACCGGAGCCGGACCGCGGCGCCCGAGGTGGGGTGGACCGGGGCGGGCGCCTCCTACAGGCGGAAATCCTCGCCCAGGTAGAGCCGCCGCACGTCCTCGTCGGCGACGATCTCCTCGGGCGTGCCCTCGGTGAGGATGCGACCCGAATGGACGATGTAGGCCCGGTCGATCAGGCCGAGCGTCTCGCGCACGTTGTGGTCGGTGATGAGCACGCCGATGCCGCGGCCCTTGAGGTGCATCACCAGTTCCTGGATGTCGCCGACCGCGATCGGGTCGATGCCCGCGAAGGGCTCGTCGAGCAGCATGAACGACGGCGAGGAGGCGAGCGCCCGGGCGATCTCGCAGCGCCGCCGCTCGCCGCCCGAGAGCGCGATCGAGGGCGACTTGCGCAGCCGGGTGATGTTGAACTCTTCCAGCAGCGAATCGAGCTTGCGCTCGCGGGTCTTGCGGTCGGGCTCCACCACCTCGAGCACCGCCCGGATGTTGTCCTCGACGTTGAGGCCGCGGAAGATCGAGGCCTCCTGCGGCAGGTAGCCGATGCCGAGCCGGGCGCGCTGGTACATCGGCAGCCGGGTGATCTCGTGCCCGTCGAGGCTGATCGTGCCGCGATCGGCCGAGACGAGGCCGGTGATCATGTAGAAGATCGTGGTCTTGCCGGCGCCGTTGGGGCCGAGCAGGCCCACCGCCTCGCCGTTGCGCACGGTCAGGCCGGCATCGTGCACCACGGTGCGGGCGCCGTAGCTCTTCTTGAGGCCGGCCACCGCCAGGATGCCGGGCCCGCCGAAAGTCGCGGAGGCGCCGTCCGGCTCCGCCGCCACGGCCTCCACCTTTCGCCCGCGGCCGAACAGGCGCCCGAGGCGCGAGACGGTCGGCATCGCCTGGGTCGGAACCGTCTGGGCTTGCAGGGGCAGGGCGGAGGGAAAGGTCACGGGCTCTCTCGCGAAGGATGCCGGCGAAGAAGACCGGCTGTCGGCGCCCCGCCACGTCGGCCCGATCCGCCCCAGGCGGCCGTGCGGCGGAGGAACGGCGCCGGTTTAGCCGAAGCCGGGCCCCGGCCGCAACGCGCCCGACGGTCCGCCGCCCCCTGCCGGCCCTTGCCCCGTGTTCTGGGACACACCGCCACAATGCGCTTACAAGATCGTTCACACGACTCCTCCCGCCCGGACGGCCCGATGCTCTCGCTCCTCGACCTCTGCGCCCGAATCGATTCCGGCCGGCTCACCCCCGAGGGGGCGGTCGGCCTCGTGCGCGAGGCGATCGCGGCCCGCGAGCCGGAGATCGGCGCCCTGGTCTGCGTCGATCCCGCGCCCGCCATCCCGACGACGGGGCCGCTCGCGGGAATCGCGGTCGGGATCAAGGACATCATCGACACCGCCGACCTGCCGACCGCCATGGGCTCGCCGATCTACGCGGGCTGGCGGCCGCGCGCCGACGCGCCCGTGGTGGCACGGCTCAAAAGCCTCGGCGCGGTGCCGCTCGCCAAGACCACCACCACGCCCTTCGCGTTCCTCGACCCGACCGCGACGCGCAACCCGCATCACCCCGGGCACACCCCGGGCGGCTCCTCGGCGGGGTCCGCCGCCGCGGTGGCGGCCGGGATGCTGCCGCTGGCGCTCGGCACCCAGACCGGCGGCTCGATCATCCGCCCGGCGGCGTTCTGCGGCGTCGTCGGGGTCAAGCCGTCGTTCCGGCTGCTGCCGACGGTTGGGGTAAAGTGCTATTCCTGGGCCCTCGACACGCTGGGCCTCTTCGCCGCGAGCGTGCCGGACGCCGCCCACGCCCTCGCGCTCCTCGCCGACCGGCCGGCCATCGCCGCCCACGCCGATGCCGGGGCCTTGCGCATCGGGATCGTGCGCCAGGATTTCTGCGCCGCCCCCGACCCGGAGGCGGAGGCCGCCCTCGCCCGAGCCGCCCGCGCCGCCGAGCGGGCCGGCGCGAGGGTTCGCGACTACGCCCTGCCGGCCCGGTTCGGCGAGGCCTTCGCGGCCCACGCCGCCATCCAGGACTACGAGGTGCGCCAGAGCCTCGCCTGGGAATACGCCACGCACCGCGATGCCCTGCCGCCGCGCCTGCGGGCCGCCCTCGACGCCGCGCAAGGGATCGAGACCGCGGCCTACGACGCGGCGCGGCGCACCGCCCACCACGCGCGGCGCGGCCTGAAGGAGGTTTTTTCCGAGGACGGCCTCGACGCGATCCTGACCTATGCCGCGCCCGGCGCGGCGCCGGCCGGCCTCGACCAGACCGGGGATTCGCGCTTCAACCGCCTCTGGACCCTGATGGGCGTGCCCTGCGTCACCCTGCCGGTCGACCGCACGTCCGCCGGCCTGCCGATCGGCGTGCAGGTGATCACCCGGTTCGGCGACGACGGCCGGGCGCTCGCCGCGGCGGGGCTGATCGAGCGGGCGCTGCGGGACTAGGACCCGCGTTCAGGCCGCCGCCCGGCCCGGGCCCGCGGGCCCGCTCCCGCGCAGCTCCGCCACCGGACAGGGCCGACCGAACAGGTAGCCCTGCAGCTCGTCGCAGCCCGCCTCGCGCAGGATCGCGGCCTGCTCCTCGGTCTCGACGCCCTCGGCCAGCACGATCATCCCGAAGGTCTTGCCGAGGCCGACCGCGGCCCGCACGATCTCGCTGCTGCCCGCCTCGTGGCCGAGGTTGCGCACGAAGGACTGGTCGATCTTGATCTTGTCGAAGGGGAAGCGGCGCAGGTAGCTCAGGGACGAGTAGCCGGTGCCGAAATCGTCCATCGCGGTGCTGACCCCGAGCGCCCGCAGGCGGTGCAGGATGGCGAGCGTCGCGGCGTCGTCCTGCAGCAGCACCGATTCGGTGATCTCGAGCTCGAGCCGCTCGGCCGGCAGGCCGCTCGCCGCGAGGGCCTGCGCCACCTCCTCGACGAGGGCGTCGCCGACGAACTGCACCGGGGACAGGTTCACCGCCACCTTGAGGTCGGCCGGCCAGGCGGCGGCGTCGGCGCAGGCCCGGGCCAGCGCCCAGGCGCCGAGCCGGCGGATCTGGCCGGTCGCCTCGGCGATCGGGATGAACTCGCCCGGGCTGACGAAGCCCTCGCGCGGGTGGCGCCAGCGCAGCAGGGCCTCGAAGGCGCGCAGGGCCCCGTCGGCGGCGACGATCGGCTGGTAGTGGAGATCGAGCTGGCCCTCGGTCAGCGCGCTGCGCAGGTCGGCGCCGAGCTGGCGGCGCCGCTGCAGGTCGGCGTCCATCGCCGGGTCGAAGAAGCGCCAGCCGTTCCGCCCCGAGGCCTTGACCTGGTAGAGTGCCACGTCGGCCCGGCGCTGCAGCTCGGCGGTGGTGACCTCGCCGGTCTCCGTCGTCGCGATGCCGATCGAGGTGCCGATGCCGACCTCGTGGCCCTGGACCTCGAACGGCACCCGCAGGAGCCGCACGATCCGCTCGGCGAGCGCCGCGATCCCAGCCGGGTGCGAGGGCGCGCAGCGCATCACCGCGAATTCGTCGCCGCCCAGGCGCCCGACCAGGGCCGTGACGCCGACGGCCTCCTTCAGGCGCAGGCCCACCTGGCGCAGCAGCTCGTCGCCGACCGCGTGGCCGTAGGTGTCGTTGACGTCCTTGAACCCGTCGAGATCGAGGCAGAGCACGCTCACCGCCTCGTCCGCGGCCCGCCCGGCCAGCGCCGCGTCCACGCGCTCCTGCATCCGGGCGCGGTTCGGCAGCCCGGTCAGGGCGTCGTGGCCGGCCATGTGGGCGATGCGCTGCTCGGCCCGGCGCTGCTCGGTCACGTCCTCGTGGGTGCCGAGCCAGCCGCCGCCGGGAACCGCCACGTGGACGATCGCGATCGCCCGCCCGTCGGGCAGGTCGCATGTATGGCTCGCGGAGACGCCCGCCGCGATCGCCGCGGGCGCGCCGCCGGCGGTGCGGCTGCAGGCCGTCACCAGCGCGTTCGCCGGCCCGCCATCCCTGCCCAGATGCTCGAGCAGGGCGGCCACCGGCGTGCCGCGCCGGCGCAGGGCGTTTGGCACGGCGTGCATCTGAGCGTAGCGCGCGTTCATCACGATCAGCCGGTCGTCGCGGTCGAACAGGCACAGGCCCTGGGTCATGTGGTCGAGGGCGATGCGGAACTGGGCCTGCTGGGCGTTCAGCTCCTGCTCGCCGCGCTCGCGCGCCTCGGCCGCCGCCCGGGCGGCCTCCGATTCGGTGAGGCGCGCCTGGGCCCGCGCCTGCCGCAGGCCGAGCAGCACCATCCCGGCGAGGCCGAGATCGAGCACCAGGGCGCCCGCTCCGATGAGCCAGGCCTGCTGGCGCCAGGCCGCGAGCCCCGCTTCCGTGGTCCGGCTGACGCTCAGGATCAGCGGGTAGCGCGCCAGCGGCCGCGTCGCGGCGATGCGGTCGTGCCCGTCGATCGGGCTGACGGTGCGGAGCACGCCGCCGGCCGGGGTGGTGAGCGCGATGCGCAGGGCGGCGGCGTTCAGGAAGGTCCGGCCGACGCTGCCGTCCCGCTGGGGATGGCGCACCAGGAGGGTGCCGTCGTCGCGGAAGAGCGAGATCACGTAGTCGCTGGCCGGCACGATCGCCGCGTAGAGCCGCTCGAGGTAGCCGAGCTCGACGGCGCCGAGCACGAGGCCGAGGAACGCGCCGTCCGGGGCGCGCACCTTGCGGGCGATGTAGATCGTCCAGGCGCCGTCGCCGCGATTCTGGAACGGACGGCTGATCGCGCGGTCGCGCTCCGGATCGTCGGCCAGCATCCGGAAATAGTCCCGGTCGGCGATGTTGATCGCCGGGATCGGCCAGTAGCGGCTGAAGTTCAGGAGGGTGCCGTCGCGGGCGATCACCGTGACGGCGTTCGCCTGCGGCAGGGCGGCGATGCGCGTCCGCAGCGCCTCGTGCAGGGCCGGCCGCTTGGCTTGGGCGACGTAGTCCTCCGGGCGGGAGACCCCGGCGGCCTTGAACTCGCCGATCACGGTCTCCTGCACCAGCTCGATCGCCTGCAGCGACCGCTCGGCCTGGTCGGCAAGGATGGTGGAGAGCCCGGTGAGGTTGCGCTCGGTGTCGGCCACCGCCTGGTCGTGGAGGTCGCGCGCGAGCAGCCCGGAGCCGACGGCGATGATCGCCGCCAGCAGGCCGGCGGACGCGGCCACCATCCGGAAGGAGCGTCCGCGCAGGGCCGGGGCCGGCGGCATCATGTCGGTCGTCGGGCCCACGCGTCTCATCCGGTCGACATGGTCGCAGGAGATGGATTCTCTGTGCCTGCCCGAGGTTTAAGAAGGCGTGAAACCGCGTGCGGCCATCCGCAGGTTTCACGCGTGCCCGGTGACGCTGGCTCGCCCGGCGGACCGCCTTCCGCGGAGAGCGCCGCTACAACCCTCCGTCCTGCAGCCGGTACCAGGCCACCACCGCCGCGGCGTAGAGCCGGTGCAGCCCGTGCAGCGGCAGGGGCGTGATCGGGCTCGGGGCCACCGGGAGCGCGTCGGCATCGTCCCGGGCGACGAACCGCGCGATCGCCTGGCCCATCCGGGTCTGGAGGCCGACGCCGCGGCCCTGGCAGCCGATGTCGATGAGGAGGCCGGGCTCGGGCGCGTGCAGGTGGGGCAGGTAGTCCCGGGTCACCGCGACCCGCCCGCACCAGCGATGGTCGAAGTCGATCCCGGCGAGCTGCGGGAACAGTTTCGGGACGATCCGCTCCAGATGCGCCCAGTCCGCCGCCCCGCGCGGCTCGCGGAACGGCCCGCGCCCGCCAAGCAGCAGCCGCCCGGTATGGTCGAGGCGGAAATAGAGCAGCAGCTTGCGGGTGTCGGAGGAGACCTGGCCCTCGGGCAGCACCGTGCGGCGCAGGTTGTCGGAGAGCGGGACCGTAGCGACCTGGAACGAGTTGGCGGCGATGATGGTCTGCCGGAGCCTCGGCCACAGGTCGCCCGAATAGCCGTTGGTGCACAGCACCACCCGCTCGGTGGTCAGGCTCGGGCCGCGGCCCGTCCGCACCGTCCAGGTCGTCCCCCGGCGCGACAGGCCGGCGACCGGCGTGTCGGTGTGGAGGACGGCGCCCGCCGCGAGCGCCGCCTTCGCGAGGCCGCGGGCATAGGCGAGAGGCTGCACCGCGCCGCCGCGCCCGTCGAGCCAGCCGCCGCGATAGCGCTCGGAACCGATCAGCCGGTCGGCCTCCGCCTTGTCGAGGAGGCGGGTCGGCGCCCCGCGCCGCGCCCATTGCTCGGCCCGGCGCTCGGCCTGCGCCAGGCCCTCGTCGGTGTGCGCGCCCTGGATCCAGCCGGTGCGGGTCCGCGGCACGTCCATCCGGTGCCGGTCGATGAGGTCGAACACCGCATCCGCCGTGCCGGCCCCGAAGGCGGCGAGGCGCTCGCCGCGCTCAGGCCCGAACATCGCCACCAGCTCGTCGGGATCGTGCTTGAGGCCCGGAATCACCTGGCCGCCGTTGCGGCCCGAGCCGCCGAAGCCGATCTCGCGGGCTTCCAGCAGCACGGGCTTCAACCCGGCCTCGGCGAGGTGGAGCGCCGTCGACAGGCCGCAGAACCCGCCGCCGATCACAACCACGTCGGCCCGGCCGGATTCCGTCAGCGGCGCGGTCGCCGGCGGGGGAGGGGCGGTGGCGGCCCAGAGGGCGGGTCCGAGGGGGAAGGGCTCGGTCATCGGGGAACGCCTCGTCACAACGGGTTCAGCACGCGCCGCAAAAAGTCCTGGGTGCGGGGCTGCTGCGGGCGCCCCAGCACCTCGCGGGCGGCGCCCTCCTCGACGATCACCCCGCCGTCGAGAAAGAGCACCCGGTCGGCGACCTCGCGGGCAAAGCCCATCTCGTGGGTGACGACCACCATGGTCATGCCCTCCTCGGCGAGCCCGCGCATCGTGCCGAGCACGTCGCCGACGAGCTCGGGGTCGAGGGCCGAGGTCGGCTCGTCGAACAGGATCGCGTCGGGCCGCATGGCGAGAGCCCGGGCGATGGCGACCCGCTGCTGCTGCCCGCCCGACAGCTGGGGCGGGTGGGCGTCCTCCTTGCCGGCGAGCCCGACGCGGGCGAGCAGCGCCCGGCCGCGCTCGGTCGCCTCCCGGCGGGGCTCGCCCTTAACGTAGATCGGCCCCTCGACGACGTTCTCGAGCGCCGTGCGGTGCGGAAACAGGTTGAAGCGCTGGAACACCATCGAGACCTGGACCCGCACGGCCCGGATCGAGCGGTCGGAGCGGTCGACCTTCTGGCCGTTCACGGTGATCGTCCCGCCGTCGTAGGATTCGAGCCCGTTGATGCAGCGCAAGACCGTCGACTTGCCCGAGCCCGAGGGGCCGATGACGCAGACCACCTCGCCCCGGTCGACCCGCGCGGTGATGCCCTTGAGGACGGGCAGCGCCCCGAAGGACTTGCGGACGTCGTCGAGCACGATCATCGCCGGCGGGCCTGCTTCTCGAAGTGGCGCACGATCAGGATCAGGGGCAGGCTCAGGGTCAGGTACATCAGGGCGACCAGCGAGAAGACGCTGGTGTTCTTGAAGGTCGCCGAGGCGACGAGCTTGCCCTGCAGCGCCAGCTCGGCGACCGTGATGGTCGAGGCCTGGGACGAATCCTTCAGCATCATGATCATCACGTTGCCGTAGGGCGGCAGCGCGGTGCGGAGGGCCTGCGGCAGCAGCACCCGCCGCATGGTCATCCCCCAGCCCATGCCGATGGTCTGGGCCGCCTCGACCTGGCCCTTGTCGATCGCCTCGATCGCGGCGCGGAAGTTCTCGGCCTGGTAGGCCGAGTAGGCGAGGCCGAGGCCCAGCACCGCCGCCTGCACCGCCGAGAACGACAGCCCGTAATCCGGCAGCACGAAGTAGATGTAGAACAGCTGCACGATGATCGGGATGCCCCGGATCACGTTGATGAAGGTCGCGGCGAAGAACGAGAGGGCGCGCACGCCCGAGACCCGCATCATCGCCCAGACGAGGCCGAGCGCGGTCGAGACCACGAGCGAGCCCGCCGTGATCAGGATCGTCAGCCAGACGCCCTGGAGCAGGATCGGCAGGAACTCGCGGGCGTCGGACAGGAAGCCGTCCATGGGATCGCGCGTCCGCTCAGGACGGGTTCACGGAGGGCTGCAGGCCCCACTTCTCCAGGATACGCGCGAGCTCGCCGTTCTCCTTGATCTTGGACAGCCCCGCGTCGATCTTGGCGAGCAGGGCCTTGTCGTCCTTGCGCAGGCCGATGCCGACCGAGCCGACGACCACCGGCTTGTAGGACGCGACGAGGTGGGCGTTGGGGAAGTTGCCGCTCTTGAGGTTGTAGGCGGCGATCGGCGCATCGGCGAAGATCGCCTTGACCCGGCCGGCATTCACGTCCCGCAGCATGTCCGGGAAGGTGTCGTAGACCTTCACCTCGCCGAACTGGCCCGATTTCTTCAGAGCGTCGACGAAGGCGGTGCCGACCTGGGCGCCCACGGTCTCGCCCTTGAGGTCGGCGAACGCCGTGTAGGCCTTGGTGTCGGCCTTCGGCACCACCAGCCCCTCGCCGTAGGTGTAGACGGGAGCCGAGAACGCGATCACCTCCTGGCGCGGCGGGGTGATGAACATCGCCGCCGAGATGACGTCGATCTTCTTGGCCGTCAGCGCCGCGATGAGCGTCGAGAACTGGAACGGCTCGATCTGCACCGAGAAGCCGGCTTCCTTCCCGATCGCCGTGATCACGTCCACCATCACGCCCTGGATGGTATTGGTCTTGGTGTCGAGGAAGGTGAAGGGCACGCCGGTCGGCGTCGAGCCGACCCGGACGGTCTCCTGAGCCAGGGCCGGCCGGGACAGGGCCCCCGCGAGCACCAGGGCCGCGCCCGCGGCCATCATCAGACGCTTCATCGTCCCCGCTCCCGTGCCGGGCGGCTTTATGATGCCGCCGCGAAATTTCATTGACATGAACATCAGGGCATAATTCGCTGCATCACGCAATCCGATTTCACGCACATGAAACAGGCGACGGCCGGACCACGGAATGGGCAAGGTGCCCGGCAGGCAGCCGGGCCGATCGCGGCCGACCTCGCGGTCGGGCAGCGGCTGCGCGCGCTGCGGCAGGCCCGCAACCTGTCGCTGAAGGCGGTGGCGGCGGCGACCGGGCTGTCGATCGGCTACCTCAGCCAGGTCGAGCGGGGCCTGTCCTCGCCCTCGCTGCGGGTGCTGACCGGCGTCGCCGACCTCCTCGGCGTCGGCCTCGGCGCCCTGTTCGACGGACCCGGCGCGGGCGGGGCCGAGGGGTTCGTCACCCGGGCCGGGGAGCGGGCGGCCCTCACCCTCTGGCGCGCCGGCATCACCAAGCAGCTGCTGACGCAGGGCGACGGGGCGCTCAGCCTTTTCCTGATGCAGCTCGCGCCGCTCGCCGGCACCGGGGACGAGCCCCTGGTCCATGACGGCGAGGAGGCCGGGCTGGTGCTGGAAGGCGCCCTCGTCCTGACGGTCGAGGGCACGACGGTGGAGCTCCAAGCCGGCGACAGCTTCCGCTTCGCCAGCCGGCGCCCGCACCGCTACCGCAACCCGCACCCCGACCGGCCGGCCGCGGTGCTGTGGGTCAACGCCGTGCCGCGGGCGGGGGCGTGAGGCTTTCGAGCGGATCCGTGCGGCGCAACGCGGCTCGGGTGCCTTCTGTTCGTTGCTCCCAGGGCGGACGACCGTTTGGTGAGATTTTTCCGCATTTATATTTATAAATAGCTATTTATATTTGCATGATGATAGTTGTTTGCGCAATATCGGGATATTTTTGATCGGATCGACAATCCTGATATCTCCCTCGTCATTCTACGCCCCCGCGGCGGTCCCTGGTACGAAGAGAAGGTCCGTAGGGTCATAGCTGGCGACCGGAAGAAGACGATCGTGTGTTCTGGCGATCGACTTGTCCGGCACGCAGCAAGGACAGCATTTCGAATGTCGGTCTGTTCCGAGATGGTCGAGCGGTGCGAACGAGCCCGGATCCCCGACGCGAGGACGAGGGTGACGAACCACCCGGCACACTCGCGATCGCCTCGATGGAAACGTACGAAGGCAAGCAATATTGATTGATTTTGCCAAAATAAAAAATCTGCTTTCCAAAAAATTTCATTGTGAACAATAAATATATGATGCTAAAAATGTGCTAGTTCGAAATTAATATCAGCAGATCGACTTGATCGATTTTATATTTTAACTATCTTCGTTGCATCCAGAATATGGATAGTGTTAGAAATCATACATATAGAGGAGCGATCTATGTCGATTTCTCTCCGTATCGTCGGCATTTTCTACAATCGGTCTGACATTCCCGATAGAGGTAAACAAACAGTAAAAGATGTTCTCGATTACGCCGTCAAAAATTCCAGGCCTCCAAATTTTCCATCCGACAATTTCAAATATATAGTTAGTTCTACCGCTGCGCCTGCGGGCGCCAATGCAAAACCGAGTGTCAGCGCATTTTTTGCAAACTATACTGACAGCTTTGCAAGTCCGACCAGTGGTCTGAAGTATCCGCGCGGCGAATATTTTCTGTCCGAGTCACTGGTCGAAAACCCGAGTTATGTCGTCTGGCAATTTTATGTCTTCAGTGCGAACGGCGTGCCGATCATCCCCAATCCTCGAATCTCTTCCTTCGTCGACGTCCAGGTTCCGGATGGCGGCCGCGTCGTTTGGCGTCTCGTCAAGGTCCTGTCGGCTCCGAACCTCGTGCCCACGGTGTACCGGACGGCGTTCGGCCTGGGAGATCCGAAACAGGCGGTCGTGGCACCCGGCGCCGGTGTGTCGGCCGGAACGTCGCCCGGCCACGCGGATGCCGGCTCGTCGCCGGCCGGTGCGGCACAGTCATGAAGCGGGAACGGCGTCCGATCGCGTGACGATCGGACGCCGTTCCGTCAGGCTTCGGACGCCGAGAGCAAAACCCTGCCGGGCGAATCGCGTCCGGCACGGGCCCATCGCGGCAAGGAGCGGCCCGAAAGCCCATACGGGGTCGACAGCCGCCCCTCGTGCGCTCCAGCCGACACCCTCGGTTCAGCCCATCGCCCGCTTGACGAACCGGTCCTCGACGGTGGTGGCGAGGTCGATCTTGGCGCCCTGCAGGTCGGGGTCGAGGGTGCGCACCAGCTCCAGCACGCTCGCCATGCCCTCCTGGGTCGGGATGCCGGTGCGGGAATAGCTCTCGAGCGAGTTCTTCACCGCCTGCACGTAGAGCGGCTTGTCGCCGAAATGGTAGGCCGGCGGCACCGTGTCGGCGATCTCCTCGGGCGAGGCGGCGACGATCCACTTCAGCGCCTTGGCGAAGGCGTTGACGACCTTTTGGGTCGCGGCGGGGTGGTGCTCGATCCAGTCCTGCTTGGTGTAGACCACCGCGGCCGGGTTCGGTCCGCCGAACAGGGCGCGGGTGCCGGCCTCGGTGCGGGTGTCGATGAGGACCGTGATGTCGCCGTCGGCCTCGAGCTTGGCGATCACCGGGTCGAGGTGGGAGATCGCGTCGATCTCGCCCTTCTTCATCGCCGCGATCGCGCCGGCGCCGCCCCCGACCCCGATCAGGGCCGCGTCGGTGGCCTTCAGCCCGGCCTTGATCATCGCGTACTGGGCGGTGAGCGAGGTCGAGGAGCCCGGCGCCGTCACGCCGATCTTGCGGCCCTTGAGGTCGGCGGCCGACTTCACCGTGCCGGCGAGGTCCTTGCGCACCCCGATCACGATGGCGGGGTAGCGGCCGAGCTCGCACACGGCGCGAACGTCCTGGCCCTTCGCCTGCATGCGGATCGTGTGCTCGTAGGCCCCCGTCACCACGTCGACCGAGCCGCCGATCAGCGCCTGGAGCGAGCGGGCGCCGCCGCCGAAATCGTTGATCTCGGCCTCGACGCCCTCCTCCTTGAAGTAGCCCTTCCGCTCGGCGATCGTCAGCGGCAGGTAGTAGAGCAGCGGCTTGCCGCCGACGCCGATGCGCACCTTCACGGTGTCGGCCCGGGCGGGGGCGGCGGGCGCGAGCGCCAGGGCGGCGGCGCCGGCGAGGAAGCTGCGGCGTTGCATGGGTGGTGTCCTCCCGTTTTCCGGTCTCTCAGCCCTGGCCGCCGGCTTGCGGGCGCCAGACCAGGAGGCGGTTCTCGATCAGGGTGACGACCGTGTCGATCACGACGACGAACACGGTCAGGATCAGCATCCCGGCGAACACGCCGGTGACGTCGAACACGCTCTCGGCCTCGTGGATCTTGTAGCCGAGGCCGGCCGAGGAGCCGAGATACTCGCCCACCACCGCGCCGACCAGCGCGAAGCCGACCGCGGTATGCAGCGAGGAGAACATCCACGTCAGCGCCGAGGGCCAGTAGACGTGGCGAAGCAAGCCGCGCTCGCTCATGCCGAGCATCCGGGCGTTGTTCAGCACCACCGGGCTCACCTCGCGCACGCCCTGGTAGACGTTGAAGAACACGATGAAGAACACCAGCGTGAAGCCGAGCGCCACCTTCGACCAGATGCCGAGGCCGAACCACAGGGCGAAGATCGGCGCCAGCACCACCCGGGGCAGGGCGTTGGCCGCCTTGATGTAGGGATCGAACACCGCCGCGAGCAGCGCGTTGCGGGCGAACAGGAACCCGAAGGCGATGCCGCCGGCCGCGCCGAAGACGAAGGCCAGCACCGTCTCCTGCAGGGTGATCCAGAGATGGCCCCAGATCTCCGGGTTCGTCATCTCCATCCAGGTCCGCTTCAGGACCTCGACCGGGGTCGAGAAGAAGAACTGGATCTGCTTGGGGGCGCCGAGGATCGGGTAGACGGTCAGCACGTGCCAGATCGCGAGGCCGATCAGGCCGACGAGGATCTGCAGGGCGAGGAGGCCCAGGCGGTTCACGGGGCGGTTCACGACAGGAATCTCCGATGAGGCGTCACGCCAGGGTCCTCACGCCGGACCGCTCGCGTAGGCGCGGGAGACCTCGACCCGCAGGCACGACCAGATCTCCTTGTAGAGGGCGTGGAATTGCGGCTCGAGGCGGATCTCGCTGATGTCGCGCGGGCGGGGGAGATCGACCTTGAACTCGCCGACGATGCGGGCGGCGGGGCCGGCCGAGAGCACCACCACCCGGTCGGACAGCGCGATCGCCTCCTCGAGGTCGTGGGTGACGAACATCACCGCCTTGCGGTTGGCCGCCCACAGCTCCAGCAGCAGGTTGCCCATGATCTGCCGGGTCTGCGCGTCGAGCGGCCCGAACGGCTCGTCCATCAGCAGGATCTCGGGGTCGCGGATCAGCATCTGGGCGAGCGCCACGCGCTTGCGCTGGCCGCCCGAGAGCATGTGCGGATAGCGGTCGACGAAGGTCGCGAGCCCGACCTTGCCGAGCCAGTCGCGGGCCCGCGCCAGGGCTTCGGCGCGCTTCACGCGCTGCGGCTCCAGCGCCACCGCGACGTTGTCGAGGGCCGTCTTCCACGGCATCAGGGCGTCGGCCTGGAAGAGGTAGCCGGCGCGGGCGTTGAGCCCCGAGAGCGCCGAGGAGAAGACCGCGACGCCGCCCGACGCAGGCTTGAGCAGCCCGGCGGCGGCGTTCAGCAGGGTCGACTTGCCCGAGCCCGTCGGCCCGACGATGGCGACGAACTCGCCCGGCCTCACCCCGAGGTCGATCCCCTCGACGGCGACGTAGCGCCTACCGCCCTTGAGAGTGAAGGCGATGCTGACGTCGTCGAGGCGCACCGCGTCGCCGTGGGCGAGTGCCGTGCCGCCGACCAGGCGCATGCCGGACCGCCCTCCCTTACGCCCCTCGGCGGCGCGCTGCCCCACCATGCGTCCCGTCTCCCTCCCGGCGTCCCGGCCGTCTCGCGCGGCTCCCGGACGCGGCCGACCATCGGCGAGCGGGCCCGCGAGATCAACCGCTCCATCCGTCGCGTATCCCGGTTTCGCGCCGGCCGACGGGGCCGGCACCTGCGACATGGGCCGCACGTGACAACACCGCCCGAAGCTGGTCGGATGGCGTTCCCGATTCGATCTCGTTTGCAACCCGTCAGCCGCAGCGTTCCACAGCCTTGTCCGCCGCCCTCGCCTTCTCGCTCCCCGTCGACCGCCGCCAGTCGCCGACCGCCCTCGGCGTCCAGCGCGGCGTACGGCGCCTCTTCGCCGAACTCGGCTTCGTCACGATCCCGGAATTCACCCTGGCCAACGGCCGGCGCGCCGACCTGATCGCGCTGGGGACGTGCGGCAAGCTGACGATCATCGAGATCAAGTCGAGCGTCGCCGATTTCCGCGCCGACCGGAAATGGCCCGACTACCGCGACTTCTGCGACCGCTTCTACTTCGCGGTGCCGGAGACCCTGCCGGTGGAGATCCTGCCGGACGACACCGGGCTCATCGTCGCCGACGCCTTCGGGGCGGCGATCCTGCGCGATCCGCCCGAGCATCCCCTGGCCGGCGCCCGCCGCAAGGCCGTGACCCTGCGCTTCGCCCACGCCGCGGCGGGCCTGCTCCACGCGCTGGCCGATCCGGGCTCGATCCGGGAAGGGGCGCTGTAGGCGCCCCGCCCGACGCTCCCGCCAGGTCCAGCCTTCCGTCGCCCGATGCGGACCGCGACGCCCGCACCCGCTACCGCAGGTGCTCGACCAGGCGCCAGCACCCCTGGATGTGCTCGAACACGTAGGCCTCCGGCGCACCGAACGTCCGGATGAGGTCGTCCTCGGGGGAGAACTTGGCCTTGACGAAACCCAGGCGCATCCGGTTGCCGTCGATCTTGAACGTCAGCTTGATCCGCGCCAGCTTCGCCGTGCTGCGACCGGGCTCGTCGTAGAACCACATGTTGTCGACGATTGTCACCCGGAACGGCTCGCCGGGCCGGGCCACCGGCCTTGCCGGATCCCGCAGGTCGCGCTCGGTAATCGGGGACGCGCTGTAGGCCGCGCGCAAGGCCGGATCGGACACGATCGCGTTCAGGAACTCGCCGAAGCCGTCCTCCGTCTTCTTGCAGGCCTCGGACGGCAACTCGGCCCGCGCCGCGGCCGGTGCCGCCAGGGCGGGGGCCGTGGCCATCGCGCCGCCGGTCAGGAGCGAGGTCGCGAGCGCGGTCCTGGCCCAGCGTTGCGTCATGGCGGCAGTCCTTTCCGTCGGGCACATCCGGTGCCGGCGGAGCACGGCGCAGGGTGGCGGGGCGCGTCGTCCCACGGTCCCGAATGACCTGTCCAGTGGACTAGTACATCGTCACCCGGCGGCGCTCCGCGCTTCCTGGGCGATCCCGGATTCCGCGGATCCTGGCCTCCGAATCCCCGATGGCGTCACGCCACGCCTTCGCGACCGGACGCGATCCGCGCGCGGGCCCGAGCGAGTCGACCCGGGAATCGGCCGCGCCCCGGTGCACGACAGCGGGCGGCGCGCGGCCGGCAGGCCGCCGGAGCCGGGGCACCTTCAACGAAGGAGTGTCACAACACCAGATTCTCGTCGAACCGGTCCGGCGAGAGCGGCAGGCGGAACTCGATCGCGGCGCCGCCCTTGAACCGGCGCACCACCCGGCCGGGCGTGCGCCCGACGGTCAGGGAGGTATCGAGCGGCAGATCGACCTCGCAGGCCACCGCCGCGCCCGACAGCGAGATGTCGACGATGCGCGCGGCGATCTCGCGGCCGCCCTCGAGATGCAGGGTGGTGAGGGCGCGGCGCGGCACCACGCGCTCGTGCCGGCGGTCCTCCGGCAGGCCGAGCTCGGTCCGGTTGGCGAGCCAGGTCAGCTGCGAGGCGATCTTGTCGCGCTTGTGCGTCGTGGCGTTGATCGTCACGGCGATCCCGTCCGGCAGGATCCGCGCCACCGTCCCCTCGATCCGCCCGACATGCTCGAGGTAGATCACGATGCGCTCGCCGACCGTGCCGCCGACCGCGCAGGTCAGCCGCACCCCGCCGGGGGACATGTCGATGGTCTGGCAGGGATATTCCTGCCGATCGGACAGCATGTAGCGCCCGAGGAGCGCCACCGCGACGCGGGTGTGCCGGCGCTGCTCGGCCATCGCCCGCAGGGACAGGGCACGCGCGATCACCGAGGCCGGCCGGACCGCGGTGCCGCTCGGCGCGCCCTCCGCGGCGCTGCCCACCGCGCTCGCCCCCACGCTCGCCATGACGCTCGATTCTCCCGGCGCGGAACCCACCGCCCCGGACGATCATGCGTTCGAGTGGTTAACGAACCGCTCTGCCGTCAGGCCCGGCCGCCGTGATGCACCACGAAGCGCTTGCGGCGCTCGGGCCCCGGCTCGTCGTTGGCCGCCGGCGGGGGGGCTGCCAGCGGAGCGGCGATCGCCGCGTTGGCCTCCCCGGTGAGGATCCGCAGCGACACGGTGCGCAGGGCCACGATCGGGCGCAGGCCGAGCCAGGTCGGGATCACCGCCGGCGAGAGCGAGCCGATCACCCGGGCCTGGGTCTTGCCGCGGTGGCGCAGGGGCAGGAGCAGAAGCTCGAGGTCGAGGGTCTCGCCGGCCTCGGTCACCCCGACGAGCCCGACCACCACGCCGGCGGTCTCCTGGATCACCACCTCGACCAGCCGCCAGGGATCCGCTGCCGGGGCCTCGCCCCACAGGCCGCCGAAGGAGAGGCCCCTGAGCTCGGCCCCGAACAGGGCGCAGAGCCGCGTGCCGGCGAGGCGAACCGTGGCGGCCTGGGAGGCTGCGTCGATCTCCAGGATCAGGCTGTCGGCCAGCACGTGGCGGATCTCTCCGGGCTCGATCTCGCCCCGCTCCGGTGCCGCGCGGGCGCCGCGCAAGCCGTTCCAGTAGGCGTGGAGCATGCGGCTGGTCGGGTGCTTCATGGCGTCTCGGTCTGGCACGGTCGGGCGGACGGGCGGTCCCAGGGGCTACCGGAGGTTGTCCCATCTCGGGACTGCCACCGGCGCGGCTGATTCGGTTGAGCAGACCCTATGCCGAACGCGAGGGGTGCGAGAGCGTAAGGTTCGGTTAGGGTTACCGGCCCCTCGTTGTTGCGTTTGCCCCACACCCGGGCGATTGTGGGGAGCAATGGCGGATTGGGGCTGGCCGGGTGCATCGCGGCGCCCTAAGCCCGCCCGCATGCAAAGGGGTGAGGGCCGGATCCGGCCCGCGTCGTCACGGTCCTGACGACGTTCCGCGCGCGGCCGTGACGCGGCTGGCGCGATCATCCTCTTCGGGGAGAGCGGCAACGCTCTCCCTTTTTTTTCGGCCGGCCGGTCGTCTTTTCCCGGGTGCCCCCAAGCCGCGGCGGCGCCCGCCCTTGCGGACGGCCCCCGCGCCCCGCAATGGTGCCCGCATGGATGCCACCCCCGACCTCCCGCGACCGCCGCGCGTGCCGGTCTTCAACATGCCCGCCGTGGTCACCGCCTCGGTCGGGATCCTGGTGCTGATCCACGCCGTGCGGCAGGTCCTGCCCGACGTCTGGGACATCACCCTGCTGCTCGACCTCGCCCTGATCCCGGCGCGCTGGACCCTCGCCCTCGATCCGGGCCGGGCCGCCGACGTGCTGCGCGCCGCCGCCGAGGGGGATGCCGGCGGCGTCGAGCTGCGCAAGGCCTTCGCCGCCTACCTGGTGGCCGACGCCGACGGGATGCCCTGGACCTTCGTCACCTACGCCCTGCTGCACGGCTCCTGGGCCCACGTGCTCCTCAACAGCGTCTGGCTCGCGGCCTTCGGCTCCCCGGTGGCGCGGCGCTGCGGCGCCTGGCGCTACGGCGTGATCGCGCTCGCGGCGACCGCCGCCGGCGGCCTGCTCCACGTCCTGATCGACCCCTTGAGCACCGTGCCGCTGATCGGCGCCTCGGCGGGCGTGTCGGGGCTGATGGCGGCGGCGGTGCGCTTCGCCTTCCACCCGCCCGAGCCCGCCGGCGCCGCCGCGGTGCCCTGGCAGCGCCCGGTGCCGACCCGGCTGCAGACGATCCCCGAGCTGTTCCGCAACCGCTCGGCGGTAGTGTTCCTCGTCATCTGGTTCGTCACCAACCTGCTGTTCGGCCTCGCCGCCCTGCCGCTGGGCCTGAGCGACGCTCCCGTCGCCTGGGACGCGCATCTCGGCGGCTTCGTCGTCGGATTCCTGCTGCTGCCCCTGGTCGAGCGCATCGGGCGACGCTGAGCCCGGCGGGAGTTGTTTCCCTTCGACTTCCGGGGTGCTTGCGTCCTGCGTCCCGCGGTCACACACTCGGCCCCGCAACCGAGAGTCCCGCCCGGACCGTCACGGCCGGCGGGGCCCGAGCCCTGGGAGGTGTTGATGACCGTCGCGCGCATCCTGTCGCAGAAGGGCCGCACTGTCGTGACCGTGCAGCCCCACCGCACCCTGGCGGAGGCCGCCGCGCTCCTGACCGAGAAGGGCATCGGCGCCCTGGTGGTGAGCGATGCCGGCCAGACCGTCCTCGGCATCCTGTCGGAGCGCGACATCATCCGGGCGGTGGTCCGCGGCGGCGGCGCGGCGCTCGAGGCGCCGGTCTCCCGGCACATGACCGCCAAGGTGATCTGCTGCAGCCGCGCCAGCGCCGTCGACGAGGTGATGGAGCTGATGACCGACGGCCGCTTCCGCCACGTCCCCGTGGTCGAGGACGGCCGCCTCGTCGGCCTCGTGTCGATCGGCGACGTAGTCAAGCACCGCATCGAGTCGGTCGAGGCCGAGCATCAGGCGATGCGCGAGTACATCGCCACCGCATGATGCCCGCCGGCGGCCGCCTCACGCCGGTGCGACGGCGGCCGCGATCATCTCGTGGATCTCCGGCAGCATCCGCCGGGTGGCCTGGCGGCCGAGCTCGATGCACTCCTCGGCGCGGTGGAACTCGAACAGCCCCATCTGGGCGAGCTTCGGGTTGATCATCACGTCGGGCGGGTCGCCGGCCAGCCGCGAGCGCGAGATCCGGTCCTGGGTGATGTTGAAGGCGTCGACCATCACGCTGGCGATGCCGCTCGGCGCGCCGGATTCCGGCCGGGGCTTCGGCTTCGCCCGCCGGCCGCCGATCAGCGGCCAGCGCCGCGCCTCCTCGGCCGGCGCCCCGGCGGCCTCGGCGGCGGCCTCTATCACCGCATCCGCCCCTTCCGCCCCGTGCGACTGGATCACCGTGCCGCGCACCCGCATGTCGCCGTTGAGGTTGACGCAGAGCACCACGTCGGCCCCGAGCGCGCGCGCGGCCGTGACCGGCACCGGGTTGACCAGCGCCCCGTCCATCAGCCAGCGCCCGGCGATCTTCACCGGATCGAAGATGCCGGGCAGCGCGTAGGAGGCCCGCACCGCCTCGACGAGGCCGCCGCGGGTGAGCCAGATCTCGTGCCCGGTGCCGAGCTCGGTCGCCACCGCCGCGAAGGTGAGCGGGAGATCCTCGATGCGGGCGCTGCCGAGGTCGCGCTCGAGCAGCCGCCGCAGGCGCTCGCCGGCGATCAGCCCCGAGCCGCTGATGTGGAAGTCGAGCAGGCCCATCACCCGGCGCTTGGTCAGGGTGAGGGCGAAGTCGCGCAACTCGCCGAGCTTGCCGGCAGCGTGGCAGGCGCCCACCGCCGCCCCGATCGAGCAGCCGGCCACCACGTCGATCGGGATCCCGGCCTCCTGCAGCACCTCGATCGCCCCGATATGGGACCAGCCCCGGGCGGCCCCGCCGCCGAGCGCCAGGCCGACCTTGGCCCGCCGGGGCCGCTCGGGCTCGCGAAGGGGAGGAACACCCGCGGCACCCAGCACGCCGTCCGCTGAGCGCCGCACGGGCGCGCCGGAGAAGAGTGCGATGCCGTCCCACATCATGGCGCCTGACCTCCGCCGGGCTTGTCCCGGATCGCAGTGTGGCCTGGAACCATCAAGCGTTCGTCAACGGTGGAGGTTGCATCGCCCTTTCGTCGGGGAATCGGGTGCGAGAGGATCGGGCCGGAGCGGGAGGCCCGGGACGGGCGGGGTCAGGCGGAGGAGGGCCCGCGCGGCAGCGGCAGGGCGGCCGCCTCCTTCAGCGTGTCGAGCACCACCGCGGAATGGACGTGCGCCACGCTCTCGTGCGGCAGGAGCACGTCGTTGATCACCGCCGAGAGCGCCTTCAGGTCGGGCACGATCAGCTTGAGCAGGTAGTCGCTGTCGCCCGTCATCACGTGGGCCTCCAGCACGCAGTCGAGGCCGCGGACCAGCTCGGCGAAGCGGCGGGCGTTGTCGCGGTTGTGGGTGGCGAGCGCCACCTTGGTGAAGACCGTGACGGCAAGCCCGAGCGGCTCCGGGGCGAGCTCGGCCCGGTAGCCCCGCACCACGCCGCGCTCCTCCAGCCGCAGGCGCCGGCGCGAGCACTGGCTGGCCGAGAGGTGGACGCGCTCGGCGAGCTCCTGGTTGCCGAGGCGCCCGTCCTCCTGGAGCGCCGCGAGGATCTTCAGGTCGAACCCGTCGAGGGTGAGAGGATCGGTCATCGCCGGGCGTCTCCATGCACGATCCGTGCGCGGAGGCCGGGCCGGCGCCCGGATTTCGCACGCCCCGCGCGGGCCGTCCATGCTCTGATGGCGACCACGAACGCAGAAGAGGACGCGAACGATGGGCCCCTATCCGCACGATGCCCCGGCCGCCCAGGTCACCGCCGCCAACCCGATGGGCACGGACGGGTTCGAGTTCGTCGAATACGCCCATCCCGAGCCGCAGGCCCTGCACGACCTCTTCCGCGCCATGGGTTTTGCCGCGGTGGCGCGCCATCGCACCAAGGCGATCACCGTCTACCGCCAGGGCGACGTGAACTACCTCATCAACGAGGAGCCCGGCAGCCACGGCCACCGCTTCGTCGCCGCCCACGGCCCCTGCGCCCCGTCGATGGCGTTCCGCGTCGTCGACGCGAAGGCCGCCTACAAGCGGGCGCTCGCCCACGGCGCCGAGCCGGCCGACCCGGCGGAGGGCAGCAAGACCCTCGACGTGCCGGCGATCAAGGGCATCGGCGGCTCGCTGCTCTACTTCGTCGAGACCTACGGGCGGAAGGGCTCGCCCTACGAGGCCGAGTTCGATTGGCTCGACGCGCGCGACCCCAGGCCCGAGGGCCTCGGCCTGTTCTACCTCGACCACCTGACCCACAACGTGCATCGCGGCCGGATGGGCGTCTGGGCCGGGTTCTACGAGAAAATCTTCAACTTCCGGCAGATCCGCTACTTCGACATCGCCGGCAAGCAGACCGGCCTGTTCTCCAAGGCGCTGACCTCGCCGGACGGCAAGATCCGCATCCCGATCAACGAATCGGCCGACGAGAAGAGCCAGATCGAGGAGTACCTGCACGCCTATAACGGCGAGGGGATCCAGCACATCGCCTGCGGCTGCCGCGACATCTACGCGACGATCGAGGCGCTGCGGGCAGGCGGCGTCGCCTTCATGCCCGCGCCGCCGTCGGTCTATTACCGTCGCGTCGAGAAGCGCCTGCCCGGCCACGGCGAGCCGCTGGAGCGGATGGAGCGGAACGGCATCCTGATCGACGGCGAGGGCGTGGTCGAGGGCGGGATGACCAAGATCCTCCTCCAGCTGTTCTCGGCCAACGCCATCGGGCCGATCTTCTTCGAGTTCATCCAGCGAAAGGGCGACGACGGCTTCGGCGAGGGCAACTTCAAGGCCCTGTTCGAGTCGATCGAGGAGGACCAGATCCGCCGCGGCGTGCTGGCGGATCACGGGCCGCGCGACGCGGCCGCCTGAGGCCGATCCGGGCATCTTCTGAGATCAGGCACGGCCCCGTCCCCCGGCCCGGGAGACGGGGCCTCCCTTTGTTTATATCTGGAATAATAACGAAGAAGTGAGGGCGGACCTCCGCCCGACTTGTCCTTTGGCAGCGTCGGCGATCCGGGCCGGGGCGACTTCATGGCGCGAGCCGTCGCCTTGTCGCACGGGCGGGTTCCCGCCTATCAGGGGCCCGCGCGCCGGCCCCGGCCCGCGTCCCACCGCCACCGGACCGTCATGCTCAAGGCCTTCCTCGCCTATTACCGGCCGTACCGGACCCTGTTCCTCGTCGATTTCGGCTGCGCCATCCTGTCGGGGCTGCTCGAGCTCGGCTTCCCGATGGCGGTCAAGGCCTTCGTCGACGTGCTGCTGCCGCGGCAGGACTGGAGCCTGATCCTGCTCGCCGCCGCGGGCCTGGCGCTCCTCTACGTCGCCAATGCCGGGCTGATGGTGGTGGTGACCTATTGGGGCCACGTGCTCGGCATCAACATCGAGACGACGATGCGGGCGCGCGCCTTCGACCACCTGCAGACGCTGTCGTTCCGGTTCTTCGACAACCAGAAGACCGGCCATCTCGTCGCCCGGGTGACGAAGGACCTGGAAGAAATCGGCGAGGTCGCCCATCACGGGCCCGAGGACCTGTTCATCGCCGTGATGACGCTGTTCGGCGCCTTCGGACTGATGCTGTACGTCCATCCGCCGCTAGCCCTGATGACCGCCGCGATCCTGCCGGTCATCGCCTTCGTCACCGTGCGCTACGGCGGACGGATGACGCAGAACTGGCAGGCGCAGTACGGCCGGGTCGGCGCCTTCAACGCCCGCATCGAGGAGAATGTCGGCGGCATCCGGGTGGTGAAGGCCTTTGCCAACGAGGCCCACGAGCGCCGCCTCTTCGCCGCCGACAACCAGCGCTACCGCGCCACCAAGCTCGACGCCTACAGGATCATGGCGGCGAGCCTGTCGCTCAACTACCTCGGCATGCGCCTCGTCCAGATCGTGGTGCTGCTGGGTGGGGCCGCCTTCGTGGTGCGGGGCGATCTCAGTCCCGGCGGCTTCATCGGCTTCCTGCTCCTCGTCGGGGTGTTCTACCGGCCGCTGGAAAAGATCAGCGCGGTGGTCGAGACGTATCCCAAGGGCATCGCGGGCTTCCGGCGCTACATGGCGCTGCTCGCCACCGCCCCCGACATCGTCGACCGGCCGGGCGCGGTGCCCGCGCCGCCCTTGCGCGGCGAGATCCGGTTCGAGGGCGTGCGCTTCGGCTACGGCGACGGGCGCGAGGTCCTGAGCGGCGTCGACCTCGCGGTCCGGGCCGGCGAGACCGTGGCCTTCGTCGGGCCGTCGGGGGCCGGCAAGACCACCCTGTGCTCGCTGGTGCCGCGCTTCTACGACGTCGAGGGCGGGCGCATCACCCTCGACGGCCACGACATCCGCGACCTGACGCTGGCCTCCCTGCGCGGCCAGATCGGCATCGTGCAGCAGGACGTCTTCCTGTTCGCCGGCACGATCCGCGAGAACATCGCCTACGGCCGGCTCGATGCGAACGAGGACGAGATCCGGACGGCGGCCCACCGGGCGCGCCTCGACACCCTGATCGCGACGCTGCCCGACGGCCTCGACACGGTCGTGGGCGAGCGCGGCGTCAAGCTCTCCGGCGGGCAGAAGCAGCGCCTGGCGATCGCCCGGGTCTTCCTGAAGAACCCGCCGGTCCTGATCCTCGACGAGGCGACCTCGGCGCTCGACACCCAGACCGAGCGGGAGATCCAGCAGGCGCTCGCCGAGCTGACGCAGGGGCGCACCACGCTCGTCATCGCCCACCGCCTCGCCACCATCCGGCACGCCGACCGCATCGCGGTCGTGTCGGGCGGGCGCATCGTGGAGCAGGGCTCGCACGACGCCCTAGTGGCGGCGGACGGCGCCTATACGCGCCTGCACGCGGCGCAGGCAGGAGCGATGGCCGCGGAGTGATCCGCGGCCGTTCGATCGCGACGCGACCGGACGGGAAGCGGCGTCAGTGCGCCGAGGTGTGGAGGGCCCAGACGTCCTCCTCGACGTCGAGCAGGGTCTCGTGGACCTGCCGCGCCAGGGCGAGCGCGGCCTCGTCGCTCGTCGCCGGGCCGGAGAAGCGGGCGATCACCGCCAGCATCTCGACCGTCAACCCCTGCCGGAACCGGGCGAAGCCGCCCGGGCATTCCGCCTCGTAGGACAGGGCGAGGTCGCGCAGGACATGCGCCAGAAGGTCCGCCGCCGGGGCAGCGGCGGGAGCGGGGGCACGGCTCTCGGCAGCCGGCAGCAGGTCGAGCGTCGGGATCATGCGGGCACAGATAGGGCCTGCAACGCCCGAGCAACATTCGGGCGTACAGCCTAGGTCTGACGGCATAGAACATCGCACCGGGTCGTGCCCAGTGGCGCCTGCGTCGATCTGCATGTGCGGGCGCCGGACGCGAAGCGTGGAGCGGCCCCTGCCGTTGGGTTGAACACCACACTGCATCAATCGTGTCAATGCATCCGACGCAGCGGTGATCGGAATGGACCTTTCCAATACCCGCGGCCGGTCCGGCGCTGCTCCCGTCCCGGATTGTCCAGTTCCCGACACTTGATCGGTTGCTTGCCCGGGTCGACGCGACTGCAACCCTCGCGTGACGGTGGGCGGCGGTGGGGGGAGATCCGGGGAATCGTCCCGCCCGCGCTGCTCCGCCCGGGGGCCCGGCCTCACCCCATCACCAGCCCGCCGTCGACGGTGAGCACCTGCCCGGTCATGAAGCGGCTGTCGTCGTGGGCGAGGAACAGCACCGGCCCGGCCACGTCCTGCGGCGTCGCGAGGCGGCGCAAGGGGGTCTGGGCGATCAGTGCGTCGCGGACGGCCTCCGGGGTGTCCCGGCTCGCCTGCGTCGGGACGACGAGGCCCGGCGCCACGCAGTTGACCCGCACGCCGACCGGCCCGAGCTCGGCCGCGAGGTTGCGGCTGAAGCTGACGAGCGCCGCCTTGGCGGTGGTGTAGTCGTGGTAGGGGATGCTCGGGCGCGACACGAGGTCGCTCGCGAGGTTGACGATGCTGGCGCCGCTGCGGCGCGTCAGCAGCGGCAGCAGAGCGTGGACCACCTGGTAGGTGCCCCGCACCGTGCCGTCGAACTGGCGCTGGTAGGCCTCCCAGGGCAGGTCGCGGAAGCGAATGCGGTGGTCCGGATCGAAGCGGTAGGGTGCGAAGGCGTTGTTGACGACGGCGTCGAGCCGCCCGACCTCCTCGCCGATCCGCGCGGCGAGCTCCGCCACCGCGGCGGGATCCGTCACGTCGGCGGCGACCGGAAGCGCCTGCCCGCCGAGCGCGCGGCAGCGATCCGCCACCGCCTCGGCGCCGGCCGCGTCGCTGCGATAGTTGACGATCACGATCGCGCCCTCGGCGGCGGCGGCGGTGGCGATGGCGGCGCCGATGCCCCGGCTCGCACCCGTGACCAGGATCGCGCGGTCGCGAAACCTCACGGCGTGCCCTCCTTCGCAGGGCTCGCGGCACTCTCCTTCACGGGGATCAGGTCGGTCTTCACCACCTGGCCCATGTCGAGGGCGCGGGCGACGAGGCCGAGGCGCCGGAAGGTGTCGGCGCCCTGCTGCAGGACCGGCAGGTCGAAATGGCCCAGGCCCTCGCGCTCGGTCGTCGGCGAGACGCTGGAGAGGTTGCGCAGGCGGATGACCTCGCGGTTGATCGCCTCGTCGCGACCGTTGATCGCCCGGGTCACCGCGAGGCGGGCAGCCTCGTCGGGCCTGGCGATCATCCAGGCCGCCGAGTCGCGGTAGGCGGCGAGGAAGCGCTTCAGGAGCGGCTTTCTCGCCTCGTAGTCCTTGCGCGTCACCACGAAGATGTCGCTCGGCAGGTTGAGGTGGTCGCGCACCTCGATCACGTCGACCTCGCCGAGACCTTTGGCCCGGCCGACGAGGAGACCGGTATCGGTGGCGGCGGTCGCGTCGACTTGGCCCTGGATCAGGGGGGCGAAGTTGAGGAGGCCGGTGACCTCGACGGTCACGTCGGTCTCCTTCAATCCCGCCGTCGCGAGGAGCAGGAGCAGGTGCTGGCGGGTACCGCTCGCCAGGCTGTAGACGCCGACGCGCTTGCCCTTGAGGTCGGCGATCGTGCGGATGCCGCGGCTCTTCGGCGAGACGACGTTGAACACGTTCTGGGGATAGATGTCGTAGACCGCCACCAGGTCCGCGCCCTTGTCGAGGGCGAGGTAGAACGAGGCCGGGTCGGTGAAGGCGATGTCGGCCTGGCCCGCCAGCACGGCCTGGATCGCCGAGCCGCCGCCATTGCCCGGGACGTAGTCGAGGGCGATGCCGCGAGCCTTGAACAGGCCGTGATCCGGCTCGGCGAGGAGGTTGGTGATCTCGCTGATCGGCTGGCTCCAGCCGCCGACCGTGACCTTGTCGAGGCCTTGCGCCGCGGCCGGGGGGCTGAGCCCCGCGAGAGCGAGCGCCGCGAGAGCGAGGAACGGCAGGGCATGCAGGCAACGGGGAAGCTTCACGACACTCAACCTCTCGGGTAGCGACGCAGGATCAGGGATTCGAGGGCGCGGGCGGCCTCGTAGACCGCCATCCCGAGGGCGGTGATGACGACGAACAGGGCGAGGATCAGGCTCGAATCCATCGTGCTCTGGGCGGCGATGATCGCGGCGCCGAGGCCCTGGCGCCCGCCGACGAACTCGCCCACCACCGCCCCGACCAGCGCGAGCACGATGGCGACCCGGAACCCCGCCAGGATCACCGGTAGGGCCGAGGGCAGCTTGAGCCGCCACAGGGTCCGGGCCCGGCTCGCGCCGAGCATCCGAAACAGCTCGCGCTTGCCCCCATCGACCTGATCGAGCCCGGTCAGGGTATTCTCGAGGAGCGGGAAGAAGCAGATCAGCGCGGTGATCACCACCGTCGGGGTCAGGCCGAAGCCGAACCACAGGATCAGGAGTGGCCCGAGGGCCAGCTTCGGGACGAGCTGGCTCGCCAGCACGTAGGGATGCAGCACCCGGTGGAGCGCCGGCCACTCGGCGAGCAGGATGCCGGCGCCGAGGCCGAGGCCCGTCCCGGCGGCGAGCCCGAGCGCCATCTCGGTCGCCGTCGCCTGCAGGTGCGGCCAGAGCCGGCCCGAGACGGCCTCGCCCCACAGGGTCTCGGCGACCGAGGAAGGCGGCGGCAGGACGAGGGCCGAGACCCCGCCCGCGCGGCACCACGCCTCCCAGGCGCAGAGCAGCACGACGAGGAGCAGGGCGGAGACGAGGCGCGGCCTCATGCGGCGCACCCCGCGGCGGGGGAGGGGGCGTCCAGGGCGGGGGCGTCCATGGCGGCGCGCAAAGATCGGCAGGCGGCGCCGAACGCGGCGGTATAGCGGATGCCCGGGGGACGGGGCCGCGGCAAGGGGACCGCCGCCTCATGGACGAGGCGCCCGGCCGCCATCACGCCGACCCGGTCGCCGAGATACGCCGCCTCGGCGATGTCGTGGGTGACGAACAGGGCCGCGGTGCCGCGCGCCGCGCACAGGTGCAGGAGGTCGTCCTGCAATTCCTCGCGGGTGAGCGCGTCGAGCGCCGCGAAGGGCTCGTCGAGGAGCAGGAGGTCGGGCGCGCCGATCAGCGCGCGGGCCATCGCGACCCGGCTCTGCTGCCCGCCCGACAGGGTGGCGGGATGCCGGCCGGCGAGGGACCCGAGCCCCATCGTCGCCAGAAGGTCGCGTGCGGCCTTCCGGTCGGCCTCGCGGGGGCGGCGCTTGAGCGAGACCGGCAGCAGCACGTTGTCGAGGACGCTGAGCCAGTCGAGCAGGGTCGGGGCCTGGAACACGAAGCCGACCCGCGGCGCCGGCCCGCGCACGATCGTCCCGTCGACCCGCACCTGCCCCTCGTCCGGCACGATCAGCCCGGCGGCGATCTTGAGGAGCGTGGTCTTGCCGCAGCCGCTGCGGCCGAGCAGGCAATGCACCGCCCCGGGGGGAATCGCCCAGTCGACCTCGTCCACCGTGGCGGCGGCGTCGCCCGGGAAGCGGTAGCGCACGCCCGTAAGCGCGAGGGCGGCGTCACTCGGCATAGGGCGCGACATCGTCCGCCGCGGCCTCGGCGCTGGCCTCGATCTCCGTCACGGTCACGAGGTCGAGCAGGCTGAAGCGGCCGTCATGGTGCCAGCCGGCCTCCGGCGCGGTCATCCGGCCGAGCGCGGCGATGCGGGTGACCCCGGCCGCCGCGAGGTCCTCCGCGAGGGAGAACAGACGGGCGGGGGCGGCGGCGAGGCCCGCGCTCTGGAGATAGGCGCGGTGGGGCGCCACCAGGGCCGGCACCTCGGCGAGGTCGTCGACCGCCACCACCGCGACGGTGCGGTTGAGGCCGGACGGGCTCAAGGGCACGGGCGCGTCGAGATGGACGACGCTCCAGGAATCCTCCGGATCGCCGAGGAGCACGGTGCCGGCGTCGTCGAGTGCCCGCATCTCGTGGCCGCTGCGCCAGGCCGCGATGGCGGCGCCCTCGCCCGGATCGAGGTGTCTGCGCGGGTGGCGGGCGGCGAGCGCCGCGAGCGCGTGGGCGAGGTGGCGGGCGAACTCGTCCGGCGCCACCGGCCCGCCGCGCTCGACGAACAGCATCTGCGGCGCGTAGCAGCCCTGCTGCTCGTAGCGCACCACGTCCTGGGCGGCGGCCTGCGCGGCGGCGCCGGCGCGGCGGCTGTCGAGCGCCTCGCGGCCGATCATGGCAAAGCCGATGCGGTGGCCGTGCGGCAGGAACCGGGTGGAGACCGGCACCCTGGCGCGCAACGCCGCCAGGGTGGCATCGCCGCCATAAGCCATGACGCAGTCGGCGGCTTCGAGGAACGTCGCCTCGACGCCGCCCTCTCCGCCCTTCCACCAGGTCATCGCCAGGCACTCGCCGAGCTCGGGATCGGCCTCGGCGACCGCCTGCGCGAACCAGCCGGCGGTGAGCGGCTCGGCGGAGGCGAGCTTGCCGATGCTGCCGGCCTTGACCAGTAGCCCGGCGACGAGGCTCCATAGCGGTAGGGCCGGAACGTTGCCGGCCCAGACGTGCAGCAGCAGGTCGGGCCCGCGCGCCCGCGTGAACCCGCCCTTCACCGCCGGCCGGAAGCCGTCGAGCACCCCCGGATCGGAAAAGTCCTCGGCGAGGAAGCGCAGGAGCTGCGGCCGCCGGAAGGTCTTGAGGTAGCGCGTCAGGCCGAGCCGCACGGTCTCGGGATCGTAGCCGGTGACGACCGGCAGCAGCGCCTCGGCCTTGCGGCGAGAGGGGTGCGTGCGGTCGAGGAGGCAGGCGCTCGCCCGGTCGATCGCCGCGACGATGCGGGCGGTCTCCATGCCCCGCAGGGTGTCGCGGGCGCGGGCCCGGATATGGGCGCAGAGCGACCGGGCCTGGGCCTCGTCGAGCACCGGCAGGGCGACCGCGACCGTCTCGCCCCAGGCTCGGTGCACGACGACCCGCCGGCCGGCCAGCCCGGCGAACGGCCCCGGAAGGTAGCCGGCCTCCTCGACCGCGCTCATCCCCTGGTCGTTCATCCTTGCGCGGCGGCCAGGAACTCGGCCACCGCGACCGAGCAGCCGCGGGAGGCCGAGCCCTCGACCCGGCCGAGCAGCCGGAAGCCGCCCGGCACGATCACCCCGGCATCCTCGGTCAGGATCGCCGAGACCGAGTTGAAATGGGCGAGGTCGTGGTGGACCAGCACGCCGGTCTCGCCCTCGGGCAGGTCCTGGCCGGTCAGCGGATCGACGACGCGGCTGCGGATCCAGTGCGGGCCGGACTTCACCGGCGGGCAGGCCGCGTTGCCGTCGTCGTAGAACTGGGTGCTCAGCTCGGTCATGCCGTACATGTTGAGGCAGGCCTCGCGCGGCACTCCGAAGGTCCGCGAGAGTCCGTCGTAGAAGGCGTCGGGCTCGATCTCCCGCGACTGGCCCTTGAAGCCGCCGGTGTCGAACAGGAAGCTGCCGGGTGGCAGGGCGATGCGGCGGCCCTGCGCCGCGAGGGCGTCCATCACCGGCACGAAGGCGTAGGTGGCGCCAAGCAGCGCATAGGGCTCGCCCGAGGTCTCCGCCTCCGCGAGCGCCGCCAGCAGCCCGTCGAGGTCGAGCCCGCAAGGGCCGACGAAGACCGCGCTGTCCGGCGTCCCGAAACGCTCACGCGCCAGCGCCAGGTAATGGGCGAGCGACGAGTTCGGGAGTGCCGCCTCGTCGGGAAACAGGAAGCCCATGCGGATCGTGTCGCGCCCGCGCATCACCCGGGCGGCGAAGCCCTCGAGCATCGAGCGGTCGTAGACCGCGAGCGTCGGGTGGTAGCTGCGGCCGCGCCCGCTGCCGGTGGTGCCGCTCGTCATGAACACCCGCTCGGCCTCGTCGGCCGGGCAGCAGCTCAGGGTGAGGTCCTTGAACGCCTTGATCGGGACCGCCGGGATGTCGCGCCAGCGCCGGACGGCGAGCGGCGTGCGCCCGCGCGCCTGGGCGAAGCGGCGATAGGGGGCGTTGTGCGCGTACTGGTGGGCGAAGAGCCGCAGCGCCATCGCCTCGAACTCCGCCTCGTCCGCCCCCGGCCGACCGATGAAGTCGATCAGGGCCTCGACGATCTCCGCTTGCGACATCACGGCCACCTCGCGCCCCATCGTGGGCGTCGGCCGTGCCGGGCGTGAGATCCTGCGCGAAAAGACGGCTGGCGGCGGCGCCCTCGTGGCGGCGCATGGCGGCCGTGCCGGTCCCGCATCCCTCCGCCGGCATGACCCGGATCAGGTTCATAGGGTCACCGCGGCGCCCGGACGGGTCCGGGCCGGCGGAATCTCAGCCTCCTCGCGAGGCTCCCCTGGGAAGGTCGGAGAGTGGGGGGCGGTGGGGCGGGTGTCAAGGAGAGGACTCACACCCGCGCCAGCCCCTCGGCGAGGCGCCGGAAGGCGTCGAGAGCCTTGGCCAGGGTCGCCTCCGGCGCGTCCGACGCCGCGATCCAGAGGGCGGCGTGGAGCGAGGCGCCGTTGAGGAGGCGCGCCGCCGCCTCCGGATCGACGGGCGGGATCGCGCCCTCGGCGACGAGCGCCCGGATGCGGCGCGTCGTCTCGGCCAGGCAGGCATTCTGGCTCGGCCAGGTCGAGGGATCGCCCAGCACCGCCGGCCCGTCGAGGAGCACGATGCGCTGGATCTCCGGCTCCAGCGCCATCTCGATATAGGCGCGGTACTCGTCGAGGAGGCCCTGCCACGGGGTCTCCGCCCGCTCGCCGACGACGGCCAGGCGCGCCGCCATCTCGGCGTCGATCCGGTCGACGACCGCCTGAAGCAGGCCCTTCTTGTCGCCGAAATTGTGATAGAGCGCGCCGCGCGTCAGCCCGGCCGCGGCGGTCAGGTCGTCCATCGAGGACGCCGCGAAACCCTTCGTGGCGAAGGCCTGGCGGGCGGCCTGGATCAGCCTGGCCCGCGTCTCCTCCATCATCTGCGCGCGTCGTCCCGCCACCCGATCCACCTCCATCGGCATACGCCGCGTATGTAATTTGACATACGGCACGTATCCATGCTCAATCGCATACGGCCCGTATACCAAATCGTGGTCCCGAGGAGCAGTCCATGGCGCAGACCCGTTCGACCCGCGACGCGATCGTCCCGCCCGGCCGGCAGGCGCTCTACGACAAGCACCGCTACTCGGCGGCGATCCGCTCCGGCGACTTGCTGTTCGTCTCCGGCCAGGTCGGCAGCCGCGAGGACGGCTCGCCCGAGCCGGATTTCGAGGCGCAGGTCGCCCGCGCCTTCGCGCGGCTCGACGACGTGCTGGATGCGGCGGGCTGCACCTTCGACGACGTTGTCGACGTCACGACCTTCCACACCGACCCGGAGGCGCAGTTCGACGCGGTGATGCGGGTGCGCGACCGGGTGATCGGCGCGCCGCCCTACCCGAACTGGACCGCCGTCGGGGTGACGTGGCTCGCGGGCTTCGCCTTCGAGATCAAGGCGATCGCGCGGATTCCGGCGCGCGGCTGAGGCCCGGGAGGTCGGGGGCCTCGCGCATCGCCGTCCGGCCGCGCTCCAGGATGCGGACGGGGTCCCCGAAATGGGCGTCCATCTCCGCCTCGGTCTCGTCCGGGTGCCCGTCGCCGATGAAGCGGGCCAGGCGCTCGTGCTCCTCGATGAGCGCCCGGTTCTGGCGATAGCCCGCCATCATGAGCCGCAGGCACAGGCGGGTCTCGGCCTGGAGGGTGTCGTAGCTGCGGGACAGGCGCTCGCTGCGCGCCTCCTCGACGATGCGCCGGTGGTAGTGCAGGTCGAGGTCGGCGATCTCGGCCCAGTCGCCGGTGCCGAGGAGAACGGCCATCCGGTCGGTCAGCTCCCTCAGCTCCCGCGCCAGGGCGGTGCGGCGGGGTTCGGTCATCACCCGGCGGATCGCCGCGATCTCGAGGGACTTGCGGGTGAAGTAGATGTCGACGACGTCGTCGTCGGCGAGGTCGAGGACGAAGACCCCGCGATGGGGCTCCGCGCGCAGCAGGCCCTCCTGGACCAGGCGCTGGATCGCCTCGCGCACGGGGCCGCGGCTCACGCCGAACTGGCCCGCGAGCGCCATCTCGTTCAGCTGCCCGCCCGCCGGAAACTGCCCGTCGAGGATGGCCGCCCGGATCTCCGAGGTGAGCTGGCCGGCCAGCGTGCTCCGGACGACGCGGCGCAGGCCCTTCGTCCGATCGGGCGCTTGCGGGGCATTCGACACGATGATGGCTCTTCCGCTCCACGGGGCCCGGGACGGGCGCGATCCGGCTCGCGCCGTAGAGCGCCCCGGCCGGGGGCGATACAGCACGAAGCGGGGGCTCCGTCGAGCGTGCCGGGCGCCTGCGCCCGGTCTCCCGGTGGGAAACCCCGGCGAGGTGTCTCGCGCCGGGATGCGTGCTCCCGGACGGAACATCGGGTGACTCTACGCGACGCCGCCCGCGTCGCCGACCTCGCGTATGGCGCCGAGGGCCGGGTGCCCGCGCTCCCCCTCCGAGAGCCTGTTTAACGTGTGACGACGCAATCGCGAGGGGATTCTCTATCCTACCCTCCCCCTCATCCTGAGGTGCGAACGCAGTGAGCCTCGAAGGAGGGATCCAGTGATCTCGGAGGCTTCTGGAGCCCTCCTTCGAGGTCAGTCGATCACTGATCGACTAACACCTCAGGATGAGGTTACTTATTGGATTAGAGTATATCTATCGGTCGAACAGGCTCTGAAACCGTGCTGCGAGCGAGGGCGGGGATCGTCGCCCTGGATGGCGCGCTTCTGTTGCGACAGTCCTCGCGGCATTGAACGGACCCGTCGGACGGCCTCAGGGCCCGCAGCCGCAGCTCCCGCATCCCTCGGCCGGGCACAGCGCGCCGCAGGACGGCACGCCCGGCAGGCGCTGGCGCAGGCAGCAGGTGCGCCGCCGCCGTCCCCCCGACCGCTCCCCTGGCGCCCCGCACAGGGCCTGGGCGAGGGGATGGAGGCGCGGGCACGGCGTCCCGCACCAGCCGAGGCAGGTCGCGACCTCGGGGCAGGCCATCGTCTCGGGCTCGCCGAGCTCCCGCGCGACGTAGTCGAGGATCACCGCGGCGTTGCCCCAGATCACCCGGGGGGCGATGCCGCATTGCGCCCGGCACAGCTCGACGAAGGGCCGCAGGTGGTCCTCGACCAGGCCGGCGAGCCCGTCGGCACGGCACGGCGCCGGACCGGGCCGGACCAGGAAGCGGGCCGGGCGGCCGGCCGCGTCGAGCTCGAGGTTCGTCGTCGCGAAGGCGAGCGGCAGCGGCCGGCGCAGGCGCACCAGGGCGGTCAGCACCGGGGTCGCGAGCGGCGCGAGGTAGAACTGGCTCCAGTACGAGACCAGCGCCCGCCGGTCGGTCGTGCCGGGCGCGACCCCGAGCCCGGCCTCGAAGGCCGACAGCGTCGCGTCGAACACCGCGGGATCGTGGAGCGCGGTGAGCGGCGTCCCCCCGGTGCCGTCGGCCACGCCCCCGCGATAGGTCTCCAGGGAGGCGGGCACGTGCGGTGCGACCTCGCCGATCATCGGATCCGCTCCCGGTCGGCCCGCAGGGTGCGGGCGATGGTGACGGCGAGCCAGGCGAGGGCCGCGGCGTAGAGCGGCAGCGTGGCGGCGAAGTAGCCCGGCCAGCCGGCCCAGCCGGCGAGCGCCGGGGCGGCGACGCGCAGGGGCATCGCCGCGAAGAAGGCGGCGCCGAACAGGAGCGCGTAGTCGGTGGCCGGCCGCGGCCCCTCCGACCAGCGGTAGATCATGTTGAACACCGGCACCCCGAGGAAGCCGCCGAAGACGAAGTTGAGGATCGTGGCGGCTACCGCCAGCCCCTCGGAGCGCAGGAGGCAGGCCGCCGCCATCAGCCCGCCGGCGGCCAGCACCCCGGCGCCGCCGAGGACGACCAGCCGCACGGTGCCGAAGCGGGCCGCCAGGCCCCCGGCCATCAGCGCCATCACGAGGTTGACCGCCGGCAGGACGGTGCCGGTGAGGAGGCCGACCCGGGTGAGCGGCACCCCGAGATCGAGGAGCGCGAGGGTGTTCGGCCCCCCGATGAGGTAGGCCGCCGCGAAATAGGCGCCGAGCGCCGCGATCCGCCCGGCGAGTGCCCGCAGGCGCGCGAGCGACCCCGCGTGCCGCTCCCGGCTGCCCCCGGCACCCTGCAGCCGCGCTTCCGGGTAGGCGAGGATCGGCAGGAGGCAGAGCGCGTCGAGGAGCGCGCAGGCCAGCACCGCCGCCCGCCAGCCGAGGACGTCGTAGGAGCCGACCAGCACGCCGACCCCGAGGATGCCGCCCAGCGACGCGCCGCAGAGCTTGGCCGAGGCGACGAAGGCCCGCCGCTCCGCCGGCACCGTCTCGACGACGAGGGCCTCCAGGGCGATGTCCATGGTGGCGACGCAGGCGCAGGCTGCGACCGCGAGCGCCAGCAGCGCCCCGAGCGGCCAGTGCTCGCCGAGGCTCAAGGCCGCCAGCAGACCCACCGTGAGCCCTTGCGCCGCCACGATCCAGCCGAGGCGCCGGCCGAGGAACGGCAGCCGCACCCGATCGAGCAGGACCGCCCACAGGAAGGTCAGCCCGACCGGCAGGTTGATGATCTGCAGGAGCCCGACCCCCGCGAGGTCGAGCCCGCGCGCCCGCAGGATCAGCGGCGCCCCGCCCGACAGGAAGCCGAGCGTGGCCCCGAAGGTCACGTACAGGCAGAAGAACGGGGCGAGCGGGCGCAGGGCCGCGAGGGTGCCCCGGGCCTCGCGGACCGCGAGGGAGTGCGTCACCGGAGGACGGCCACGATGCGCGCGGTCCCGGTGCGGCCGTACTTTGGAATCACACTAATTCTTATTTGGTTGCAGTTACTTGCAGCTTACGGGCGTGCGTCCTGCGCCGCAAGGGCGGCCGAACCGGGCGCGGTGCCGCGGACCGGCCGGGGGTGCGGCGCGCCGCATCGAAGGCGGGGCCGGCGCCGTTCGAGCCGCGGACGGTCGGATCCCGGACGGGGCTTTGGCCGAGGTCAGGGAGGCGCTCGTTCTGGGCGATCTTGAAGTCGGAGCGGCCGGCCACCGCCGTGATGAGCGGGGGCCCGACAAGGTGCGCGGTGTGCTCGTGGCCGCTCAGCGTGAGGGCGATGCCGCCCGTGCCGCCGGCGATCGAGTTGGCGCCGGGGCTACCGGCGCCCCGCACGGCGACCGCATAGGGTCATCGTTCGGGTTGCCGCTCGACGACGGGTATCCGCGGGCCGGAGGGCCTGAGAGGACGCGGTCCCCACCCCCGAGGGCGACGCAGGACCCGGGATCGACGGCACCGAGCGGGTGACGGGGCGGACGGGATCGGGCGATCATCGACCCGATGCGATCCGCCGGCATCCGCGCCCGGTCGGCGTGAGCCCGATCCCGGGTGATTCCGGTCCCCCAGGTCCGGGCCCTCCGCGGCATCGGCCGGCTCACGCCGCCTGGATGTTGTCCAGGAAGGTGTCGACCTCCTGCTTGACGGTGAGCGACTGAACGGCGAGCTCGGCGGCCGCCGCGAGCACCTGGGCGGCCGCGCTGCCGGTCTCGCCGGAGGAGGCCAGCACCCGGGCGACATTGGCCGACACGTCCTGGGTTCCGCGCGCCGCCTCGCCGGCATTGCGCGAGATCTCGGTCGTCGCCGCGGTCTGCTGGGTGACCGTCGTGGCGATCGTGCCGGAGATCTCGTTGATCGCGCCGATCGTCGTCCCGATCCGCCGGATCGCTTCCGCCGCCCGGGCGCTCGCGCCCTGGATCGCCGCGATCTGCCCCGAGATCTCCTCGGTCGCCCGAGCGGTCTGGCCGGCCAGCGTCTTCACCTCGGCGGCCACCACGGCGAAGCCGCGGCCGGCTTCCCCGGCCCGGGCGGCCTCGATCGTGGCGTTGAGCGCCAGCAGGTTGGTCTGGCCCGCGATCGACGCGATCGTCGTCACGGCCGCCCCGATCTGGTCCGCGGCCTCGCCCAGCGCCGCCATCGCTCCGCCGGTGGCCTCCGCCTCGTGGGCGGCATGGGCGGCGACCTCGTTGGAGCGCAGCACCTGACGCTCGATCTCCCGGAGGGACGCGACCATCTCCTCGGCGGCGGCCGCGACCGTCTGGACGTTGACGGAGGTCTCCTCCGCCGCGGCGCTCGAGGCGAGGGCCTGCCCGTTGGTGCCGTCGGCGACCTGCGTCATCACCCGGGCCGTCGAGTCGAGCTCGGTCGCGGCGGAGGTCACGATCTCGAGCGACTGAGCGACCTTGCGCTGGAAGTCGCGCACCAGTCCGTCCACGCGATCGGCCCGGCGCTGACGCGCCGATTGCTCGGCGGCGTTCTGGCTCTCGAGCTCGCGGCGGGCCAGCGCGTTGGCCTTGAACACGTCGAGGGCCCGCGCCAGGGCGCCGATCTCGTCCCGGCGCTCGCGGCCCTCGACCGCGACGGCGAGATCTCCGGCGGCGATCGCCTGGACGGAGCGGTCGAGCGTCAGCAGCGGCCGGCTGATCGAACGGCCGAGCCACAGGGCCGCGGCCACGCCGAGGGCGAGGGCGAGCATCGAGACGAGCGCACCCACGGTCTGGCTCTGCGCCACCGCCTGCTGCGCGGACTGGATCTGGCCGTTGCGCGACGCGAGCATCCGGGTGCGCAGGCTCGCCGCTGCCGTGCCGGCCTCGCCGGCCGTCCGGATCCACGTCGCCACGTTCCGGTCGAAGGCCTGGGCGGCGGTCGCGGCGGCGTCGCTCGTCGTCAGCAGCCGCTCGACCGCGGCCGGGAGACCCGACGCCAGCTCCCGTGCCGTCGCCCCGACCGGCGGACCGGCCTTGAGCTCCGCCATGCCGCGCCGGACGCGCTCCTGCTCGGCGGCCAGGATATCGGCCTCTCCGCTATTGGGCCGCTGAGCGTAGCGGCGGGCCGAGGCCGCGAGCGACTGCACGGCCTGCTGGAGCCGCAGGGCGACGTCGCTCGACGGATCGGCGGCGGCGGCCATCTGCGTCGTCAGGGTGTTGGTGAAGTTGGTCAGCCGGGCCGTCGCCGCGGTCAGGCCCCCCAGGCCGGCTTCCCGTTGGCGCGTGCTGGAGACGACCTCGTTGAAGTTCGCCTCGAGGGAGGCGATCTCGCGCTTCAGCGCCGCGGCATCGTCGCCGATCAGCGCCTCGACGCGCTCGAAGCGCTCGCGCAGGGCCTTGTAGGCGCCGCGCGCCGCCACGAGCTCGGCGCCGCCGGGCGCGCGCAGGTAGCGGGTTGCCTGCAGCTCGACATCGGCGACGCCGTTGGCGAATTCGGACAGGGCATCCGATGCCCCGGCCGCCGCCGCGACCTCCGACACGGCACCGCCGAGGCGGTGCAGGCCGAAGCCGTTGAAGGTCGTGATCCCGCACAGGAGCAGAAGGACGAGGCCGAAGCCGAGGTTGATGCGGCTTCCGATGGGCCTGTCGGCCACGCGGGCGAGGAAGGAGGGCATGGCGGGCAATTCCGATGGTCGGAGAGGGTCTGATCGGGCATGGTCCGTCGTACCGGACGGCCACGGTTGGACGCGCAGCGGGGCGCGCCCCCGCCGGGAGAGCGCCGGGCCACCCGGACGGGGGTGGGCTCCGACGACCCCGAGCGCTGCTCTAGGTCTCTGGGCTTGCCGCGTTTTCCATCGACGAACCGGCATCCGGGCCGTCGGAAAACGCTCTAGCTGCGGACGGCGCGAATCGCCTCGAGCAACGGCTTGCCGTATTCCGTCTCGAACTGGGCGTCGGCACCCCGGATGGCCGTGGCGAAAGCGGCACGGTCGACGTCGGCGATCACCGTCATGCCGCGCTTGCCCAGCTCGGCGGTCAGGCGCGCCTCGTTGCGGTCGCCCGTCTCCCGGGCGGCCTGGGTCGCGGCGCGGGCCGCGGCGCGAACCATCGTCCGCTCGTCCTCCGAGAGCAGGTCGTAGGCCTGTCGCGACATGATCAGCATCGCGGCCGAGTAGATGTGGCCGGTCAGGCTGAGATACTGCTGCACCCGATCGAAATTGGCGCCCGCGATGTTGCCGAGGGGGTTCTCCTGGCCCTGGAACTCACCCGCGCTGAGCGCGCCATAGAGATCCGGGAACGCCAGGGGCCGCGCATCGGCGCCGAGCGCCTTGAAGCCCGTGATCATCGCGACGGACTGGGGGACGCGGATCTTCAGGCCGGAGAGATCCTTCGGGGACCGGACGGGCACCGATGCGGTCGTCAGGTGACGCAGGCCGTTCTCGCTCCAGGCGAGGCCGACGAGGCCGCCGGCCTCGACTTCCATGAGGGCCTTCTGACCGACCGGGCCGTCGAGGACCGCCCGCGCGTGGGCGACGTCGCGGAACAGGAAGGGGATGTCGAACACGCCGAGCTTCGGGGCGACAATCGCGAAGCCGACACTCGACACGATGGAGAGTTCCAGGGCGTTCTTCGCCACGTCCTGCGTCGTCTCCAGCTCGCCGCCGGAGACGCCCGCCGGATAGATCTCGACCCGCAGGCGGCCGCCGGACGAGGCCGCGACCCGCTCGGCGAATACCGTGGCGCCCTGACCCGTCTGCGAGGCGAGGGCGTTGGTGATGACGAGCCGCATGACCTTGGCGCGCCCGGTGGCCCGAGCCGGCTTCGGCAGGCCGAGTGTCGACAGGTTTGCGCCGCAGCCGGCGAGGACATGCCTGCGGTTGATCACGTTCAATTTCCCCCAGCGTGGCTTCGGATCTTGTCCGCCGAACCGACACCACTTCACTATCGCAGGGTTAGTTAAAAACATCCGAAGATACAGATTCCGCCATTCGTCGACCTGCACCGGTCAGGGTTTCGCAGATGTCGGAGCTGTTCGGTGCGCCGCCATCGGTCGGGCACGGCCGCGAAACCGCTCGGCAGCGCCTCATGTCGTCTGCTTCGGACATGTCGGGTGCCGACCCGATGGTTCGACACGCAGCCATGACTGATGTCGCAGCGCAATCCTGAATTGAATAAACGCTCGGTCGCGCGCTATTCATGCCATGCGCCGCACAAGTCGCGCCGTCCGGAGTCGTACAGCGCCGCAAGAAGCCGCCCTCGATCGTCGCTCCGGTGACGAAGATTGCGTCGTCCGGGCCGGGACGGCGACCCGCCGCGGCGATCTCGTTCGGCCGTCCGGCGTGCCCACTGGGATGGCGTCGATGATGCGGCGCCGCTGCACCCCGCGCATCGATCTTCGTCGCGTCGACCGAAGCGCCGCGCCCGGCCAGCAGGCGAGCGACGGACGCGCCGATTCCCGGCGCGGACGTCGGGCTGGATCGGCCATCGGGCGACCTGCCGCGCGAGCGCGCCAGCCGCCTCTACAAGACGTGACTTGAGGACGTGACTTGAGGACGGGACTTGCCCCGCGGCGTCACGGCGCCGGATCGGCCCGGAACTGCGACGCCCCGTCCTCGGGCTCCCGGCAGCGGCAGGCCGGGCGGCACTCCGTCGTTGCGGGCTCGGCTGCGCCGCCGACGAGGAGGCCGGCGAGCAGCGCCTCCAGCTCCGCCATCCGGTAGGGCTTCTGCATCACCGGGGCGGCCTGGTAGGCCGGGTCGACGCCCCGGCGGCCGTAGCCGGTGGCGAACAGGAACGGCACGCCGGTCTGGCGCAGCAGGTCGGCGACCGGGTAGCTGCGGGCCTCGCCGAGATTGACGTCGAGCACCGCGAGGTCGAAGGGCTGGGTCCGGGCCTGGGCGAGGGCCTGCTCGAGGCGCATCGCCACCACCACCTCGCAGCCGAGGTCGAGCAGCATGTCCTCGGCCATCATGGCGACGAGGCTCTCGTCCTCCACCAGCAGGACCCGGCAGCCGGGCAGCCCGCTCATCGCGGCGCCCCGCCCGCCGGGTCGCGGCCCTGGACGAGGGCCTGGCCGTCCCAGCCCGGAGGCGTCAGCGGGATCCGCATGCAACAGATGACGCCGCCGGGCGCGTAGGCGATCTCGGCGCTGCCGCCGAATTCCAGCGGCACCTGGCGCTCGACCAGCCGCGAGCCGAAGCCCCGGCGGGCCGGCGGCGCGACCGCGGGGCCTCCGGCCTCGCGCCAGTCGAGATCGAGGCGCTGGCGCCCGTCCTCGCCGGCGGCGAGCGCCCAGCCCATGACGACGCGGCCCTCCGGGACCGACAGGGCCCCGTGCTGCAGGGCGTTGGCGGCCAGCTCGTGCAGCGCCATGCCGAGGCTCACCGCCACCTTCGGGTGCAGGCGGGCGTCGGGCCCGTCGAGCTGCAGCCGGTCGGCGGGCAGCGGGGCGAGCACCCGCTCGATCACGCCGCGCAGGCTGGCGCTCTCCCAGTTGTCCGCCACCAGCACGTCGTGGGCGGTGGAGAGGGCGGAGAGCCGCGCCTCGAACAGGTCGCGGGCCGCCCCCTCGGCGCGGCCGCGGAAGGTCTGCGCGGCGATCGACTGCACGGTGGCGAGCGTGTTCTTCACCCGGTGGTTCAGTTCGTCGATGAGCAGGCGCTGGCGCTCCGCCGCGGCCTTCTCCTCGCTGATGTCGCGCACCTCGATGATGGTGCCGATGACCTGCGCGGCGTCGTCCCGGATCGGGCTCGCGGTGAAGCCGACCGGATAGAAATGGCCGTCGCGGTGGACGAAGACCTCCTCGCCGCGCTCCTGGTTGTTCTCCGGGAAGGCACGGTCGATGGCGCATTCGTGCAGCGGGAAGGGGCGCCCGTCCGGGTAGGTGTGGTGCACGATGTCGTGCAGCGGGCAGTCCCGCGCCAGCACCTCGGTGAGGGTCCAGCCGGTCAGCTGCTCGGCCGCACGGTTCATGTAGATGCAGTGCTGCCGGTCATCCATCAGGAAGATCGACACCGAAGCGTTGTCGAGCACGGCGTTAAGACGCCGCTCGGTCTCGAACAGCTGGTCGCCCCGTCGCAGGGTCGGCAGCGCCGTCGCCGCCGCGGCCGGCGATCGAAGCGGCTGGCGCGCATCCGTCACAAGCCCACCTCTCGTCGCGCCAGCCGAGGACGCCGCGTATCGAATCGGCAAGTAGGGCGGCCGCGGCCCGCGGCAATCCGGCAGCGCCCCCTCATCTGGCATCCCGCAGGCGCGCGCCGGCCTCGCCGTAGCCGAGGACCGCCGCCGCCCGGTTGGCGATGCCCCGGCTCAGGGTCACCCATTCGAGGTCGTTGATCGCCTTCACCAGCCGCTCGCGCTCGGGCGGCTCGACCTCGTCCGAGGCGGTCTCGGCCAGGGTCACGGCGGCGATCAGCACCCGGTCGCGCTCGTCCTCGATGCGCGGATCTCGCTCGACATGGCCGCGCACGTCCTCGTCGAAGCGCTTGACCACCACCCAGGGCAGCGCCGCGGCGCTGCAGCCCTCCGGGTAGGCCCGCGCGATGGCGCGCGCGCCGGCGGCGGCCTCCCGGACGAGTGCGACGAGCTTGGCGGGCATGGCGGCTCCATGTCGGGTTGTGCGAGGCGCCAACCCGCGAGGGGGCGTCCCGGGTCCCTCCCGTCCACCGATTCGCCCTAACGCGCCAGCCGGTCCTCCGCGGCCTCCCGCGCCATCTCGTCGGCATCGGCCGGCAGCAGCGTGCGCTCCGCCGCCATGCGCTCGGCCGCCGCCCGCACGGCCGCCGCGTAGGCGCCCGCCTCCGGGTAGCGCTCCTCGAGCGACGGCCGCGGGTCGTCGGGGGCTCGCGCGGCCTTCGTCGCCGCGAAGGGCAGCACGCCGCCCTTCTGGTTGCACAGGGTCGCGGCGGCGCTGCCGCGGGTCGGGTTCCAGGCGGTGTAGGTCGCCCGCGGCGCCTCGATCAGCGGCAGCCGGATGCCCGCCAGGGTGTTGCCGTCCGGGTCGACCTTCGGCAGCAGAAGCGGGTAGGTGGCACGCACCACCGGCGGGTCGAGGGGGCCGGCCCCGGGCTCGACCCACTGGGCCGGATTGTAGAGGCCGGCATAGGGAAGGCCGGGGATCGGCGGGTAGAGATGGGCCGGGGCGCCGAGCGTGCCGTCGGCCCGCGAGGGGTAGCGGCTTTCCGGCGGCGCCACCCCGTCGGCGATCCAGGATTCGAGGGCGACGAGGAGCGCCCGCGACGCCGCCCCGGCATGGACCGGGCTCACCGGCAGGGCGCAGCCCGGATCGCTCGCGGTCTTGGCGTCGGGGGCGGCGAAGTGCGGCGCGCCGGTGACCATGTAGACCCGGACCTCCGGCGGCTGGGCGAGGTCGGCGCCGCGCGTGTCGGTGGTCACCAGCGCCCCGCGGGAGCCCCACAGCTCGTACTCGCTGTCGACATGCATCAGGCGCGGGCAGGTGCTGGTGATCCGGCAGCGCAGGAACAGGCCGTCGCGCTTGCCCGTCAGCGCGTCGGTCGTCGTCGCGTAGGCGAAGGGGAACTGGTCGGCCGGGTAGTAGCGGTCGAGATGCGGCCCGGGATTGCGGCCGGGCTGGGCGAAGCGGGCATTGGTGAAGCTGCGCCGGCTGCCGGCGATGTGCGGCATCATCCCGTCGAACACCATCCGGCCGTGCTCGTCCTCGTTCATGCCGAGGTAGAGCAGGTCGCGCAGCACCCGGCCCGATTGCGAGATGCCGAAGCCGACCGCCCGGTCGACGGTGCTGCGCCCGTCCGTTGCGAGCGGGTTCCGGTCGCTCGCGTCGTGGCGCAGGAAGGTCGCGACGTCGCGGATCGCCGCGAGGCCGAGGCCCGTCACCGCCGGGTCGCGGGCGGTGTAGATCAGCTCGTAGAGGGCGCTGGCGTCGAAGCCCTCGGGCCGGGTGATCGCGATGCGCGTCGGGCCGACGAACCGGAACGACAGGCCGGGGGGCGTCGCGCGCGGATCCTCGGGCCGCGCCCGCACGGTGAGGCGCGCCTTCGACGGGTCGAGGTCGGCGGCCGGCCAGGTCAGCGGCGCCTCGACCGGGGAGGTCGTGTTCTCGAAGCTCCACTCCTCGCGGGACGGCCCGGTGACCCCGGCCAGCACCGGCAGGCGGATGCCCATGGGAGCGCCCGCCTCGCCGTTCCCCGGCGCGATGTCGCCCTGCCAGCCGATCCAGGCCAGGGTGTAGCCCCGCGACAGCAGGAAGCCCCGGCCGGCATCCTCCGGCCGTTCCAGTCGGCCCGACGCCTCGGTCGAGGTGCCCTCGACCAGCGGGCCGATCAGCTTGCGGCCGCGATTGGGGATCTCGACGAGGAGCAGTCCGTTCGGCCGCTCGGGCCGCAGCAGCACCACGTCGGCGGTCGCCTCGACCTTGCCGTCCGGGTTGCGGGGCGCGAGCGCGATGTCGGCGATGACCGCGTTGCGCGGGTCGGCGGGATCGAGCGCGATGGTCGCCCGCCCGGTGATCTTCCGGGCCTGGCCGCGCTCGCCGAAGGCGCGGCCCTGGAAGGCCGGCGCCTCGGTCGCGACGGTCTCGAATCGCGTCACCTCCGCGGCGGCCGGGCCGGCGGCGAGGCCGCCCCCGAGAAGCGCCACGGTCGCGGCGCGCTTGATCCCCGTCATCACGGTCTCCCCCTCGCGGCGCCTCGTCCCGGGCGTCTGCCCGGCGAGCGTAGCGGCGGGACGCGCCGCTGTGAACCGTGTCAGGTCTTGTTCCCGCGACGCGCTCAGGCGGTCCCCGCCAGCACGGCCTCGAGGTAGTGCCGCGCGAAGCCCGGCATCCGGGCGGGGTCGAGATCCGCTTCCGTGCGCACGGCGACGATGCCGGACAGTTCCGGCTCCGCCTCGGCGGCGAGGTGGGCGGCGATCCGCGCCCGCACCTGCGCCTCGTCCTCGGCGAGCGGCACCGGGCGCAGGAGCGCCATCAGGCCGCCGTCGCGCACGATCACCCAGCCGGGCTCGGGCCCCTCCGGGGCGACGAGGCCGGTCTCCTCCCGCAACTCGCGCAGCGCGCTCGCCGCGAGGTCGACCCGGCCGTCGGGGGCGATGTCGGTCGGGTCCGGGGTGCCGCAGGGGAAGTAGACCCGCCCGGCGGCGGCGGTGTGCGGGCCCATCTCGCCGAGCAGGAAGGCGCCGTCCCGGGTGCGCGGCACCGCCGCCGCGAAGACGTTGAGGACCTCCCCGTCCGGGAACCCCCAGTCCTTCAGGGCGAGGAGGGCGGCGAACTCGGCCTCGAACAGGTCGAGGTCCAGAACTCCGTCGGCGAGCGTCCAGCGCCGCAGCAGCAGAACGGTGCCGTTGAACATCGCCGGGCGGGCCGCCCGGCGGCGCTCCCAATGCGCCGCGATGGCCGCCCGGTTGTCGCGGGCCCAGGCCCAGTCGTGCGCGACCATCCGGGCCGCGACCGCGCGGGCCGGCGTGAGGCTGACGCCGGTCACAGGTGCAGCACGCCCTCGGAGACCAGGACGGCGCCACCGCCGATCTCCGCCGCCCGCAGGGCGCCGTCCTCGATCGTGAGCTGGAGCAGGATCTCGCTCGGCCGGCCCATCTCGAACCCTTGCGCGATGCGGAGGTCGTGGGTGCCGCTCCCCAGGGGCTCGAACTGCATCAGGGCGCCGGCGAAGGCCGCCACCGCCCCGCCGGTCGCCGGGTCCTCGACGATGCCGGCGGCGGGCGCGAACATCCGGGCCCGGAAGTCGTGAGCGGGATCCCCGGTCTCGCCGGTATAGAGAAACACCTTGGCGCCGGGCCCGAGGGCCTCGGCCAGGGAGGCGGCGCTCGCCCGCGCCCGCGCGAGGGCGTCGAGGTTGCGCACCGGCACGAGGTGGAACGGCGTGCCGGCGCTGTAGCGGCTCGGCCGGTGGCGGGCGAATCCGATCTCGGCGGGCGACAGGCCGAGCGCCCCGGCGAGCGCCGTGGCGTCCGGCTCCTCGCCCCAGCTCTCCGGCAGGCGCGGCAGGCGAAAGCGCGCCCGGCCGCGCCCCTCGCCGGCCTCGACGACGCAGGGCACCACGCCGACCTCTTCCTCGAGCCCGAACGCCACCGCGTCGGCGACCTCCGCCCGCTCGTCGCTGAGCGCGAGCAGCACCGCGGTACCGACGGTCGGGTGGCCGGCGAAGGCGAGTTCCTGGGTGGGCGTGAAGATCCGCAGCCGTGCCCGGTGCCGGCTCTCGGCGGGCGGCATCACGAACACCGTCTCCGACAGGTTGAACTCCCGGGCGATGGCCTGCATCGCGGCCTCGTCCAGCCCCTCGGCGTCGAGCACGACCGCCAGCGGATTGCCGGCGAGCGCGGTCTCGGTGAACACGTCCAGGGTGGCGTAGCGGCGTGCGGGCATTGGACCATCCATCCGTCTGGCGGCATGGCGCGAGGCAGCACGGATCGGGGGGAGGGCGCAAGGGGAAGGCGCAAGGTCTGACGGCCGGAGATGATGCGCCGCCCCCGGATGGTGTAGGCGTGCGGGACGATCCGCCGGAGCGCCCTGCCATGCCCCAAGCCCTCACCCCCGAGACCGGCGCCCGCTTCGCCGCGCTCACCCTCGGCCACGTCACCCGGGAATACCCGAACAAGCCCGACCACACCCTGGCGGGCCCCGAGGACGCGCGCACGCCGGCCGCCCTGCACCCGGTGTTCCACGGCAGCTTCGACTGGCATTCCTGCGTCCACGGCTACTGGCTGCTCGCGCGGGTGCTGCGGCTCTTCCCCGAGGGACCGCAGGCCCCCGCGATCCGCGCCCTGTTCGACCGGCAGCTGACGCCCGAGAAGGTCGCGGGCGAGTGCGCCTACCTGGAGGCCCCGACCGCGCGGGGCTTCAAGCGGCCCTACGGCTGGGCCTGGGCGCTGAAGCTCGCCGACGAGCTGGCGCGCCTGCCCGAGCCGCGCTGGGCGCGGGCGCTCGCCCCGATGGCGGAGATCTTCGCCCGGCGCTTCCGGGACTTCCTGCCGCTCTCGCCCTACCCGGTTCGGGTCGGCACGCATTTCAACACCGCCTTCGGGCTGCGCATGGCGGCGGATTACGCCGACGGGACCGGGGACACGGCGCTGACCGACCTCCTGCGCGCCACCGCCCTGCGCTGGTACGGCGAGGATGCCGACTGCCCGGCCTGGGGCGAGCCGAGCGGCGACGACTTCCTGTCCTCCGCGCTGATCGAGGCCGAGTGCCTGCGCCGCCTGCTGCCAGCCGACGCGTTCGCGCCCTGGTTCGACCGCTTCCTGCCGCGCCTCGCCGAAAGCCGGCCCGAGACCCTGTTTCGGCCGGCCACCGTCACCGACCGCAGCGACGGCAAGATCGCCCATCTCGACGGGCTCAACCTCAGCCGGGCCTGGTGCCTGCGGGCGCTCGCCGGTGCGCTGCCGGACGGCGACCCGCGGAGTCCGGTCCTGCACGAGGCGGCCGAGGCGCACCTCGCCGCCGCCCTGCCGCACCTCGCCGACGACTACATGGGCGAGCACTGGCTCGCGAGCTTCGCGCTCCTGGCGCTGGAGGCGTGATCGCTCACACCGCCTCGACCGGGAAGGTGCGGCTCGGGGCCACGAACTCCTCCTGCGCCGCGACCGTCAGGATCTCGCGGGCGCCGGCCTCCTCGGTGCGCCGCAAGAGGCCGAAGATCGAGGCGGCGGAGGCGCCGAGCGCCTCCCCGGCCGAGCGGGTGCGGGCGTAGTGCACCAGGAACAGGGCGGCGGTGGCGTCGCCCGCGCCGTTGACGCCGAGCGAGAGCCGCGGCGTGCGCAGGCGCCAGAACCGGCCGGCCTCGCCGGCCAGCATGTCGATGCTGTCCCCGGGCGTCTCCTCGGTGTGGAGCGAGGTCACCAGCACCACCTTCGGGCCGCTCGCCTGCACGGCGGCGACGGCCGCCTTCGCGTCGGCCAGCGTCCGGGTCTCGATCCCGCTCAAGTAATCGAGCTCGAACTGGTTGGGGGTGATGATGTCGGCCGCCGGCACGGCATGGTCGCGCATGAATTCCGGGATGCCGGGCCGCACGAACACGCCGCGGCCGACATCGCCGATCACCGGGTCGCAGCAATAGAGGGCCGCGGGGTTGGCCGCCCGCACCCGCTCGACCGCCCTGAGGATCGCGGTGCCGATATCGGCCGAGCCCATGTAGCCCGACAGCACCCCGTCGCAGGTCGGCAGCACCCCGCGCTCGGCGATGCCCTCGACCAGCTCCTCGATCGCCGGCCCGTCGAACACCCGGCCGCGCCAGGCGCCGTAGCCGGTGTGATTGGAGAACTGCACCGTGTGCACGGCCCAGACCTCGACCCCGAGGCGCTGCATCGGGAAGACCGCCGAGGCGTTGCCGACATGGCCGTAGGCGACGTGGGACTGGATCGACAGGACGTTCATCGCGACGCGGGACCCTCGCAGGGGCGCCCTCGGCCGGGGCCGGGGCGCGAGGCCCGCACGATCCCTGGATCGGGCCCTCCTGGCAACCGCCCCGAGCGGGGGGATTTACCCAGCGCTCACCGTGCCGGGCCGAGAGGGCTCGGCAGGGCGGAACGTCCTCGTGGGCTCGCGACTTGTCCCGGCTGCCCGTTCCCTCAAGGTCAAGGTTCCGATGGACTTCGAGAGCTTGCGCACCACGGTGCTCGATTTCGTGCGCGACCACCAGGCCTGGGCGCCGGTGATCACCGGGATCATCGCCTTCTGCGAATCCCTGGCGGTGCTCTCGCTCCTGGTGCCGGCGACCGTGATCCTGATCGGCATCGGGGCGCTGATCGGCTCGGGCGCGATCCCGTTCCTGCCGGTGATGGTGGGCGCGGCGATCGGGGCGATCCTGGGGGACTGGGTCTCCTACGAGGTCGGCCGCTACTACAAGGACGGCGCCAAGCGGATGTGGCCGCTCGGCCGCTACCCCGAGATGGTGCAGAAGGGCGAGGCGTTCTGCCAGCGCTGGGGCGCCTGGGCGATCGTCGTCGGCCGCTTCATCGGCCCGGCCCGGGCGGTGGTGCCGCTCATCGCCGGCGTGGCCCTGCTGCCGCGGCTGCCGTTCTGGCTCGCCAACGTCTCCTCGGCCTTCCTGTGGGCCTTCGTCTGGCTCGCCCCGGGCGCCGGGCTGATCGACTGGCTGCGGCGCGCCTGACGCAGGGAACGGCGGCACCGGAGGACGGATCCCGCTTGCAACGACCTTGCCGATCGTCCGGACAATGACGGGGCATGCGGATCGCGACATCGATTCTTAGGACGACATCGCCCAAACCACGTCCGAGGATGAGCGAGAGAGACGACCCGGCGACCGGAAATGTCCGATCCGATGCCGCCCCGCCCGTTGCCGGGATCTCCGCTGCCGCGCCGGCCGGGGGATCCGGGCCACGACGTGTCGGAGCCCGCGCCGCGTGACCTCGCCTCGGCTCCTCACGAAACAGATCGTCGAATCCCGCCCGGGAGCCACCGGTTTTACCTTACATGAAGATAACCCCGGTAGGGTATCTACCGGCGGGTCCGGAGCAGTACGATGACCGAGCGGAGCGGATGTGGGCAATGCCGGAGCGGTGAACCGCTTCCCTTCGCCTTCACGATGGCCTTTCACCCCATCGTCGACATCGAGAGGAACGAGATCTGGGGTTACGAGGCGCTGGTGCGCGGCACCGAGGGCCAGGGCGCCGGTTACATCCTCGGCCAGGTCAACGACGACAACCGCTACCGCTTCGACCAGGCCTGCCGCACCAAGGCGATCGAGCTGGCCGGCGGGCTGTTTCCGGCCGGCGACGTGCGGCTGTCGATCAACTTCCTGCCGAACGCCGTCTACGAGCCGGCGGCCTGCATCCGGGCGACGCTCGAGGCGGCGCGGCGGATCGGGTTCTCGCACCGGCGGATCATGTTCGAGTTCACCGAGAACGAGCGCATGACCGACGTCGCCCACGTCCAGCGCATCGTCGCCGATTACCGCCAGCGCGGCTTCCTCACCGCGCTCGACGATTTCGGCGCCGGCTACGCGGGCCTCGGCCTGCTGGCCCGGTTCCAGCCCGACCTGATCAAGCTCGACATGGAGCTGATCCGCGGCATCGCCGATTCCCCGGCGCGCCGCGCGATCGTGTCGGGCGTGATCGGCATCGCCCGGACCCTCGGCGTCGCGGTGATCGCCGAGGGGATCGAGACGGAGGGCGAGCTTTCCGCCCTGCGGGAGGCCGGCATCACCCTGTTCCAGGGCTACCTGTTCGCCCGGCCCGCGGTGGCGGCCCTGCCGGAGCTGAGCCCGGCGGGGATGCAGCAGGCGGCGTGAGGCTCACGCCTCCAGGAGCGCGTCGATGTCGGCCGGCGTCAGCGCGCTCGTCGGGGTGCCGTCGTGGTCGAACAAAGCCTCGGCGAGCGCGCTCTTGCGGGCCTTGAGCGCCTCCATCTTCTCCTCAATGCTGCGCGCCGCGACGAGCCGGTGGACGAAGACCGGCTTGTCCTGGCCGATGCGGTGGGCGCGGTCGATCGCCTGGGCCTCCACCGCCGGGTTCCACCACGGGTCGTACAGGATCACCGTGTCGGCGCCGGTGAGGTTGAGGCCGGTGCCGCCGGCCTTGAGGCTGATCAGGAAGACCGGAACCTCGCCGGCCTCGAAGCGGGCGAGCACCGCCTCGCGCTTGCGGGTGCGCCCGGTCAGTTCGGCATGCGCGATGCCGGCCGCCGCCAGGCGCGGCTTGATCAGGTCGAGCATCGCGGTGAACTGCGAGAACACCAGCACCCGGCGCCCCTCGGCGACCAGCGCCTCGAGCAGCTCCTCCAGCCGTTCGAGCTTGGCCGAGGCGGCCTCGGCCGCGTGGTCGAGCTTCAGCAGGCGCGGGTCGCAGCAGGCCTGGCGCAGCTTGAGCAGGGCGTCGAGGACGACGATCCGGCTGCGCTCCCAGCCCTTGGCGGCGATCGCCTCGCGCACCCGGGCGTGCATCGCTAGGCGGATCGACTCGTAGAGGGCGCGCTGGGCCTCGCCCATCTCGACCTCCTCGGTGATCTCGGTCTTGGCCGGCAGGTCGCGGGCGACCTCCTCCTTGGTCCGGCGCAGCAGGAACGGCCGGATCCGCCGCGCCAGCAGCCGGCCGCGCTCGGCGTCGCCGTGCTTCTCGATCGGCGTGCGCCAGTCCCGCGCGAAGGTCCGGCGCTCGCCGAGGAGCCCCGGGCAGGCGAAGGAGAACAGCGACCAGAGCTCCGCCAGGTTGTTTTCCAGCGGCGTGCCCGAGAGGCAGAACCGGTGCCGGGCGGCGAGCGAGCGGATGATCTGGGTCGTCGCCGCGTCCGGGTTCTTGATCGTCTGGGCCTCGTCGAGGACCAGGAGGTGCCACTCCTGCGCGCCGAGCACCGCCTGGTCGCGGGCGACGAGGGGATAGGTGGTGAGCACGAGGTCGTGTTGGGGAATCGCGTCGAAATGCTCCCGGCGGCCGAGCCCGTGCAGGACCAGCACCGCGAGGCCGGGGGCGAAGCGCTCCGCCTCCCGGCGCCAGTTCGCCATCAGGCTCGTCGGCGCGACCACGAGGGCCGGCCGGTCGAGGCGCCCCTCGGCCTTCTCGCGGGCGATCAGCGCCAGCGCCTGGACGGTCTTGCCCAGCCCCATGTCGTCGGCGAGGATCCCGCCGAGGCCGGCCTCGCGCAGGAAGGCGAGCCAGGACAACCCCTCGGCCTGGTAGGGCCGCAGCTGCGCGCGGAAGCTCTCCGGCGGGGCGACCGGCGGGATGCCGCCCTCGGCGAGCAGCCGCCGGCCCATGGCGCGCAGGGCCTCGCCGCCGCGCCAGGCCACCCTCGCGGCCTGGCTCGCCCGCTCCAACGCCGCGATCGTGGCGGCGTCGACGAGGCCGAGCCTCAGGCGCCCGCCCTCGCCGGAGCCGCCCAGGCTCAGTTCGCGCAGGGCGAGCAGGATCGGCTTGAGCCGGGCCGCCGGCAGCGCCAGCACCCGCCCGTCGGGCAGCGGCACCATCACGGGCTCGGGCGAGGCCTCGTCGAGCGCCTCGATCGAGAAGTCGGGCCGGGCCAGCAGCGCGGCCACCGGCTCGGCGAGGGGGATGCGCTCGCCCTCGACCTCGATCCCCAGATCGAGTTCGAGCCAGTCGATCCCGGTGCTCTCGCGGATCGCGAACTCGACCGCCGCATCCGGGCGCAGCACCCGGTTGCGGAAGCTGCGATCGGCGCCGATCTCGAACCCCTCCGCCGCGAGGGCCGGCAGCGCCTCGGCCTGGATCGCGGTCCAGGCCTCCTCGCCGGCATCGGGCAGGAAGTCCCGGGCATGGGCCTGGTGCTGGGCGTGGCCGAGGGCCAGGGGCGTGCGGCGCTCCTGGAGCGGCGACAGGCCGTGGGCGAGGAGCCGCGCCACCGCCCGCTGCTCGGCCCGGGCGTCGCGCTCCACGACGTGGAGCCGCCCGCCGGCGAGCTTGCTCGGCCGCTGCCGCGGGTCGCCGAACGGCACCGCCACCGGACCGTAGCGGAACGAGAGCGCCGCGAGGCGCACCGGCACCGGCGGCCGGCCGTAGAAATACGGTGCCGGCGCCTCGATCTGGAACAGGCGCAGCACCGGCACCGGCGGCGTGTCGACGATTCGCTCCCGCGGCGGCTCCGGCAGGCGCAGGGCGAGGCCGGGCACCGCCGCGGCCAGCGCCGCGTTGAGCGCCTGCGCCGAGGCCGCGGGCACGGCCGGCGCCGCCAGGAGGGCGGCGGCGAGGTGGGGCGGCATCCCGACCTCGATCGGCCCGACGAGCCCGGCCTCCGGGTCGAGATAGGCCGGCGGCTGGGCGGCGAGCGCCAGGACCGTCGCATCGTCCGTCGCTTCGCAGATCTCTTGGTCTGTCCCTCGGCCCGTGCCGTCCCCGTCCGCGAGGCGCGGGTGGGGCGTCAGGGTCTCCTCGCCCTCGACCCAGTCGATCCGGCCGGGCCGGGGCGGGCCCGCCGCCAGGGCCGGTCCCAGCACGGTCCCGAACCGGGCCCGGCCGGTCGCCAGGACCCGCTCCAGGATCTCGGCGCCGGTGCGATCGAGCAGCGGATAGGCCGGCGGCGCCTCGCCCTCGGCCTCGCGCTCCCGCCCGGCGAGGGCCTTGAGGATGCGCAGATCCGATGGGCGCAGGTAGGCACTCGGGGTCGCCGCGTGGACGACGCCGTAGGGTTCGACCGGGCGGGCCTTGGCCGATAGCGCCCCGCTCTTCAGGATCCGGGCCTGCATCGGCGCGATGCCGAGGCGGGAGGCCGTACCGCCGCGGCCGGGCAGGGCCAGGAGGACGTAGATCAGGCGCCGGTCGATCTCGGGCGGAAACGCCTCGCTGCCGGTCCGGCGGGCGCGGTCGAGGCTCTGGATCCAGCGTTCCAGCTCCTCCGGCAGGGCCTCGGGGTCGGCGCAGTCCCGGAGCTGGAGCAGCCGGGCCGCCCGCGTCTCGGGGGTCGGCGGGGGCGGGGGGCGCAGGGCGGTGCCCCGGAACGCCCCGAGCAGCACCGCCGCGACGTGCCGGCAATTGGTGCGGTCCCGGCAGGTGCAGAGCCCGCGGATGACGGTATCGCGGCCCGTCCTCTCGATCTCGATCGAGACGTTGTACACTGTCTTTCCGCTGCGGCTCTCGACGTCGCCCTCGAGGTAGCCGTCCCCGTCCGTCTCGACGTCGAGCACCTGGCCGTTCGCCAGGTCGCCCGCGCCGTCGTGGAAGGAGGCGTGCCCGCAGTTGCGCAGGATGTCGCGTTCGGTGAATGAGAGCGTCCTGCGCATCGAAACGGTGATCGCCTCCGGCCTGCCGACGGCAAAGGTAGGGAGGCGGGCCGGCGCTGGGAACCGGGGGGCGGCCGGGCAGGCGGAATCGCCCGTGGGCGGCCGGCATGCGGAACGGATGGCTCCGCTTGCCGTTCCGGCACTCGACACCGTTTGGCGTGCAGGAGGGAACGAGCGTCTCATGACCGGACAGGCCCGATGAGCGACGAGCACCCCGTGACCGGCGAACCCGCGGCCCTCGCGCCCGCGCGCGAGACCCTGTTTCAGCCCGGCCGCACCTGCTGGTGCGTGGCGCGGGCCGAGCGGGTCGCCGTGATGGTCGATTCCGCCGAGTATTTCGCCCGGCTGGAGGAGGCCCTGCGCCAGGCGCAATCCTCGATCCTGATCGTCGGCTGGGACTTCGACGGGCGCATCCGCCTGCGCCACGACGCGTCCCCGGAGGAATCGCCCCCGCTCGGGCCGCTCCTGCGCGACCTCGCGGCGCGGCGGCCGGACCTCCAGGTGCGGGTGCTGGTCTGGAGCGTCGCCACCCTGCACGGGCCGGGCGCGGCTCTGCCGCTCCTGTTCGGGGCCGAGTGGGAATCCCATCCGCGGGTCGAGCTGCGCCTCGACACCCATCACCCGCTCTACGCCGCCCACCACCAGAAGCTCGTCTGCATCGACGACCGCATCGCGTTTGCGGGCGGCATCGACCTGACGGTCGGGCGCTGGGACACCCCGGCCCACGAAGCCGGCGACCCCTTGCGCACGAACCCCGACGGGGAACTCTATCCGCCGGTCCACGACCTGCAGATGGCGGTGGACGGCGAGGCCGCGGCGCGGCTCGGCGAGATCGCCCGCGAGCGCTGGCGCGCCGCGACCGGCGAGGTGCTGGAGCCCGTGCGCGGCGCCGCGCCGGTCTGGCCGCCGGATCTGGCGCCGCTCTTCACCGACATGCCCGTCGCCGTCGCCCGCACCATGCCGCTCCAGGGCGACGAGCCCTCGATCGAGGAGGCGGCGGCGCTCACCGCCGCGTCGCTCGCCGCCGCGCGGAAGACCCTCTACCTCGAGGCGCAGTACCTCACCGCCGACTTCGTCGCCGACGCGCTCGCCGCCCACCTCACGGCGGAGGAGGGGCCGGAGATCGTCGTGGTGATCACGCGCCGCTCGCACAACTTCACCGAGCGCGTCGCCATGGGCACGCCGCGCGACCGGGTGCTGCGCCGCCTGCGCGCGGTCGACCGCTTCGGGCGCCTGCTCGTCGCCTACCCGGTGGTGCCGGGTGCGCAGGGCGCCGACGAGACCGACGAGGCCGGGGATTGCGAGATCGAGGTCCACGCCAAGCTCGTCATCGTCGACGACGGGTTCCTGCGCATCGGCTCCTCGAACCTCAACAACCGCTCGGTCGCACTCGACACCGAGTGCGACCTCGCGGTCGAGGCCCGGACCCCCGAGGAGCGCCGGGCGATTCTGTCCTTGCGCGACCGCTTGGCGGCCGAGCATCTGGGCGTCGCGCCCGAGGTGCTGGCGGAGGCCGCCGAGCGGGACGGCCTGATCGCGGCGATCCGGCGCCACATGGGCGGTCCCCGCAGCCTGCGGGTCTGCGAGGTGCCGGAGGAGGAGGGCCTGCTCGACCCCCTGGTCAGCTCCGAGCTGCTCGACCCCGAGCGGCCGTTCGGGACGGGGTAGCGGCGCCCGCCCTCCCCGCATCCCGCCACCGGAACACCGCCTCGGTCGCCGCGAAGGCGACGAGGCCGAGCGCCAGCGGGATCAGGAAGTAGATGCACCGGAAGGCGATCAGCGGGCCGATGACGTCGGTCTTCGGCAGCAGGTGCACGACCACGCTCTCGATCACCCCGACGCCGCCGGGGACGTGGGTGATGAGCACCGCCGCGTTGGCGATGACGAAGACCGAGGCGACGGCGAGGTAGCCGACGTCGGAGACCGCCATGAGCACCTGGTGCAGGCAGGCCGAGACCAGGGCGAAGTTGACGGCCCCCAGGGCCACCTGCGCGGCGGCGAGCGGCAGCGGCGGCATCTCGATCGACCAGCGCCGGAAGGTGAGCGGCTTGCGCCACCAGGCGGCGAGGCCGAGATAGCCCGCGACGAAAGCCGCGCAGGCCAGCCCCGCCGCCAGGACGGCGCCGGTGCCGAGCCCCGTCACCTCCCGGGCGAGGCCCGGATGGACCAGCACCGCGACTGCGCCGAGCGCCATCAGGCCGACCGCCACGGTGACGCCGCAGAACAGGACCGCCTTGGCGACGTCCGCGGTGCCGAGCCCCCAGCGGGTGTAGAAGCGGTAGCGGATCGCCCCGCTGCTCAGGCCCGCGAACCCGATGCTGTGGCCGAGCGAGAGGCTGATGAAGGCGGCGAGCGCCACCCGCCGGTAGGGCAGGGGCGTGCCGGCGGCGCGCAAGGCCAGCCAGTCGATGCCGGTGAGGCAGAGATAGCTCGCGGCGGCAAAGCCTCCGGCCGCGAGGAGCCGGCTCGCCGGCACGGCCCGCACCGCATCGACGAGCTGGCCCGGGCTGTAGCCGGACAGCGTGCGGTAGAGCAGGTAGCCGCCGAGCACGACGCTGACGAGCGTGGCGAGGATGGTCCAGAACCGGCGCCGACCGGAGGTCTTGTCGCGCGTGTCGTGGTCGTGTGGGGTCGTCACGCGGGTTCCTCCCGGAGCGCGGTGTGGCGGGGCGCGACGGCGGGCGCGAGGTCGAGGTCGGCGACGAGGGGCAGGTGGTCGGAGGCGGTCCGGGCGAGCCGGCCCTGGACCCGGCGCACCTCCCGCACCGCGACGCCGCGGCTGACGAAGACGTGGTCGATGCGCAGGAGCGGCAGGCGGGCCGGGAAGGTCGGCCGGGCCCAGGCCCGGCGGACGCTGCCCTCCGCGTCGGGCACGCGCTCCGAGAGGCGGCGGTGGACGGCCGAGCCCGGCAGGGCGTTGAAGTCGCCGAGCAGCACCACGGGATCGCGGCAGGCCGGATCGCCGAGGAAGCGCGGGCCGAGGAGCGCGTCGGTCTGCGCCGCCCGCTCGTGCCGGCCGAGGCCGAGATGGGTCGTGACGACCTGCACCTCGGCGTCTCCGACGGCGACGGCCGCCCAGAGCGCGCCGCGCGGCTCGCGGCCGGCCCGTTCCGGCAGCCCCTCCGCCCGCACCAGCCGGCAGGGGAGGGCGGTCAGGATCGCGTCGCCGTAGAGCTCCTCCATCACCCGCAGCGCCGGGTGGAAGTGCGAGCGCATCCCGAGCCGGGCGGCGATCGCCTCCGCCTGGTCGATCCCGCCGGAGCGGGCGCGCCCGACATCGAGCTCCTGGAGCGCCACCACGTCGGCCCGGCAGGCGGCGATCACCGCGGCGATGCGCGCCGGGTCGATGCGGCCGTCGCCGCCGAGGCAGCGGCGGACGTTGTAGGTGAGGACGCGGAGCAACCGGGCGGGGCCTTCCGTAGCGGGCATTCCCCTCAACGGCCGAGCCTGCACCCGGTTTCGCCGGTACGGCCACGCTTTACGCCGCGGGCGTGCTCAGGCGATGGTCGGCACGATCCCGCCCTCGACCCGCAGGCTCGCGCCGTTGGTGGCGGCGGCGAGCGGGCTCGCCAGGTAGGCGACGAGGCCGGCGATCTCGTCGGGCTCGATCATCCGGGCGAGCAGCGAGAGCGGGCGGTGGACCCGGAAGAATTCTTCTTCGAGCGCCGCCGCCGGGGCGTCCGGATCGGAGGCGACGCTCTTCAGGAAGTCGACGATGCCCTCCGAGCGGGTCGGGCCGGGCAGCACGGAATTCACCGTCACGCCGGTGCCCCGCGTGCGCTGCGCCAGGCCCCGCGCGATGGTGAGCTGGGCGGTCTTCGACACCGCGTAGTGCAGCATGTCGGGCGGCGGCACGAGGCCGGATTCGCTCGACACGAACACGATCCGTCCGGAGTTCCGCGCCAGCATGCCGGGGAAGTAGGCCTGGGCGAGCCGCGCCCCCGAGACCACGTTGACCTCGAACAGGCGGTGCCAGTCCGCGTCGGTGATCGCCTCGAAGGCCTTCGATTCGTAGATGCCGAGGTTGTTGACGAGGATGTCCACCTCCGGCACCGCCGCGATCAGCGCCGCCGCGCCCTCGGCGGTCGCCGGGTCGGCCTGCACCGTGCGGGGCGGCGTCGCGCCGGGCTCGGCCGCGATCGATCGCGCCGCCGCGTCGAGCTTGTCCCGGTTGCGGCCGGGCAGCACCACCGTGGCGCCCTCCGCCGCCAGGCGGCGGGCGATGGCGAGCCCGATGCCCGCGGTGGCACCGGTGACGAGGGCGGTCCGGCCGCCGATCCTGAGGTCCATGGCTGTGGTCTCCGTGCAAGGAGACCCCGAGATGACGATGCCGGCGATTGATGACCAGCGCGCGGGCCGGCACGATACTCGTGCATCGGACGCACCAATGGACCGGCCATGGACAACCGCCTGGGCGAGATGGAGGCCTTCGTCGAGGTGGCGCGGCGCGCCAGCTTCGCGGCCGCCGCCAAGGCGCTGCGGCGCACGCCCTCGGCGGTGAGCCGGGCGGTGGCGCGGCTGGAGGCGCGCCTCGGCGTCGCCCTGATCCGGCGCACCACCCGGTCGATGACCCTGACGCCGGAGGGCGAGCTCTACCTGCGCCGGGCCGCCGAGCTGATCGCCGAGTTCGCCGCGATCGAGGACGGGTTCGGCCGCGAGGCCGCGGTGCCGACCGGCCTCCTGCGGGTCAACGCCTCGGTGCCGTTCGGCACGAAGGTGATCCTGCCGGTGCTGCCGCGCTTCCTCGCCGAGCATCCCAGGATGCGGGTCGACCTCGCCCTCACCGACGACGTGGTCGATCTCGTCGAGGCCCGGGCCGACGTGGCGATCCGCATCGGCCCCTTGCGCGACACGAGCCTGCGGGCCAGGCGCCTCGGCCGCAGCCGCCTCGCGGTGGTGGCCTCGCCGGCCTATCTCGCGCGGGCCGGCACGCCCGCCCATCCGGACGCCCTCGCCGACCACAACTGCCTCGCCTTCAGCTTCCGCCGCTCCCTCGACACCTGGCCGTTCCTCGTCGACGGGGCGGTGTCGCAGCGGCCGGTGCGCGGCAACTTCCTGGGCAATTCCGGCGAGGTGGTGCGGCGGATGGCGCTCGGCGGGGCGGGGCTCGCCCGCCTCGCCCGCTTCCACGTCGAGGACGATCTCCTGGCCGGCCGCCTCGTGCCGGTGCTGGAAGCCTTCAGCCCCGGCGACGCCGAGGACATCCACGCGCTCTATGCCGGGCAGGAGCGGCTGTCCCGGCGCATCCGCTGCTTCGTCGATTTCCTCGCCGCGCACGCCGCCCTGCGGGACTGACCGGCGGCGACCGCCGCGGACGCGGGGTCAAGGAATCGGGACGCCCGATCATGGAACCGGTCGGGTTGGCGCGGCACAACGCTTGCTCCATCCGGGGGACCCCCCTGCTGCCGCCTTGCCGCCGCGGAGTCGCGTTCGATGATGTCGTCCTGGTTCTCTCGCCTCGCCGCCGCCCTGCGCGGCCTGCTGCCCGGCCGGCCGCAGCCCGATCCCGGCACCTGGATCCTGCTCGGCGACGGGCGCGGCGTCTCGTGGTCGGGCGACGCAAAGGCGCCCGCCCTCACCGGCCCCACTCCTCCGCCTGCGCGGTGATCCATGCGCGGAACGAGGCCACCTTCGGGGCGTCGGTCTCGGTCGGCGTGACGAGGAAGAAGCCGTAGGGGCTCGCCACCTCGTCGGGGAAGGGCCGCACCAGGCCGGTCGCGCCCTGCCCGATGCCGGCGACGAGGTCGCCCCCGAGCACCCGCGTGGCGAGGCCGACCCCGCCGCCGGCGGTGGCGCATTGCAGCACCATGAAGGTGTGGGTGAAGCGGGGGCCGCGCGAGGCGTCGATGCCGGGAACCCCGGCGGCGGCGAGCCATTGCGGCCAGCCCACCGCCTCGAGGTCGATCGGGTCGTCGTCGTGCAGCAGGGTGTGGCGCGCCAGGTCCTCGGGCGTGCGCAGCGGCGGCGAGCCGTCGCGAAGATGCGGACTGCAGACCGGAAACACCACGTCGTGCATCAGGAGGTCGGAGCGTAGGCCCGGATAGCGGCCGCGCCCGTGCCGGATCGCCAGGTCCGCGTCGTCGCGGGCGAAATCGACCAGGCGGTTGTTGGCGACCACCCGCACGTCGAGGTCGGGATGCCGCGCGCGGAAGCTGCCGATGCGCGGGATCAGCCACAGGCTGGCGAAGGAATGGGTGGTGCTCACCGTGAGCACGTGGTCCCGGCCCAGGCGCTGCAGCCGGGCGCTCGCCTCGGCGAGCTGGTCCAGGACCTCGCCGGCGGCGGCCGCGAAGCGCTGGCCGGCCGGCGTCAGGGCGACGCCGCGGCTCGGCAGGCGGCGGAACAGGGGAAGGCCGAACCAGCCCTCCAGGATCTTCACCTGCTGGGCCACCGCTCCGGCGCTGACCCCGAGCTCGTCCCCGGCCTCGTGGAAGGTCGCGTGGCGCGAGGCGGCCTCGAAGGCCCGCACGGCGTTGAGCGGCGGCAGGCGGCGGCGGGGTCCGAGATCGAGAGCCATGGTGCAGATCTCCCGCTGGCCCAGATTTCCTGAGGCGAAGGACGAGGCGATCTGGTTTGCGCGCGCGGTGCCCGAAAGGCAATCTCTCCCTCACGAACCCGATCGTCCGACCTGGAGAGAGCCATGACGAGCCTCGTCGCTGGCCGAGGAAACCTGCGCCTCGTTCCCACCCTCCGCCTCGCGCCGGCGCGCCGGCGCGACCCCGTCGCGCTCATCGAACGGCTCGAGCTCTGGGCCGACCGCCGCCGCGAGCGCCGCGCCCTGATGGCCTGCCCCGACGGGCTCCTCAAGGATGTCGGCCTGTCGCGGGCCGACGCGATGCGCGAGGCGGACAAGCCGTTCTGGCGCGATTGAGCGCCGGGCGGATTGCACCGCAAGGACCGGGATGCCGCCGAGGCATCCCGTGCGCCAAGGTGGGGCGTCCTCGCCCGGAGAATCCGATGCAGACCGTCGCCAACCGCCCGATGACCCCCGCCGAATGGGGCCTGCTCCTCGGCCTCTCGGTCCTGTGGGGCGGCTCGTTCTTCTTCGTCGGGGTCGCTCTGTCGGCGCTGCCGCCCCTCACCCTGGTGGTCCTGCGCGTCGGCCTCGCGGCCGCGATCCTCGCCGCGGTGCTGCGGCTGGGGGGCCTGCCGATGCCGCGGGGTGCCGCGACCTGGCGCGCCTTCCTGGGGGCGGCCTTCCTCAACAACGCGGTGCCGTTCTGCCTCATCGCCTGGGGCCAGACCCACATCGCCTCGGGCCTCGCGGCGATCCTCAACGCCACGACGCCGCTCTTCGGCGTGGTGGTGGCGCATCTCCTCACCACCAACGAGCGCCTGACGGCCCACCGCCTCGCCGGCGTGCTGGCGGGTCTCGCAGGCGTCGCCGTGATGATCGGGCCCTCGCTGCTCGCCGGCCTCGGCGCGGAGTTCTTGGCTCAGGGCGCGATCCTGCTGGCGGCCCTCTCCTACGCCTTTGCCGGAATCTACGGGCGGCGGTTCAAGCGCATGGGCATCCCGCCGCTCGCGGCCGCCGCCGGCCAGGTGACGGCCGCGACCGCCCTGCTGCTGCCCGTCGCCCTCGTGGTCGACCGGCCCTGGACCCTGGCGCTGCCCCCCGTCCCGGTGGTCGCGGCGGTCGTCGGCCTCGCCGCGCTCTCGACCGCCTTGGCCTACGTGATCTTCTTCCGCCTGCTGGCGAGCGCAGGGGCGACGAACCTGATGCTCGTCACCTTCCTGATCCCGGTCTCGGCGCTCATCCTCGGCGCCCTGGTGCTGGGCGAGCCGGTGGTGGGACGCCAGCTCCTCGGCATGGCGCTGATCGGCGCCGGGCTGGTGGCGATCGACGGGCGCTTGCTGCACCGACGGAAGGCGGAGGCCGTGCCCGGGAGGTCGTGACCTCGGCTCCGCCGGACGCGGGCCCGCCGTCGGCGGGCGGGCCCGGCCAAACGCCGGATCAGGCGACGGGGGCCTGCGGCCGCAGGGCAGCGTAGCTCGTCATCAGGTTGCGATAGTCCGGGATGTGGTCGCCGAGCAGCGTCGCCAGTCCCTCGACGTCGCGGCGCCAGTCGCGGTGCAGCTCGCAGGCGGCCGCGAACCAGTTCACCAGCTGCACGCCCGCCGCCGACATCCGGTTCCACGCCCCGTCCCGCACCAGCGGGTTGAATGTGCCGGAGGCGTCCGTGACGGCGAAGACCTCGTAGCCCTCCGCGATCGCCGACAGGGCCACGAAGGCGACGCAGACCTCGGTGACGACGCCCGCGATGACGAGCTGCTTGCGCCCCGTCGCCTTCACGGCGGCGACGAAATCGGGGTTGTCCCAGGCGTTGATCTGGCCCGGGCGGGCGATGAACGGCGCGTCCGGGAACTTCGCCTTCAGCTCCGGCATGATCGGGCCGTTCGGGCCGTCCTCGAAGCTGGTGGTGAGGATGGTCGGGAGCTTGAAGTAGGCGGCGAGGTCGGCCACCGCCAGCACGTTGTTCTTGAACCGGTCGGGATCGATGTCGCGCACCAGCGACATCAGGCCGGCCTGGTGGTCGACCAGGAGGACGACGGCCTGGTCGAGGTCGAGGCGATTGTACGGCTTGCTCATGGTCGTCTCCATCGGGGCGCCCGGCGGCGCGGCGTCGATGGAGGCAGTGTGTCCGCGGTGTTTCTGTTTGAAAATAGAAACGATCGAAACCGATCGTTTTCAAGATGTCGATCATGGGCGGGAAGAGGCCGCCGCGCCGATCGTGAGCCGCCTCACGCCATGACGGGCACGTGCACGTCGATGATGGTGTCGGGCCGGTCGGGGGCGAAGCGGCCGTCGTAGAGCTCGAAATCCGGGCTGTCGGCCACCGCGAGCCGCAAGGCCGGGCTCGGCGGCGAGGCGCCGGGCCGCCCGCACCAGGCGGCGCGCGCGGACATGCGCCATCGGCGCGAGACCCATCCGGGCGGTGAACAGGCGCGAGAAGTGGTAGGGCAAGAGCCCCGCCCGGTCGGCGAGGCGCGCAAGCGTCAGGCGCTCGTCGAGCCGGCCCTCGATCCAGGCGAGGGTGTCGGCGACGAGGACGGGGGTGGGCGGTCGGTCCATGCCGGTCACCATGCCGGAGCCGAGCCCCGTCCGTCCTGACCGGTCTTGCGGGCGGCGCCCCGGCGGGCGTTCCCCCGAGACCGACTGTCGAGATCGCCCACGCTGTCGTAGGATGCGGCCGGGACGGCCGTCGTCGCGCGCGTCGCGGCGGCCCGCCCGGCGCGAATGCCCGCGCTCCGCCGAAACGGCCTGGCCCCATCGATCCTGACGCACCGCGCGGCCAACGCGCGGGCTCATCTCCGGGAGGACGCCCCTTCATGCCCGATATCGAGACCCGGGACCCCGCCGCGCTGTTCGCGCGCCTTCCGGCCGCCCTCGCAGCCGCCCTGAAGGCCCCGGCCTACGCCACGCACCTCGCCGGCATCGACCCCGCCGCCGTCACCGACCGCGCCGCGCTCGCCCGCCTGCCGGTGCTGCGCAAGGGTGAGATGCCGGCGCGCCAGCGCGAGGCCCTGCCCTTCGGCGGCTTCGTGCCGGGGGCGGCAGGCGGGTTTGCCCGCCTGTTCACCTCGCCGGGGCCGATCTTCGAGCCGCAGCGGTCGGGCGAGGATCCGTGGGGCGGCGCGCCCGCGCTCAGGGCCGCGGGTTTCCGGGCCGGCGAGGTCGTCCTCAACACCTTCGGCTACCACCTCACGCCGGGCGGCTTCATCTTCGACACCGCCGCCCGGGCGCTCGGCTGCGCGGTGATCCCGGCCGGGCCCGGCAACACCGAGCAGCAGCTCGACCTGATCGAGGCCTACCGGCCCGCCGGCTACGTCGGCACGCCGGACTTCCTCAAGGTGCTGCTCGATTCGGGCCAGACGGCCGGGCGGGACGTGTCGTCGCTCACCAAGGCGCTGGTCTCGGGCGCCGCCTTCCCGCCCTCGCTGCAGGCCGAGTTCCGGGAGCGCGGCATCGCCGCCGCCCAAGCCTACGCGACCGCCGATGTCGGCTTCATCGCCTACGAGACGCCGGGAGAGCCGGGTCTCCTCGTCGCCGACGGGCTGATCCTCGAGATCGTGCGCCCCGGCACCGGCGATCCGGTGCCAGAGGGCGAGGTCGGCGAGATCGTCGTCACGGTGCTCGACCTCGACCGGCCGCTGATCCGCTACGCGCTCGGCGACCTCACGGCGGCCCTGCCGGGCGGCGCCCGCATCCGCGGCTGGATGGGCCGGGCCGACCAGGCCGCCAAGGTGAAGGGCATGTTCGTGCGCCCCGAGCAGGTCGCCGAGATCGCCCGCCGCCACCCCGAGCTCGGCCGCCTGCGCCTGGTAGTGACCCGGGCCGGCGAGGCCGACGCCATGACGCTGCGGGCCGAGGCCGGGAGCACGGACACCGCCCTGGCGGAGGCGGTGTCCGAGACCCTGCGGGCGGTGACGAAGCTGCGCGGCACCGTCGAGGTCGTGGCCCCCGGCAGCCTGCCGAACGACGGCAAGGTCATCGCCGACGAGCGGCCGGTGGGCTGAGGGCAGGGGCGGCCGGGCTTGGACGGCCGCCGGGCTTGGGCGGCCGTCCACTCCCGCGTGGGGCGTCAGGCCGCCCGGACCTGGGCCAGGAAGCGATCGACCTCCGCCGAGATGGCCTCGGACTGGCGCGACAGATCGGAGGCCGAGGCGAGGACCCGGGAGGCGGCCGCTCCCGTCGCCTCGGCGGCGCCCGCCACCCCGGCGATGTTGCCGGTGACCTCGCCGGTGCCGTCCGCCGCCTGCGCGATGTTGCGGACGATCTCCTGGGTCGCCGCGCCCTGCTCCTCGACCGCCGCGGCGATCGAGGTCGCGACGCCGGAGATCTCCTCGATCCGCGCGGTGATCGTCCCGATCGCGCCGGCCGCCTGCCCGGTCGAGGCCTGGATCGCGGCGATCTGCGAGGTGATTTCTTCCGTCGCCTTCGCGGTCTGGCCGGCGAGCTCCTTCACTTCCGCGGCCACCACGGCAAAGCCGCGGCCGGCGGCCCCCGCGCGGGCGGCCTCGATGGTGGCGTTGAGCGCCAAGAGATTGGTCTGCGCGGCGATCGACGAGATCAGCCCGACGACGTCGCCGATGCGGGCGGTGGCCTCGGTCAGTGCCCGGACCTGATGGGCGGTCTGCCCGGCCTCCGCGACGGCGGATCGCGCCAGCCGGGCCGAGCTGTCGACCTGGCGGCCGATCTCCTGGACCGAGGCGCCGAGCTCCTCGGCCGCCACCGCCACGGTGCCGACATTCGACGAGGCCTGCTCGGCGGCGGTCGCCGCGGTGGTGGATTGCACGGCAGTCTCGCGGGCGGTCGCCGTCATGGTCTCGGCGGTGCCGCGCAGGTCCCGCACGGCGGTCGCCACGGTCCCGACCACGCCGGTGATCGCGTCCTCGAAGCCCCGGATCAGCGCGTCGAGCGCGGCGGCGCGGCGCATCCGCCGCAGCTCCTCGGCGTCGGTCTCGCCCCGCAGCCGCTCGCGCTCGATCGCGTTGTCGCGGAAGACCAGCACGGTGCGGGCCATCGCCCCGACCTCGTCGCGCCGCCCGGTCTCCGGCACCGCGAGGTCGGTGCGTCCCTCCGACAGCGCGGTCATCGCGGCGCGCAGGCGCTCCATCGGCCGCACGATCGAGCGGACGATCATCAGCGAGGCGCTGCCGAGGACGAGCACGATGACGAGGGCCGCGAGGGCGAGGCGCTCGGCCTGGGCGACGACCATCGCCCGCAGGTCGCTGACGTAGTCGCTGGTCCCGATGTAGAAATCGTAGGGCGCGTAGAGGCGGAAGAGCCCGATCTTCGGCACCGCCGCGGTCTCGCCCTCGGGAATCCAGGTGTAGCGGAAGGTCGCCGCGCCGTCGCGCCTGGCCCGCGGCATCACGTCCGCGACGTAGCGGAACCCCGTCGGGTCGGTCACGCCCATCAGGTTGCGGCCGACCACCTTGGCGGCTGGATGCGCGATCACCGTGCCGGCGCTGTCGTTCACGAACAGATAGTTGTCGCGCCCGTGCCGCATCGCCGCGATGTCGGCGAGCGCGGCCTCGCGGGCCGCAGCCTCGGTGATCTCGCCCTTGACCGCCTTCTGCCGGTAGCGCTCGACGAGGTTGGCGGCGGCCTCGGTGATGAGCGACAGGCGCTCGATGCGCTGCGCCAGCATCGCCTCGTACTGATGGTTGAGCGCGATCCCGCCCAAGGCGACCAGGCTCGTGGCGGCGAGCGCGATCAGCAGCGCGAACTTGCGGGGAAGGGTGAGCACGAACATGGGGCGGCCACTCCGGATCCGGACCCTGCCGGATGTCCGCCGGGAAATAGAGGTCGGGAAGTGAAGACCTGGTTTATATTGTTAGCTCTTGTGGCGACGTTCGGATGCTCGCCGAAATCTTGCCGCTGCGGCAGCCTATGCGGAGATGCGGTCGCCCGCGCGGTTCGGCGTCGCCGGCTGCACGGTCGATAGACGATGCGGCGGCCTACCCGACCCCGGCCCGCAGGGGCCCGCGTCGGCGCACCGGTACCGCGACGGGCTCCGCGACCTCGCCCTGCATCTCGCCATGGGCGAGCGCCTGCGTCTCGCCATGGGCGAGCGCCAGGACCATGCCGGTGAAGATCTGCTGCAGCCCGTCGGTCGAGAGGCGCCCGCCCGGCTTGTACCAGGTGCAGATGCCAGACAGCATCGCGAGGATGGCGAGCGTCGCCATGCGGGTATCGGCGAGGCGGAACTCGCCGGTGGCGCGGCCGTGGTCCAGGATGTCGCCGAGCTTGCGCTCGTAGTCGCGCCGCATCGCCACCACGGCGGCGAGGTTGTCGGGCTCGAGGCTGCGCAGCTCCGAGTAGCAGATGAACACCTCCTGAGGCCGCGCGACGTGGTAGGCGACGTGGAACTCGGTGAACCGGGTCAGTCGCGCTTCCGCGCTGCCCTCCGCCAGCAGCGCCGCATCGAGCGCGGCGTGCAGATCGAGCATGTGGCCGCGGATGAGGTCGAACAGGAATTCCTGCTTGTTGCGGAAGTAGTTGTAGAGCGAGCCCTGCTGGATGCCGACCTCGGCCGCGAGCTGGCGCAGGCTCATCGCGGCGTAGCCGTGGGTGGCGATGAGGCTGAGCCCCGCCCGCCGGATGGCCTCCTCGGTCCGCGGTCCCGACGAGCCTGCGATACGCGCCATGCTGCCCTTGATCCTGCCCTCGCGGGGCTGACCGCCCCTCGACTTTCGTCGCGCCAGTGTAGCACTTGACGCTCGGAAAAAAACAGTCGAACGTATTTTCAAGGCGAATGACCCGGACGCATACCGGGCATCCGCCACAGGCAGAGCGGCGCCGGACACGAGCGCGGCCGCCATCCCAGGGAGGGTCAGGCGTGGCGGAAACCCTTGCGGTTCGCCAGATCTCGTTGCGCTTCGGCGGCGTGAAGGCGCTGACGGATGTCAGCTTCGCGGTCGAGAAGGGCGAGCTCTTTTCGATCATCGGCCCCAACGGCGCCGGCAAGACCTCGATGATCAATTGCATCTCGGGCCGCTACAAGCCGTCCGAGGGCCAGATCCTGCTCGACGGCCGCGACATCACGAAGGCGACGCCGAACCAGCGCCCGAAGCTCGGCATCGGCCGGACCTTCCAGAACCTCGCGCTGTTCCACCACATGAGCGTGCTCGACAACATCCTGGTCGGGCGCCACCACCTGATGCGCAACAACTTCGTCACCGGCTCGCTCTACTGGCTGCCGGGGGTGCGGAGCGAGGAACTGGCGCATCGCCGCCGGGTGGAGGAGATCGTCGATTTCCTCGACCTCCAGGCCTACCGCAAGGCGCCGGCCGGCACCCTCTCCTACGGCTTGCGCAAGCGGGTGGAACTCGCCCGCGCCATGGCGCTCGAGCCCAAGCTGATCCTCCTCGACGAACCGATGGCCGGCATGAACCTCGAGGAGAAGGAGGACATGGCCCGCTACATCGTCGACCTCAACGAGGAGTTCGGCATGACCGTCGTGATGATCGAGCACGACATGGGCGTGGTCATGGACATCTCGCACCGCGTCATGGTGCTCGACTTCGGCCGCCGCATCGCGCTCGGCCGCCCCGAGGCGGTGCTCGCCGATCCGCACGTCCGCAAGGCCTATCTCGGCGAGGACGACGACGAGCCCGCAACCCTCGAACCCGCGAGGGCCGCGTCGTGACGACCGATTTCGCTGCGATCGCGCAAGCCGCCGACACCTTCCCGAAGCTGCTGCGCCGCAACGCCGCCGCGCATCCGGACGAGGTGGCTTTGCGCGAGAAGATCTTCGGGCTGTGGCGCCCGACGACGTGGGGCGAGTACCACGCCCGCACCCGCGCCTTCGCGCTCGGCCTGTCCGATCTCGGCATCGACGGCGGCGACGTGGTCGGGCTCATCGGCGACAACCGGCCCGACTGGGTGGCCGGCGAGATCGCCGCCCACGCTCTCGGCGCCCTGTCGCTCGGCCTCTACCGCGACGCGCTCGAGGACGAGGTCCAGTATCTGCTGGCCTTCTCCGAGGTGAAGGCGGTGATCGCCGAGGACGAGGAGCAGGTCGACAAGCTCCTCAACCTCGCCGATCAGGTGCCGAGCCTGCGCCACATCGTGTATTGCGACCCCCGCGGGATGCGCAAGTACGACGATCCCCGGCTGATCTCCGCCGCCGCGCTCGCCGCCCGCGGCGAGGCGATGCACGCGGCCGATCCCGGCCTCTACGACCGCATGGTCGACGCCACCGACGCCGAGGCGGTGGCGATCCTCTGCACCACCTCGGGCACCACGGCGCGGCCGAAGCTCGCGATGCTGAGCGGCGGGCGGGTCTTGCGCCACTGCGCCCGCTACCTCGCCGCCGACCCGAAGGGGCCGCAGGACGATTACGTCTCGGTGCTGCCGCTGCCCTGGATCATGGAGCAGGTCTACGCGCTCGGCCAGGCGCTCCTCTCTCGCATGAAGGTCAACTTCGTCGAGGATGCCGACACGCTCATGCACGATTTTCGGGAGATCGCCCCGACCTTCGTGCTCTTCGCCCCCCGGGTCTGGGAGGCGGTGGCCGCCGACGTGCGCGCCCGGATGATGGACGCCTCTCCCTTCAAGCGCGCCCTCTACGAGCGCGGCATGAAGATGGGGCTCGCGGCCCTCGACCAGGGCACGCACTCCGCGGCCGCCGAGGCCCTGCTGTTCCGGGCGCTCCGCGACCGGCTCGGCTTCACGCGGCTCACGTCCGCCGCGACCGGCGGCGCGGCGCTCGGCCCCGACACGTTCCGGTTCTTCCGCGCCATGGGCGTGCCCTTGCGCCAGCTCTACGGCCAGACCGAGACGCTCGGCGCCTACACCCTGCACCGGGGGAAGACGGTCGATTTCGACACGGTCGGCGTGCCGTTCGACGACAGCATCGAGATCCGGGTGCTCGACCCCGACCGTAACGGCATCGGCGAGGTGCTGGCGCGCCACGCCAACATGTTCCACGGCTACTACAAGGCCGGTCCCGACACCCCGAGCGACGTGCGCGACGGCTGGATGCACACCGGGGACGCCGGTTACGTCGACAGGAAGGGCGAGCTCGTCGTCATCGACCGGATCAAGGACCTCGCCGTCAACATCCACGGCGAACGCTTCTCGCCACAATACATCGAGAACAAGCTGAAGTTCTCGCCCTACGTGGCCGAGGCCGTGATCCTGGGCGCCGGGCGCGAGTACCTGGCGGCGCTGGTCTGCATCCGCTACGCGGTGGTGGCGAAGTGGGCCGAGAAGAACCACATCGCCTTCACGACCTATTCCGACCTCGCCTCGAAGCCTGCGGTGATCGAGCTGATCCGCCGTGAGGTCGAGAAGGTCAATGCCGGGCTCACCGACGTGCAGCGCGTCGCCAAGTTCGTGCTCCTCTACAAGGAGCTCGACGCCGACGACGGTGAATTGACCCGCACCCGCAAGGTCCGCCGCGGCGTGATCAACGAGAAATACGCCGACCTGATCGACACGATCTATGCCGGCGCGCCGAGCTACCGGGTCGATACGGTGATCCGGTTCCAGGACGGCACGACCCAGCGCATCCGCACCACCCTGCCGGTGATCGACCTCACGGCGGCCCCCGCCATCCTCGCCGCCGCCGAATAGGGCTCGCTTGAGAAGGGGCTCGCGCCCATGAACACCCATCTCCTGCTCCAGCTCGTGGTCAACGGGCTGATCGTCGGCGCCCTCTACGGCGTGGTCGCGATGAGCTTCGTGCTGATCTACAAGGCGAGCCAGGTCGTGAACTTCGCGCAGGGCGAGTTCTTGCTGATCGGCGCCTGGGTGTGCTGGTGGCTGCTCACCACCTACCAGCTGCCGTTCCTCGTCGGCATGGGGATCACCTTCGCGTTCATGCTGGTCTTCGGCATCGCCATCCAGGTCGTGGTGCTGAGACCCCTGATCGGCGAACCGATCATCTCGGTCATCATGGTGACGATCGGCCTGTCGATCTTCTTCCAGGCCCTGTGCAAGTGGCTGTTCGGCGTCTTCGCCCAGCCCTTCCCGCCGATCTTCCAGACCCAGTCGGTGTCGTTCCTCGGGCTCGAGATCCAGACCGTGTACCTGATGAGCCTCGGCATCTCGGTCGCCATGATGGCGGGCTTCGCCTGGTTCTTCCAGTACTCGAAGCACGGGCTCGCCATGCGGGCCACCGCCTTCAACCAGCAGGTGGCCCAATCCCTCGGCATCTCGGTGCGCAACGTCTTCGCGCTCGCCTGGGCGATCTCGGCGGTGGTGTCGTCGGTCGCCGGCATCGTGGTCGGCATCGTCAACGGCGTGTCGTCCGCCCTGTCGCTTTACGGCATCAAGGTGTTTCCGGCCGTCATCCTCGGCGGGCTCGACTCGGTCGTCGGCGCGGTCATCGGCGGCCTCGTGATCGGGGTGCTGGAGAACGTCGCGCAATACGTCGACGGCCAGTACCTGCACTGGGGCAACCTCTACGAGATCGTTCCCTTCTACGTCTTGGTGGTGATCCTGATGATCAAGCCCTACGGCCTGTTCGGCACCCGCGACATCGAGCGCGTCTGATGGCGACCCAGAGCCTGATCCCCGCCGGCGACTACCGCACCACGTACGCCGCCGACACCACCATCTTCCCCACCGCCGGCAGCCGCTACGCGGTCTGGGCGGGGCTGGCGCTGCTCTGCTGCGCCCCCCTGGTGCTGGACCGCTACTGGCTGAGCCTGCTGATCCAGATCGGCTACTTCGCGGTCGCGGCGTTGGGCCTCAACATCCTGGTCGGCTTCACCGGGCAGATCTCGATCGGGCACGCGGCCTTCTTCGGCTTCGGCGCCTTCGCCTCCGCCTGGCTGTCGAACAATTACGGGATTCCCGTCTTCTTCGCGATCCCGCTCGCCGGCGTGATGACGACCGCGGTCGGCCTGATCTTCGGCCTGCCGGCGGCCCGGCTCAAGGGCCTCTACCTCGCCATCGCGACGCTCGCGGCGCAGTACATCCTGCAGGACTTCTTCGCCCGGGCGAACTGGTTCACCGGGGGCGTCGCCGGTACGGCGGCGGACCCCTTCTCGATCCTCGGGTTCAGTTTCGACACCGACCACCGCTACTTCTACGTGGTGCTCGCCTACCTGGTGCTGACCTTCGTGCTCGCCACCAACCTGATGCGCTCCCGCGACGGCCGGGCGCTGGTGGCGGTGCGCGACCACTACCTCTCGGCGGAGATGATGGGGATCAACCTCACCCGCTACCGCACCCTGTCCTTCGGCCTCTCGGCCTTCTTCGCCGGCATCGGCGGCGCGCTCTACGCCCATTACCTCCAATTTGTCTCGGTCGAGGGCTTCGGCATCCTGCTCTCGATCCAGTTCCTCGGCATGATCATCATCGGGGGCCTCGGCTCGATCATGGGCACGCTGATGGGCACCGCCTTCATGGTGCTGGTGCCCGAAGCGATGGGCTGGATCACCGATGCGGTCCGCGGCTCCGCCCTCGATCGCGCGCTCTCGCTCAAGGACAACCTGTCCTTCCTGCGCGAGATGGCGATCGGGCTGGTGATCGTACTCTTCCTGATGTTCGAGCCCGACGGGCTCGCCCACCGCTGGCGCCAGATCAAGGCGTACTGGAAGCTGTATCCGTTCTCGCACTAGAGCGCTTCACGATCGCGTTGCAATCGCGAAGCTCTCTAAGTCATTGTTTTGTCGCGTTTTCTTCGACGAACTGGCATCACTTCGTCGGAAAATGCTCTAGACCTTGTCTTGACCTGGGGCGGCAGCGCCGTGAGCATCCCTCTTGTCCCACCCGCGACCTCATCCTGAGGTGCCGCGTAGCGGCCTCGAAGGAGGGCTCCAGCAAGCTTCGAGACATCTGGAGCTCTCCTTCGAGGCTCGCTTCGCTCGCACCTCAGGATGAGGTCGCGGGTGGGATAGGACCGATCAATCCGGTCCACGAATTCTGAATTCACCGACGAGGCTGGCGAACCAGCCCACCTACCGGAGGAAACATCACCCATGCTTCGCCTGTCCCTCGCCTCGGCCGCAATCCTCGCCCTGGCCGTGCCCGCCCTCGCCGCCGAGATCCCGATCGGCCACCTCGCCGACCAGAGCGGCGCCACCTCCGACGTCGGCGTGCCCTACGCGCAAGGGGTGGCCGATGCCCTCGCCTACGTGAACCGCAAGGGCGGCATCAAGGGCGAGAAGATGAACGTCGAGTCGGTCGATTACGGCTACCAGGTGCCGCGCGCCGTCGCGCTCTACAAGAAGTGGACCGGCGGACGCGACAAGGTCGCGGCGATCCAGGGCTGGGGCACCGCCGACACCGAGGCCCTCTCCGCCTTCGTCACCAAGGACGAGATCCCCTACATCTCCGGCTCCTACGCCGCGCAGGTCAGCGACCCGACCGGCGCCAGCGGCAAGGCCAAGGCGGCGCCCTACAACTTCTTCTACGGCCCGTCCTACTCGGATGCGCTTCGCGCCATGCTGATGTGGGCCGCCGACGACTGGAAGGCCAAGGGCAAGACCGGCAAGCCGAAATACGTCCACATGGGCGGCAACCACCCCTATCCGAACTCGCCCAAGGAAGCCGGCGAGGCGATGGCGAAGGACCTCGGCTTCGAGGTGCTGCCGGCGATCGTCTTCGCGCTCGCGCCCGGCGACTACACCGCGCAGTGCCTCACCGCCAAGAATGCGGGCGCGAACTACGCCTATCTCGGCAATACCGGCGGCTCGAACATCTCGCTCTTGAAGTCCTGCAAGTCGGTCGGCACCGACATCCAGTTCATGGGCAACGTCTGGGGCATGGACGAGAACGCCGCCAAGGCGGCCGGCGAAGCGGCGAACGGCGTCGTCTTCCCGGTCCGCACCGCCGCGGTGAGCGGCAGCACCGCGCCCGGCATGGCGATGGCGGCCGAGATCTCGAAGGTGTCGGACGCCGCCGGCACCGCCTACCGGCCGGTGCACTACTATACCGGCATCTGCGCCGCCCTCTACATGACCGAGGCCCTGGCCTGGGCCAAGGACAACGGGGGGCTTGCCGGCCCCAACGTCCGCAAGGGCTTCTACCAGAAGAAGGACTGGGTGCCGGCCGGGATGGAGGGTGTCTGCGTCCCCTCGACCTGGTCGCCCACCGACCATCGCGGGATGATGGAGGTGCACATCTACCGCGCCAAGGTCTCGGGCCCGACCGACGGTGCGCTGCCCGACCTGATCAAGGCCGGCACGATCAAGCTCGAGCCGGTCAAGACCGTGACGCTGCCGCGCAAGAGCGAGTGGCAGGGGTGGTGAGGACCGCCGCTGGCGGGTGATCCGCCCGTAAACCCTCCCACAACCCAAGTCGGGCTTGCCCGGCTTGGGCACTTGGATGCGGAACTCGGGCTTCCCCGAGTTCCGCGGGGGGAAGTTTCGACGTCGCATCTTGCTGAAACGAAAGCCTTCCGATGTCGCAGGTCATGACCCTGGAGCGCCCGACTTCCGACGCCGCGCCGGCTCCCCTCCTCAGCTTGCGCAACGTCGAGGTCGTCTACGACGACGTGATCCTGGTCCTGCGGGGCCTGAGCCTCGACGTGCCGGCGGGCTCGATCACGGCCTTGCTCGGGGCCAACGGCGCCGGCAAGTCGACCACGCTGAAGGCCATCTCGGGCCTGCTGCGCTCCGAGGACGGCGAGGTCACCCGCGGCGAGATCGTGTTCGACGGCGCCCGCATCGACGGCATCGAGCCCGACAGGATCGTGCGCCGCGGCATCTTCCAGGTGATGGAGGGCCGCCGCATCGTCTCCGACATGACGCCGATGGAGAATCTGCGCCTCGGCGCCTTCTCGCGCCGCGACCGCGAGGTCGGCCAGGATCTCGAACGGGTCCTGACCTACTTCCCGCGCCTCAAGGAGCGCACGGGGGCCGCCGGCTACCTCTCGGGCGGCGAGCAGCAGATGCTGGCGATCGGCCGCGCCCTGATGGCCCGCCCCCGCCTGATCCTGATGGACGAGCCCTCGATGGGCCTCTCGCCGCTCCTGGTGAAGGAGGTCTTTTCCATCATCCGCCAGATCAACCGCGACCTCGGCGTCACCATCCTGCTCGTCGAGCAGAACGCCCGCGCCGCCCTCTCGGTGGCCGATCGCGGCTACATCATGGAGCAGGGCAAGGTGGTGCTCGACGGCACGGTCGAGGAGCTGCGCACCAACGAGGACGTGAAGGAATTCTACCTCGGCGGCGCCGGCGACCAGCGCAAGAGCTTCCGCAACCTGAAGAGCTTCAAGCGGCGCAAGCGCTGGATCTGACGAGGCGTCCCCCCGGGTATCGCTCGGCGGCCCCGGGGGGCGGGGGAGACGGCGTGCGCCGCCTCACGCCTGCCGCGCCAGCAGCCGTTCCGCCCGGCGCAGGTGCGGCCGGTCGAACATCTCGCCGTCGATCCCGACGACGCCCATGCCGGGCGCCTGCGCGAAGGCGGCCACGACCTTGCGCGCCTGGGCGATCGCCGCGTCGGTCGGCGTGAAGGCGTCGTTGATCACCGCCACTTGCGCCGGATGGATCGCCATCTTGCCGGTGAACCCGTCGCGCCGGGCGGCGCGGCATTCGCGGGCGAGCCCATCGAGGTCGCGAAACAGGGCGTTGATGGTGTCGATCGCATCGACCTCGGCGGCGGCGGCCGCCATCAGGGTCAGGTTGCGGGCAAGCTGGAACGGCCCGGTCCAGGCGCCGTCCTCGCCCCGGTTGGTCTCGGCGCCGAGATCGGCCGAGAGATCCTCCGCCCCCCAGGTGACGCCGGAGAGCCGTCGGCTCGCCCCCGGCAGGCTCTGGAGCGCGAAGACGGCGCGCGCCGTCTCGGTGGCGATCGGCAGGATGCGGGTGGCGCCGTCGGGCAGCCCGTGTTCGGCCTCGTGGACGGCGAGGCGGGCGCCGAGCTGCGCCACGCTCGGGCCGCCCTCGGCCTTCGGCAGCATGATCCCGTCGGGCGCGTGCGGCATCACCGCGGCGAGGTCGTCCTCGGTGAGCCCGGTATCGAGGGCGTTGACGCGCACGTAGAGCTTCGGCCGGCCGGCGACCGCCCGCATCCGTGCGAGAAAGCCGGCGGCGACCTCGCGGGCCTTGCCCTTCTCGGGCAACGCGACCGAATCCTCGAGGTCGAGGATCAGGGCGTCGGCGCCGACCTCCAGACCCTTCTCCTGCTTGCGGGGCGAATCGCCGGGGACGAACAGCAGAGAGCGCATGACGAAAAGCCTATTCGATCTCGTTGACAGGTTTTATCCCACTCGCGACCTCATCCTGAGAGCCTGTTTGAGCGGGATCGTCTTTCGTAAAGCCGGACATAGCAGGACATATCCTGCTCACGACCTCATCCTGAGGTGTCAGTTCATCGGAGATGGACTGACCTCGAAGGAGGGTTCCAGGGATCGCCGAGGTTTCTGGAGGGCTCCTTCGAGGTCAGTCGATCTTCGATCGACCAACACCTCAGGATGAGGTGAGAGGGTAGGATATCCTTGGTTATCTTGATGTCAGCAATAGAAAAACGACTCCAACAGACTCTGAGGTGCGGGCGATCCATGATCGCCAGCACCTCCGGATGAGGTCGCGGGTGGGACGGACAATGGCAGGTGCGAGCCGAACCCGCGCTCAGGCCTCCGCGACCGGCCGCTTGCGCATCATCGCCTGGCGGCGGCACTCGGCCACCAGGATGCCGTCCTGGTTGTAGGCGCGGTGGACGAGGTCGACGATGCCGGCGGTGGGCCGCGAGCGCGATTCGCGCTTGGCGGCGACCTCCGTCGTCACGCTCACGGTGTCGCCCTCGAAGAGCGGGGCGGGAAAGCGCGTCTCGGTCATGCCGAGGTTGCCGATGGTGGTGCCGACGGTCGTGTCGTTGACCGAGATGCCGATCATCAGGCCGAGCGTGAACAGCGAGTTTATCAGCGGTTTGCCCCACTCGGTCTCGGTCGCGCAGAAATGCGCGTCGATGTGGAGCGGCTGCGGGTTCAGCGTCATGTTGGAAAACAGCATGTTGTCCATCTGCGTCACCGTGCGGGTGAGGCGATGGCGGAGCGTCGCGCCGACCTCGAAATCCTCGAAGTACAGCCCGCCGCGCGGGTGGGTCGAAGTCAGAATCGTGCTCACGCGGCGTCCTCCGTGGTCAGGGTGATCAGGCGGGCGCCCTCGGCGACCTGCTGGCCGGCCTCCGCGGCCACCTCGGCGACCGTGCCGTCGCGGGGGGCGGTGAGCGCGTGCTCCATCTTCATCGCCTCGACCACCGCGAGGCGCTGGCCACGCACCACGGTGTCGCCGGGGGCGACCAGCACGGCGACGACGCGGCCGTGCATCGGCGCCTTGATGGTGCCGCCCTGGTCGATGTGGTCGAGGTCGACCGCGAAGGGATCGGGGGGGGAGAGCGCGATCTGCCGGCCCTCGGCGAGGACCAGCACGCCGGGCGGCGCCTCCACCACCGTGACGTCATCGGGCTCGGGGCCGGCGGCGCCGTATTCTACCGCGAGGCCGGTCGGGCCCCAGTGCAGGGCGGCCTCGGCCGGCTCGCCCTCGAGCACGAACGGATAGGCCTGGCGACGAGCCTCGCCGAGCTGGAACCCGTCCGCCGCGTCCCAGGGCGAGCCGGTGCCGGCGGGGGCCTCCCGCGTCACCAGGGCGCGAAGTCCGGCCCGGATCGCGGCGTCGCGGTGCGGGCTCGGTGCCGTCAGGGTCGCGAGATCGCGGTCGATGAAGCCGGTGTCGAAGCGGCCTTCGCGAAAATCCTGCGACTCGGCCAGCGCCTTCAGGAAGGCGACGTTGGTCTTCGGCCCCGCCACCAGGGTGCGGCCGAGCGCGCCGGCCAGCCGGTCCAGTGCTTCGTCACGGGTGGCGCCGTGGGCGATCACCTTGGCGATCATCGGGTCGTAGAAAGGGGTCACCCGGTCGCCGGCGCGCACGCCGGTATCGACCCGGATGCCCTCGCCCGATGGAAGGGTGAGCGCCCGCAAGGGGCCCGTCGAGGGCAGGAAGCCGTGATCCGGATCCTCGGCGTAGAGCCGCGCCTCGACGGCGTGGCCGTGGATCGCGAGCTCCGCCTGATCGACCGGCAGCGCCTCGCCGGAGGCGACGCGGAACTGCCATTCGACGAGGTCGTGCCCGGTGATCGCCTCGGTCACCGGATGCTCGACCTGGAGCCGGGTGTTCATCTCCATGAACCAGAAGCCGTCGGGGCGCAGGCCCTCGCGGCCGTCGGCGATGAACTCGACCGTGCCGGCGCCGACATAGCCCACCGCCTTCGCCGCCTCGACGGCGGCCCGGCCCATCGCCGTTCGGACCTCGTCGGGCATGCCGGGGGCGGGCGCCTCCTCGATCACCTTCTGGTGGCGGCGCTGGAGCGAGCAATCGCGCTCGAACAGGTGGACGGCGTTGCCGTGAGAGTCGCAAAAAACCTGGATCTCGACGTGGCGCGGCGACAGGACGTACTTTTCGACCAGCACCCGCGGATCGCCGAACGCATTCTGGGCCTCGCGCTGCGCCGAGGCGAGGGCGTCGGAAAAGCCCTCCGGCCCCTCGACCCGGCGCATGCCCTTGCCGCCGCCGCCGGCCACCGCCTTGATCAGCACCGGATAGCCGATGGAAGCCGCTTCCGCAGCGAGGAAATCGGCCTCCTGGCGCGCGCCGTGATAGCCCGGCACCACCGGCACGCCGGCTTCCGCCACCAGCGCCTTCGCCGCATCCTTGAGGCCCATGGCGCGGATGGCGGAGGCCGGGGGGCCGACGAAGACGATGCCGGCCTCGGCGCAGGCGTCGGCGAAGTCCGGCCGCTCCGACAGGAAGCCGTAGCCCGGATGGATGCTCTCGGCCCCGCTCGCCCGGGCGGCTTCCAGGATGCGGTCGATGCGCAGGTACGAATCGGCGGCGGGGGCCGGGCCGAGCAGGAAGGCCTCGTCGGCGAGCGCGACGTGCATCGCGTCGCGGTCGGCCTCGGAATAGACCGCGATGGTGCGCATCCCGAGGGCCCGGGCGGTGCGGATCACCCGGCAGGCGATCTCGCCGCGATTGGCGACGAGGACGGAGGCGAGGCGGCGTGTGGTCATGCTGTCCTCACATCCGGAACAGGCCGAACCGGGTCTCCGGCACCGGCGCGTTGAGGCAGGCCGAGAGCGACAGGCCGAGCACCCGGCGCGTCTCCTCGGGCAGGATGATGCCGTCGTCCCACAGCCGCGCCGTGGCGTAGTAGGGCGAGCCCTCCTCCTCGAACCCGGCGCGGATCGGCGCCTTGAACGCCTCCTCCTCCTCCGGGCTCCAGGCGCCGCCCCCGGCCTCGATGTTGTCGCGCTTGACGGTGGCGAGCACGCTCGCCGCCTGCTCGGCGCCCATCACCGAGATGCGCGAGTTCGGCCAGGCGAACAGGAAGCGGGGCGAGTAGGCCCGGCCGCACATGCCGTAATTGCCGGCCCCGTACGAGCCGCCGACGATCACGGTGAGCTTCGGCACCGCGGCGGTGGCCACGGCGGTCACGAGCTTGGCGCCGTTCTTGGCGATGCCGCCGGCCTCGACCTCGCGCCCGACCATGAAGCCGGAAATGTTCTGGAGGAAGACCAGCGGGATGCGGCGCTGGCAGCACAGCTCGATGAAGTGCGCCCCTTTCAGCGCGCTCTCCGAGTACAGGATGCCGTTGTTGGCCAGGATCCCGACCGGCATGCCGTGCAGCCGGGCGAACCCCGTGACCAGCGTGGTGCCGTAGAGCCGCTTGAACTCGTCGAATTCCGAGCCGTCGATGAGGCGGGCGATGAGTTCGCGGGCGTCGTACTGCTTGCGCAGGTCCGTGGGCACCAGGGCGTCGAGGTCGCCCGCCCCGTAGGCCGGCTTGACCGAGGCCGCGATGTCGAGGTCGGGCCGCTTGACGGTGTTGAGCCCCCCGACGATGCGGCGCAGGATCGCGAGCGCGTGGGCATCGTCGGTGGCGTAATGGTCGGCGACGCCCGACAGCCGCGCGTGCACGTCGGCGCCGCCGAGGTCTTCCGCGCTCACCACCTCGCCGGTCGCGGCCTTCACGAGCGGCGGACCGCCGAGGAAGATCGTGCCCTGGCGGCGCACGATCACGCTCTCGTCCGACATCGCCGGCACGTAGGCGCCGCCGGCCGTGCACGACCCCATCACGCAGGCGATCTGCGGGATGCCGGCGGCCGACATCTGCGCCTGGTTGTAGAAGATCCGGCCGAAATGCTCGCGGTCGGGAAAGACCTCGGTCTGCTGCGGCAGGTTGGCGCCGCCGGAATCGACGAGGTAGAGGCAGGGCAGCCGGTTCTGGAGCGCGATCTCCTGCGCCCGCAGGTGCTTCTTGACCGTCAGCGGGTAGTAGGTGCCGCCCTTGATGGTGGCGTCGTTGCAGACCACCATCACCTCGCGGCCCGCCACCCGGCCGATGCCGGTGATGATTCCGGCGGCGTGGATGTCGTCGCCGTACATCCCGTTCGCGGCGAGCCCCCCGACCTCCAGGAACGGCGAGCCCGGATCGAGCAGGCGCAGGACCCGGTCGCGGGGCAGGAGCTTGCCGCGGGCGACGTGGCGCTCGCGGGCCCGCGCCGGCCCGCCCGCCGCGGCCGTGGCCCGGTGGCTCTTGAGGGCGGAGCGCAACTCGCTCCAGGCCGCGCGGTTCTGCTCCGCCGCCCCGGAGGTGAGGTCGGCGCTGGTGGGGATGACCGGCATCGGCTCGAACCTCAGGCGGACTTATTGAAGAGCTCGCGGCCGATCAGCATCCGGCGGATCTCGCTGGTACCGGCGCCGATCTCGTAGAGCTTGGCGTCACGCAGGAGCCGCCCGGTCGGGTAGTCGTTGATGTAGCCGTTGCCGCCGAGCAACTGGATCGCGTCGAGGGCGCATTGCGTCGCCCGCTCGGCGGCGTAGAGGATCGCGCCGGCCGCGTCCTCCCGGGTGGTCTCGCCGCGGTCGCAGGCCTGGGCCACCGCGTAGACGTAGGCCTTTGCGGCGTTGGTCGAGACGTACATGTCGGCGAGCTTGCCCTGGACGAGCTGGAACTCGCCGATCGCCTGGCCGAACTGCTTGCGCTCGTGGACGTAAGGGATGACCACGTCGAGGCAGGCCTGCATGATGCCGAGCGGCCCCGCCGCCAGCACCGCCCGCTCGTAGTCGAGGCCCGACATCAGCACGTTGACGCCGCGTCCGACCTGTCCGAGCACGTTTTCCTCCGGGACCTCGCACTCCTCGAAGACCAGCTCGCAGGTGTCCGAGCCGCGCATGCCGAGCTTGTCGAGCTTCTGGGCGGTGGAAAATCCCTTCATGCCCTTCTCGACCAGGAAGGCGGTGATGCCGCGGGGGCCCGCCGCCGGGTCGGTCTTGGCGTAGACCACCAGGGTCTCGGCGATGGGACCGTTGGTGATCCACATCTTGGAGCCGGTCAGCACGTAGCGGTCGCCCCGCTTCTCGGCGCGGGTGCGCATCGACACCACGTCCGAACCGGCCCCCGGCTCGGACATCGCGAGCGCGCCGACATGCTCGCCGGAGATGAGCTTGGGCAGGTATTTCCGCTTCTGCGCGTCCGAGCCGTTGCGGGTGATCTGGTTGACGCACAGGTTGGAGTGCGCGCCGTACGACAGGCCGACCGAGGCGGAGGCCCGCGACACCTCCTCCATCGCCACGCAATGGGCGAGGTAGCCGAGGCCCAGGCCCCCATACTCCTCCTCGACCGTGATGCCGTGGAGGCCGAGCGCCCCCATCTCGGGCCAGAGGTCGCGCGGGAAGGTGTTGGTGCGGTCGATCTCCTCGGCCCGCGGCGCGATCTTCTCCTGCGCGAAGCTGCGCACGCTGTCGCGGATCGCCTCGGCGGTCTCGCCCAGGCCGAAATTGAACTCACGCGCGGCGTTCGGGATCATCGGCGCCTCCTCCCATTTTCTCCATTCATACGAACGATCGTTTTTTAAGACAAGCGGGGAGAGAGCGAAGGACGGACGTGAGACGGATGGTCCGGCACAGCGCCCGACCGATCGGGCGAGCCGGGGTCGAGCGCTCCCAAACTCACAGGGTCATCCCGGTGCCGCGAGGCGGAATCCGGGATCCATATCCATCAATCATGCCGGAAGATGTGGAGCGGCCTTCGCCGGCTTCTCAAGCCTCGGCGGATATGGATCCCGGGCGCCCGCCTTCGGCGAGCCCCGGGACCACCTGGAGGATTTCGGAACCTGTTTGACTTGCGGCGACATAATCGCGAGGGGATTTTCTATCCTACCCTCCACCTCAGGATGAGGTTGCTGATGGGATAGAGTATATCTATCGGTCGATCAGGCTCTCAGAAAATCGGCACGACACCGAAGTCCGGTGTTCGTGATCGCTTACCCCCGCGCCACCGCCCGGGCGATCCGGCCGGCGCCCGGCCCCGCCGCCGCGGCGTGCGTCGCCGCCCTGGCCCGCGACGCCCGGTGGCTCGCATGGGTGATCGCGATGGCGAGCGCGTCCGCCGCGTCCGCCGTGTCGGCGGTGGCCTTGGGCAGGAGGAAGCGCACCATCGCGCCGACCTGGTCCTTCTCGGCGTGGCCGGCGCCGACCACGGTCTTCTTGACGAGGTTGGCGGCATATTCGGCCACCGGCAGGCCGGCGAGGGCCGGCACCAGCAGGGCGACGGCGCGGGCGTGGCCGAGCTTCAGGGTCGCCTGCGCGTCCTTGTTGACGAAGGTTTCTTCCACGGCGGCCTCGTCGGGGAGCATCGTGGCGACGACCTTGGTCAGGCCCTCGTGCAGGCTGCACAGGCGGGTGGCGAGGTCGTCGTCGCCGTTCGACGTCACGGTGCCGCTCGCCACGAAGGCGAGGCGGGTGCCCGTCACGGTGATCAGGCCCCAGCCGGTACGGCGCAGGCCCGGATCGATGCCCAGGATGCGGATCGGTTCGCTCATCGCCGCTCAGGTGTCCTTGCCGTGGATGCGGGCGGCGCCCGCATCATGCCGAAAAACCGTCCCGGCGCGAAGAGCGCCGGTCTCTAGCCGGGAAAACGCTGCGCCGCTAGCACGGGACGTTCCGTGAACATGCCTGAAGCACCCTTGCGCCCGAGACCTTGACGAATCGTAGCCGGGGGGTGCGTGGTGACCTTATGTCACTCGATCCCGCCGCCCTCCTGCCGCTCGACGCCCGGGCCGCCACCCTGTTCCTCGCCGCGCTCGTCGGCGGGCTGGTGCGCGGCTTCACCGGCTTCGGCTTCGCGATGGTGTTCGTGCCGGTGGCCGCCGCCGCCGTCGGACCGGCGGCGGCGGTGGGGCTGATCTGGGTGGTCGACGCGCCGTTCTCGCTGTGGTTCGGCGCCCGCTCCGCGCCGCGGGCGGTCTGGCGCGAGGTGGTGCCGCTCCTGATCGGCTCCACCCTCCTGCTGCCGGTCGGCGTCCAGCTCCTCACCCATCTCGATCCGGCGCTGACCCGCTGGATCACCGCTTGCGCCATCCTGCTGGCGCTCGCCGCGCTCGTCTCGGGTTGGCGCTACAAGGGGGAACCGTCGCTGCCGCTCTCGCTCGCGACGGGGGGCGCCTCGGGACTGGCGAGCGGCTTTGCCGCGCTCGGCGGCATGCCGCTCGCCGTGTTCTGGCTCGCCAGCCAGCGCGCCTCGGCGCGTCAGGTGCGCGACAACCTGATGGCCTATTTCGGCCTCTCGACCCTGGTCTCCGGCGTCGTCTTCACGGCCACCGGCGTCCTCACCGGCCCCCGCTTCGCGGAGGCGGTGCCGCTGCTCCTGCCCTACGGGGTCGGCCTCTGGATCGGCTCGCACGGCTTTCGCCATGCCTCCGACCGGACGTTCCGGGTGATCGCCTACGCGGTGATCCTGGTGGCGGTGTGCCTGGCGTTGCCGCTGCGCTAGACCACTTCACGATCGCATTGCGATCGTGAAGCTCTCTAAGTCATTGTTTTGTCGCATTTTTTTGCAACGAACCGGTTTCCGCTTCGTCGGAAGATGCGCTAGGCCTTGTCCCACCAGCCCTTCTCGGCGTGGAGCCCGTGCTGGCCGCGATAGGGGGCCACCTCCGGGCTCCGCCAGCCCTCGGTCAATTCGGGCGCCAGCCGGTAGACCTCGACGGCGAGCGGCCGGCAGACCTCGATCGGGTCGCGGGCGTCCGGCCCCCAGAGCGGCACCGAGAGGTCGCCGCCCGGGCAGGTCGAGAGGGCGCAGAGCAGGTCGATCTCGGCGAAGAATTCCAGGTAGTCGCCGGCTTTCGCCGGGCAGTCGCGCATGAAGTACAGGTCGTCGTGGTTGAGCCCGGTGACCTGGAACACGTTGAGCACGTCGTGGACGTCGAACTCGGTCAGGCCGAACGGCATCACCGCGCGGGTGAGGTTCGAGTGGCAGTGGAAGTGGAAGTCCTGGCCGGTCAGCAGCTTGTTGACGTAGGGGTCGCAGCGGGTGCCGAGCAGGTCGTGGACCCGGCCGCCGTATTCGTCGGTGCCGTAATGCGCCAGCGTGTCGGCCGTGATGGTGACGAGCGGGCGCAGGAACGGCAGGGTCGACCACAGCCGGTCGAAGGTCGTGACGTGGGCACCCTGGAGCTGGCGGGTGCGCGCCGCCCACAGCCGCTCGCGGGGATCGTGCCGGTTCCAGATGTTGAGGTCGCCGACCTGCGGCCCCTCCGGCGCGACGATCCGGAAGACGTGGCCCGCCGGCACGCTCCAGGCCCGCCCGGTACGGATCGGGACGGTGAACGCATCGACCAGGGTGCGCCCGCCGGTCTCGGTGGCGATCCGCTCGTAGAACGGCCGGTCGACCGACAGGGCCGAGCCCTCGCTGACCTGATAGGCGGCGGGGAAGTCCTTCATGCCGGGGGCTCCGGGTGGGTGTGACGCGTGCCAGGAGTGGCAGAGGTGGAGGGGTGGGGCAATCCGAGACGGGCGCGGGTTACCCCTCCCCCCTCTGCGGGGGAGGGTGGCTCCTGCCTCAGCAGGGGCCGGGAGAGGGGCAGCGCGACGCGGGTCCAGGGAGCGCCCGTCACCACGGTCACGACATCTCCGGAAGCGGCGTCCCCTCTCCCGGCCCCCGTTCGGGGGCCACCCTCCCCCGCAGAGGGGGGAGGGGATAACCCGTGCTCTTCTCGTCTCGAGTGTGCCCCGGATAGCCCTGCCGGCCGCGGGGAGAGGGAGAAGGGAGCCTACTCCGCCGCCGTCGCGAGCGGGGCGTCGTCGGTGCGGAACCGCGCCAGAAACGCCGTCTCCTCGTCCCGCACCGCCTCCAGGTTCCTCGCCTTCACCGGTCCGTAGCCGCGGATGCGCTGGGGCAGACCGGCCAAGCCGACCGCGGCCGCGTGGTTGGCGGGCGTGAGGTCGCGGGCGATCTCCGTGAGCCGCGCCTCGAAGTCCTGGACCAGCCGCCGCTCCTCGCGCCGCTCCCGCGTGTAGCCGAACGGGTCGAGGGCGGTGCCGCGCAGACGCTTCATCCGGGCCAGCATCCCGAAGGCCGTCATCATCCAGGGCCCGAAGGTCATCTTGCGCGGCCGGCCGGTGGCGGGGTCGCGACGGGCGAGGAGCGGGGGCGCGAGGTGGAACTCGTAGCGGAGGTCGTCGCCCTCGAAGGTGCGCTGGACTTGCGCCTGGAAGCTTCCGTCGATGTAGAGCCGCGCGACCTCGTACTCGTCCTTGTAGGCCATCAGCCGAAAGAGCGAGCGGGCGGCGGCGTCGGTCAGGGCCGACTGGCCGGGCACGATCGCGGCTTCCCGCACCCGCACGGCGGAAACAGCCTTGGCGTAGCGCTCGGCGTACGCCGCGTCCTGGTAGGCGGTCAGAAAGGCGACGCGCTTGGCGATCACCCCGTCGAGGTCCGGCGCCAGGTCCGGGGCCGGGGCCTCGACCGCCCGCATGGTCTCAGGCGAGGCCGCCGCGCGCCGGCCCCAGGCGAAGGCCGCGCGGTTCATCGCCACCGCCTCACGGTTGAGCTCGATCGCCTTCAGGAGCGCGTCCCGCGACAGCGGCACCCGCCCGCGCTGCCAGGCGAAGCCCAGCATGAACATGTTGGCGGCGAGCGCATTCCCCAGCACCGAGACGGCGAGGCTCGTCGCGTCGGTGAAGTCCGCGTGCTCCGCGCCCGCGGCCTCGCGGATCGCCCGCTTGATCCGCTCGGCCGGCAGGGAGAAGTCGGGCCGGCGGGTGAACTCGCCGGGCATCACCTCGGCGGTGTTGACGACGAGGTGGGTGCGGCCCTTCGCGATCGCCGACAGCACCTTGCGGTTGCCGCTGACCACGAGGTCGCAGCCGAGCACGAGGTCGGCCGCGCCCGCCCCGACCCGGATGGCGTGGATGTCCTCCTGGTGGTTGGCCAGCCGCACGTGGCTGAACACCGCGCCGCCCTTCTGGGCGAGGCCGGCCATGTCGATCATGCCGAGGCCCTTGCCCTCGAGATGCGCCGCCATGCCGAGGATCGCCCCGACCGTCACCACGCCGGTCCCGCCGACGCCGGTGACGATCAGGTTGTAGGTGCCGTCGATCGCAGGAATCGCCGGCTCGGGGATCCCCGCATCCGGCGACGCCTCGGTCGCGACCGGGACACTGGCCGGCTTGCTACGGGGCTTGGCGCCGTGCACCGTCACGAAGGACGGGCAAAAGCCCTTCACGCAGGAAAAGTCCTTGTTGCAGCTCGACTGGTCGATGCGGCGCTTGCGGCCGAACTCGGTCTCGACCGGCTGCACCGCGACGCAGTTCGACTGCACCGAGCAGTCGCCGCAGCCCTCGCAGACGAGTTCGTTGATGATCACCCGCTTGTCGGGGTCGGGATAGGCGTTGCGCTTGCGCCGCCGGCGCTTCTCGGAGGCGCAGGTCTGGTCGTAGATCATCACCGAGACGCCCGGCACGGCGGCGAGTTCGCGCTGGACCGCGTCCAGCTCGTCCCGGTGGTGGATGGTGAGCCCGTGCGGCCAGCTCACGGTCGAGGGGTACTTGTCCGGCTCGTCGGTGACGAGCGCGATGCGCTCCACGCCTTCCGCCCGCACCTGCGCGGCGATGCGGTCGACGGTGAGCCCGCCCTCGTGCGGCTGGCCGCCGGTCATGGCGACCGCGTCGTTGAACAGGATCTTGTAGGTGATCGTCGTTCCGGTATCGACGGCCCAGCGCAAAGCCAGCGATCCCGAATGGTTGTAGGTGCCGTCGCCGAGATTCTGGAAGACATGGCCACGCTTGGAAAAGGCGTTCTCGCCGATCCAGTTCGCGCCCTCGCCGCCCATCTGGGTGAAGCCGTCGGTCTCGCGGTCCATCCACTGCGCCATGTAGTGGCAGCCGATGCCCGCATAGGCCCGCATGCCGTCGGGCACCTTGGTCGAGGAATTGTGCGGGCAGCCGGCGCAGAAATGCGGGACCCGGGCCGCGATATCGACGGTCTGGGCCAACCGCTCCTGCGCGCCTTTGAGCCGCGCGACGCGGCCCGCGAGGTCGTCGTTGCGGTGGTAGCGCAGCAGGCGCTCGCCCAAAGCCACCGCGATGTCGTTGGGATCGAGCGCGCCCTTCACCGGGAAGAGCCAGTGGCCCGCTTCATCCCGCTTGCCGATGCAGACCGGCTGGTTGGCCGATCCGTACAGCTCCTCGCGCAGCTGCACCTCGATCAGCGAGCGCTTCTCCTCCACCACCATCACGAGGTCGAGGCCCTCGGCGAACTCCGCCAGTTCGCGCCGCGACAGCGGCCACGGGCAGGCGACCTTGTAGAGGCGCAAGCCCATGTCGTTGGCCTTGACCTCGTCGAGGCCGAGGTCGTCCATCGCCTGGCGCACGTCGAGATAGGATTTTCCGACCGTGATGATGCCGATCTTCGGCTGGCGCCCGCCCGAGAGCACGATCCGGTTGAGCCCGTTGGCGCGCACGAAGGCCATCATGGCGTCGCGCTTGAAGTCCTGGAGGCGGGCCTCCTGCTCCAGGATGCCGTCCGGCGTGCGGATGTTGAGCCCGCCCGGCGGCATCAGGAAGTCGTCGGGCAGCACGATCTTCACCCGGTCGAGGCGGGCGTCGACGCTCGCGGTCGATTCGATGTTCTCCTTGATGCACTTGAAGGCGACCCAGGTGCCGCAATAGCGGCTCATCGCGTAGCCGTAGAGCCCGTAATCCAGGATCTCCTGGACGCCGGCCGGGTTGAGGATCGGCGACATCACGTCGACGAAGTGGAACTCCGACTGGTGCGCGACGGTGGAGGATTCCGCCGTGTGGTCGTCGCCCATCAGCGCCAGCACGCCGCCGTGGCGCGAGGTGCCGGCCATGTTGGCGTGGCGGAAAACGTCGCCGGAGCGGTCGACGCCCGGGCCCTTGCCGTACCAGAGGCCAAAGACGCCGTCGTAGCGGCCCTCGCCGCGCATCTCGGCCTGCTGGGCGCCCCACAGGGCGGTGGCGGCCAGCTCCTCGTTGAGGCCGGGCTGGAAGACGATGCCGGCCTGGTCGAGCACCTTCTTGGCCCGCACCAGGTTCTGGTCGAGCCCGCCGATCGGCGAGCCGCGATAGCCCGACACGAAGCCCGCGGTGTTGAGCCCCGCCGCCCGGTCGCGGGCCTGCTGCATCAGCAGCATCCGGATCACGGCCTGGGTGCCGGTGACGAAGACCCGATCGCGGGAGAGGTCGTACTTGTCGTCGAGGTTGACCGACCGAAGGGACGGGGTGGTCGCGGGCGAACCCATCGCGTGTTCCTCCTCCTGGCGCGGTGGGGGCCGGTTCCTCCGGCCTCTCGGGACCACGCAAATATGGCAGCAAGGCTGACATTCGCGGCCGGCCCCGTCAACGCGGCCTGGAGGCATTCCAGACAGGCGACGTCCGCTCGCGCCGCCCGGGAGAGGGAGCGCCCGTCGCATGGCTCTCGCCCGGAGGCGCCAGGTTCGGCAGCCCGACAGAGATCCTGAGATATCCCGCCCTCCCACCTCGTCCCGAGGTGGGAGGGCGGGATAGTCTCGATTATTTTCTCAAAAAGGCTCTCATTGTAATCATCAATTCGGGAATCGCTACGATAGATGGATTTGGATTTCGTTAGATTGATATTCGATCGCCATCGCCTCAAGATAAAATCGACAAATGGCGAAAATCTCGAAATCGAGCCAGGCAGGCTCCGAGGTCCGATGCTCGCCGCGGGGGAGCCGGCCATCGAGCCGCCGATCACGGCCACGCCCGGTCGCGTCGTCCGCCCTGCCCATCCGCGGCTGTCTCCCGGCGCGGCGCACCCTCGACAGCGACCCCGCCGGCCGGTCCGGCCTTCGTCATATCATGTAGTCCTTGCGCAGCATGCAGTGGACGCCCTTGTGCTGGTTGACCGTCTGGGTCACCCGGAGGTCGGCGGCGATGCTGCACAGGGCGTAGGCCTCGTCGCGGGTGACGCCGACACGGCCGACCACGAGGTCGATCATCTCCCGCAGGGCGCGCTCGGCGCAACGGTCGAGGTCGGGGTCGAGGCCCATCGTGATCACGTGGGTCGGCGTCTCGGCCCGGGGATACGCGAGCGCCAGGTCCTGGCGCAGGACGAGTTCGAACGTCCCGGAGAGCGCCGTCTCGATCGCCGTGACGTTGACCTCGCCGTCGCCTTGCGCGCCGTGGCCGTCGCCGCAGGAAAAGAGCGCGCCCTCGGCGAGGACCGGCAGGAAGAGGGTGGTGCCGGCCACCAGCTCCTTGTTGTCGAGGTTGCCGCCGAAGGCACGCGGCACGATCGAGGTGCAGCGGCCCCAGGCCGGCGGCGGGGCCACCGCCATCACGCCGAAGAACGGCGCGAGCGGGATCTCGAGCCCCCACGGCATCCGGGCGGTCAGGCGCCCGCGGTCGAGCGGCAGGGTCATGTGGTGGAAGGCCGGGAAGTCGTCCGGCAGGGTGCCGGCGAGCGGCCGGTGCCGGTTGTAGCCCCAGTCCTGGCGCAGCGACACGTCGAGGATCCGCACCTCCAGCACGTCGCCGGGCCGCGCGCCCTCGATTGCCACCGGTCCCGTCAGGATGTGGCCCGAGGGGATGCCGGTCTCGGCGGCGTGGATCGCCCGCAGCTCCGGTGGCACGTGGAAGCCCTCCGGCGGCAGGGCGTCGGGCCCGCCCGAGACGGTCTCGATCGTCACCCGCTCGCCGCTGCGGATCGTCAGGACCGGCGGTACGGTCGCGTCGAGGTAACCCCAGCGGCAGGTCTCGGGCGAGGCGGGGAGGCGATGCGTCATGGCTCGGGATCCGGGATCGGCGGGCGCGGAAGGAGCAGCATCGCCCGGCGCCGGCGGCGCGTCGAGCGAGGCGGACCCGGAATCGCGCCGGGACGCGCCGCCGGCCGGCGCGGTCCGTCGGGAGGCCCGAGGGGCGAGGCCCCGGGGCCGCGCCGCCCCCCGGGCCGCATCGATCCCGCCACGCCTTCCTGTCGCCGCGTCCCGAGCGTACCCTCGCGGTCCCGAGACGCCGAAGGAGGATCCCGGTGCGCACCCTTGCGGCCCGACATGGTTTCGACGCGCAGGGCGCGGTCCGGGATCTCGCCATCACCATCGCGGACGGGCGGATCGCCGCCCTCGAGGCCGCGGCGGCTCCCGGAGCCGCGGCGGTTTCGGAGGACACCGTCGTCCTGCCGGCGCTCGCCAATGCCCACGACCATGCCCGGCCCCTGCGGCCGAGCTCTGTCGGCGGCTTCAACAAGCCGCTGGAGACCTGGCTCCACCGCCTGGCGCTCCTCGCGCCGGTCGATCCCTACCTGGCGACCCTGGCGCCCCTGGCCCGGGCGGCGCTCGGCGGCCAGGGCGCGGTGATGATCCATCAGGTCCGGCCGACGGGGCTGACCGACTATCCCACCGAGGCGGAGGCGATGGCCCGCGCCGCCCGCGACGTGGGGGTGCGCATCGCCCTCGGCATCGGCCTGCGCGACCGCAACCCTCTGGTCTACGGCGACCACGCCGCGGTGCTCGACGCTCTCGACCCGGCCACGCGGTCAGAGATCGAGTCGCGGTTCCTGAGTCCGATGGCGCCGCTCGCCGAGCAGCTCGCCCGGGTCGAGGCGACGGCGGACGCGGTCGGCGGACCGATGGTCGACGTGCAATACGCCCCGAACGGGCCGCAATGGGGCTCGGACGGGCTCTGGGAGGCGGTCGCCGAGGCCTCCGCCCGCACCGGTCGCCGGGTCACGACCCATCTGTTCGAGACCCGCTACCAGCGCGACTGGGCCGACCGGACCTATCCGGGCGGCCTCGTGCGGCGCTGGCGCGAGATCGGGCTGCTCTCGCCGCGGCTGACCCTCGCCCATTGCGTCCATGCGCGACCGGACGAGCTCGAGATGATCGCCGAGGCCGGCTGCGTGATCGCCGTCAACACCTCGTCCAATCTGGCGCTCCGCTCCGGGATCGCGCCGGTGGCCGAGATGGTGCGCCGCGGCTGCCGCGTGGCCCTCGGCCTCGACGGCCAGGCCTTCGACGAGGACGACGACGCCCTGCGCGAGCTGCGCCTGCTCTGGTCGCTGCATGGCGGCTGGGGCTTCGACGCCGAGATCGCGCCGCGCCGGGCCCTGGCGATGGCGCTGGAGACCGGCCGCATCGCGGTCGGCGCGCCTGAGGGCGGACGGATCGCGGTGGGCGCCCCCGCCGATCTCCTCGTCCTCGACCGCGCCGCGCTCGACGAGGACGCTCTGGCGGAGGTCGACCCCCTCGACCTGCTGTTCGCCCGTGCCACCAAGCGCCACGTCCGGGAGCTGATCGTCGCCGGGCGCACGGTCGTGCGGGACGGGGTCGTCCTCGGCGTCGACCTTGATGGCGCGCACCGGGCCCTGCGCGATGCCTGCCGGGCGGCGATGCCCGCGCGCGCGGGCCTCTGGCGGGCCATGCCGGGCTTCGAGGCGGCCGTTGCCGGCTATTACCGCCGCCTCGGCTGCTGCTGACGACCGGTGCGGGTCCGTGCCGCCGGCTCCCGCGCCCGGCATCGGAGCCCCGGGATCGCGGTCCGGTTGTGCGGTCGCCGATTTCTGCGTAAGTCGCCGGGCCCGCTCCGTTTCGGTCGAGGACGGGACGACGGATGACGGCGGCGGCACCCGCCCGGGTCGGGAGGCGGTGTGAGCGACGCGCGCGGATCCTCGGCGGATCGCAACGGGGAGGCCCGGGGAGCGGCCCTGATCTCGCGCCTCGTGGATGCCGTGTCGCTGCGCTCGGGCGGCTTCATCGTCACCCTCTACGGCGACGTCGTCGAGCCGCGCGGCGGCCGGCTGTGGATGGGCAACATCGTCGAGACCTGCCGGATGGTCGGCATCAGCGAGACGCTGGTGCGGACCGCGGTGTCGCGGCTCGTGGCCGCCGGGCAGCTCACCGGCGAGCGCCAGGGCCGGCGCAGCTTCTATCAGCTCACCGCGGCGGCGCGGCGCGAGTTCCTGTCGGCCGCCCGGACCCTGTTCGAGCCGCAGCCCGAGACCGGCTGGCTGCTCGTCTGGCTCGGGGCGGAGCCGGACGGCGAGGCAGGGCCGGCGCTGGAGCGGGCGGGCTTCGTCCGCCTCGGGCCGCAATGGCTGCTCGGGCCGGACCATCACCGGCCGGCGGATCCCGCCCTGGTGGTCTTCGAGGTCGGGCCGAAGGCCGACCGGGCGGCGGGGTCGCGGCTCGCGGACCTCGTCGCCGCGCATTGGGACCTCGCCGCCTTCGAGGCCGCCTACGCGGCCTTCCTGGCGACCTTCGCGGGCATCGACGAGGCGCTCGCGGCCGGGCTGTGCCCGACCGACGCCGAGGCGCTGCAACTGCGGCTGCTCCTCGTCCACGCCTACCGCCACGCGGCGCTCAGGGATGCGCGCCTGCCCGCCGCGACCCTGCCGCCCGACTGGAGCGGGCACCGCGCCCGCCGGCTCTTCGCCGACCTCTACCTGCGCCTCTCGCCCGCCGCCGACCGCTATGTCGGGCAGCATCTCCTGGCCGGCGACGGCCCGTTGCCCGCGCGAACGGCCGAGACCCTCGGGCGCACCGCCTCCCTGACCCGGGTCCGAGACGCCTGACCCGCCCTGCGGTACCGGCCGCCGCCCTTCGAGGCCGGATCGAAACATCACAATAAATCTGCAAAACCGCGTTGTGATGTGATGCTTTCGGTGGTAGGGACTGTCGCAGACGATCGGCCTCCATGGGCCGACGACAAGGGCCGCCGCGCCCGGGAGGACGGCTCGAAGCCCGATCGCGTCGGAGCACGCACCGGGCGGCGTTCGGAACCCCGTCACGGTCCGCAACCGGCAGGAGGGTCACGGCATGTACGCGCAGCTGGTGAAGACCGACAGCACCCATGTCCGCGGCCGCGACGAGATGTCGGCCGAGGAGCGCGCCTTCCAGGAGCGGATCGACCGCGGCGAGAAGATCGAGCCGAAGGAGTGGATGCCCGAGGGCTACCGCAAGACCCTGATCCGGCAGATCGGACAGCACGCCCATTCGGAGATCGTCGGGCAGTTGCCGGAGGGCAACTGGATCACCCGGGCGCCGACGCTGGAGCGCAAGGCGATCCTGCTCGCCAAGGTCCAGGACGAGGCCGGGCACGGCCTCTACCTCTACTGCGCCGCCGAGACGCTCGGCGTCAGCCGCGACGAGCTGATGGAACGGCTCCACGCCGGCACGATGAAGTACTCGTCGATCTTCAACTACCCGACCCTGACCTGGGCCGACATGGGCGCGGTGGGCTGGCTGGTCGACGGCGCGGCGATCATGAACCAGGTGCCGCTGCAGCGGACCTCCTACGGCCCCTACAGCCGGGCGATGATCCGGATCTGCAAGGAGGAGAGCTTCCACCAGCGCCAGGGCTACGACCTCATGATGAGGATGGCGCGCGGCACCCCGGCCCAGAAGCACATGGCGCAGGATGCCCTCAACCGGTTCTGGTACCCGGCGCTGATGATGTTCGGACCGTCCGACAAGGACTCGGTCCACTCGGCCCAGTCGATGGCCTGGAAGATCAAGATGAACACCAATGACGAGCTGCGCCAGAAGTTCGTCGACCAGACCGTGCCGCAGGCCGAGCATCTCGGCCTGACGGTCCCGGACGAGGGGCTGCGCTGGAACGAGGAGAAGGGCGGCTACGATTTCTCCGAGCCGGACTGGAACGAGTTCTACGAGGTCATCGCCGGCAACGGCCCGTGCAACCGCGAGCGGCTGGGCGCCCGGGTGAAGGCCTGGGAGGACGGCGCGTGGTTTCGCGACGGGCTCAAGGCCCATGCGGACAAGCAGGTGCGCCGCTCCGCCATGGCGGTGGCGGCCGAGTAGCCGGGCGCCCGGCACGAGCCGCCCCGCAACACGACATCCCGGGAGGATCGAGCATGTCCAGCGAATGGCCGTTATGGGAGATCTTCATCCGCGGTCAGCACGGCCTGAACCACCGCCACGTCGGCAGCCTGCACGCGCCCGACGCGGCGCTCGCGATCAAGAACGCCCGCGACGTCTACACGCGGCGCAACGAGGGCGTGAGCATCTGGGCGGTGCGGTCGAGCGACATCGTGGCGTCGAGCCCGAGCGACAAGGGCCCGCTGTTCGAGCCGGCCAACAGCAAGGTCTACCGGCACCCGACCTTCTACGACATCCCGGACGAAGTGGGGCATATGTGATGTCGTCCCTGCCCGACGTGATGACCAAGGACGCCGCCGCCCTCGCCGCGGCGGCCGCGGCCGGGGCTCACCCGGCTCCCGAGGCGGCCCGGGACGCCCCGCTGGCGCCGGCCCGCGCCGCGCTGTTCGAGTTCCTGACCCGGATGGGCGACAACACCCTGGTCCTCGGCCACCGCCTGTCGGAATGGTGCGGCCACGGCCCGGTGCTGGAGGAGGACATCGGCGTCGCCAACATCGCCCTCGACCTGATCGGCCAGACCCAGTTCTGGCTCGGCCTTGCCGGCGAGGTCGAGGGGAGGGGGCGCACCGCCGACGACCTCGCCTTCCTGCGCGACGTCTGGGACTTCCGCAACGTCCTCATGGTCGAGCTGCCGAACGGCGATTTCGGCCAGACGGTCATGCGCCAGTTCCTGTTCGACGCCTGGCACGTCGCGATGCTGCGCGCCCTGACCGCATCGTCGGAGCCGCGCGTCGCCGAGATCGCCGCGAAGGCGATCAAGGAGGCGCATTACCATCTCGAGAAGTCGGCCGACCTGGTCGTGCGGCTCGGCGACGGCACCGAGGAGAGCCATCGCCGGATGCAGGCGGCGCTCGACATCCTGTGGCCCTATGCGGGCGAGCTCTTCTTGAGCGACGCCGCGGACGCGACCCTGGCCGAGGCCGGCATCGCCCCCGATCCGGCCAGCCTGCGCGCCGCCTTCGACGCCGCGGTGCTGCCGGTCCTGGCCGAGGCGACGCTCGCGGTGCCGCCCGGGTCGTTCGCCCAGAAGGGCGGCCGCCGGGGCGTCCACACCGAGCATCTCGGGCGCATGCTGGCCGAGATGCAGTTCCTGCAGCGCGCCTATCCCGGCGCGACCTGGTAGGGCGCCATGCAGGCTCACGCCCGGCCGGCGCCCGACGAGATCCGCGGCTGGCTCGCCGCGGTGCCCGACCCCGAGATCCCGGTGATCTCGGTGGTCGATCTCGGCATCGTCCGCGATCTGACCTGGGACGGCGACACCCTGGTGGTCACGGTGACGCCGACCTATTCGGGCTGCCCCGCGACGGCCGCGATCAACGTCGCGATCGAGGTGGCGTTGCACGAGCATGGGATCGCGCGCGTGCGCATCGAGCGATCGCTGACGCCCCCTTGGACCAGCGACTGGATCGGCGAGGCCGCCCGGGAGAAGCTGCGGGCCTATGGCATCGCCCCGCCGATCGACGGGACGGCGGCGGACGGCCGGCTGCTCGGGCGGGTCGGCCGGCTCGCCGGCGGCTCGAACCTCGCGGTCGCCTGCCCGCGCTGCGGCTCGAACCGGACCGAGCGGGTCAGCCAGTTCGGCTCGACGCCCTGCAAGGCGAGCTGGCGCTGCACGGACTGCCTCGAGCCGTTCGACTACTTCAAGTGCATCTAAGCGGATTTCGCCGAAATGGTTGCCGGTTCGGCGCCGACAATCTGCGACGAAACAGGAACCTAAGCGGGCGAAGCGTTGGCCTGCCAACGCAAGTCTGCTCGGAGCGGCGCGTTCGAGCGCCGTTCCCGGCCTCGATTCGACAGCATGGTCCGCGACGACACGGTCTCGACGTCGGCGGACACTTCTCAAACCTGGGACGACCGGCGGTCATGGCACGCTTCTATCCCCTCGACGTCGCGGAGGTCCGGCGCGAAACCCGGGACGCGGTGGTCCTCACCCTCAGGCCCCGCGACGGCGATGCTGACGCCTTCGCGTTCACCCAAGGCCAGTACCTGACCTTCCGGCGCGCCTTCGACGGCGTCGAGTTGCGCCGCTCGTACTCGATCTGCGCCGGCCGGGACGAGGGGGCGCTCAAGGTCGGCATCAAGCGCGTCGAGGGCGGCGCGTTCTCGACCTGGGCCAACCAGGAGCTGAGGCCCGGCGACGTGCTCGAAGCCATGCCGCCGATGGGTACGTTCCACGCGCCGATCGAGCCGGAGGTCGCCAAGCACTATCTGGGATTTGCCGGCGGCAGCGGCATCACGCCCGTCCTGTCGATCCTCAAGACGGTGCTCGCCCGCGAGCCGCGCTCGCGCTTCACGCTGGTCTACGCCAACCGCCAGATCTCCTCGATCATGTTCCGCGAGGAGCTGGACGACCTCAAGAGCGCGCATCTCGGCCGGCTGTCGGTCGTCCACGTGCTCGAGAGCGAGACGCAGGAGATCGACCTCTTCACCGGGCGCGTCGACGCCGACAAATGCGCCGCGCTGTTCCGCCTCTGGATCGATGTCGGGTCGGTCGACACCGCCTTCATCTGCGGGCCGGAGCCGATGATGCTGGCGATTGCCGCGTCCCTGCGCGAGCACGGCCTGTCGGACGCGCAGATCAAGTTCGAGCTCTTCGCCTCGGGCCAGCCGGGCCGGGCCAGGGCGCGGGCGGCCGGGACGGCGGCATCGGCCGCGGAGGCCCAATGCGAGGCGACCGTGACCCTCGACGGTGCGACGCGCACCTTCCGGATGCCCAAGCAGGGCGAGAGCCTGCTCGACGCCGCGTTGGCGAACAGCCTGGACGCGCCCTACGCCTGCAAGGCCGGCGTCTGCTCGACCTGCCGCGCCAAGGTGCTGGAGGGCGAGGCCGAGATGATCACGAACCACGCGCTGGAAGATTACGAGGTGCGCCAGGGCTACATCCTGACCTGCCAGTGCTACCCGACGACGGACAGGCTGGTGGTCAGCTACGATCAATAGAGGCGGCGGGGAGGGTGCCCGGGGCCGAGGGCGACCGAGGCTTGCCGCCCGCAGGGCAGCGTCCCGGTCGACAGCAGGCCTGGTCTCCAGGTGCGAATCCGGGCCTCGAGGATCGCGCTTCGAGACGGCCGAGCGCGGCGGGCGCGTGCTCGGCCCGACCGGATCGACGGCTCGCCGCAGCGGCGTCTACTTCTCCACCCGGCTCGGGTTCTTCACCTGCCCGTAGACCACGCCGGCGAAACTGCCGATCGTCGTCGGCCAGTCGAGGCCGGTGGCCTTGTGGTCGGCCACCTGGCAGAAGGTGGCGGTCAGCCCGTTGACCAGGTCGGCCGAGCTCGCCTGCGGCGCGGCCTGGCGCAGGGCCGGCAGCAGGGCGCTCACCCGCGGCAGCATCTGCTCGGCCTTGAGGTCCTTGAGCTGGCCCGCCGCGTCGACGGTCTTCAGCGCCTCGACCAGCTTCGGGTTCGAGACGGTCTCGCACGGGGCGTTTCCGGCCAGCATGCTCTGGGTCTCGGCGCGCAGGCTCGCCACCTGGCCGGGCTCGGCGGTCGGCGGGGCCTCGTTGCCGAAGGTCTGGCGGACGTAGTTCGTCACCGCCGCCACGTCGGCATCGGTCATGCCGACGCCCACCGCCGGCATCGCCGCGTACTCGCCCTTGGCGTCGAGGCCGCCGAGAATCACCCGGATCACCGTCTCGGGTCCCTTGGCCAGCACCGCGCCGTTGCCGGCCAGCGCCGGGATCGCTCCGGGCTGGCCCTGGCCGTCCGGCCGGTGGCAGGCGACGCAGCGGTTGAGATAGACGTCCGCCCCCGGGGCCGAGGCCTGCTTGAAGTCGGACTTCACGTCGGGCGTATAGGTGGGCTTGGGCGCCAGCGTCTTGAGGTAGACCGCGATGGCGCGTACGTCCTCGTCGGTCATCTTGCTCAGGCTCTCCTCGATCACCTGCCGCATCGGCCCGGCGACCACGCCGGCCCGGCCGGGCGCCGCACCGGTCTTGAGGTAGGTGAAGAGCTGGTCCTCGCTCCACTTGCCCAGCCCCTCCTTGTCGTCGCCCGAGAGGTTGGGCGCGTACCAGCCGTCGATCGTGCCGCCCTCGAGGTAGCCGCTCCATTGCGAGGCGCCGACGAGCTTGCTGCCGTTGTGGCAGGCGCCGCAATGGCCGGGGCCTCCGACCAGGTAGGCGCCGCGGTTGACCTGTTCGCTCGCCTGCGGATCGGGCTTGAACCGCCCTTCGGTGAAGAAGGCGAGGCGCCAGGCGAGCAATCCCTCGCGGATGCTGAACGGGAAGGCGATGTCGGTCGGCTTGCGCGGCGCGTTCACCGGCTCAAGGGAGAACAGGTAGGCCTTGATCGCCTGCACGTCCTCGTCGCTCAGGCGGGTGTACCAGGGAAAGGGAAACGCCGGGTAGAGGTAGCTGCCGCTCTTGGTGATGCCCTGGTGCATCGCGCGCTTGAAGTCGTCGTCGCTCCAGCTGCCGATGCCGGTCTCCTTGTCGGGGGTGATGTTCGGGGTCGCGAGCTTGCCGATGCCGCCCGGGAAGTTGATGTAGAGCCCGCCCGCATAGGGCTTGCCCCCCGGCGCCGTGTGGCAGGCGACGCAGTCGCCGGCGGTGGCGAGATAGCGGCCCTTCTCGACGAGGTCGGAGCCGGCCGGCTGTGCCAGGGCCGCGCCGGCCGCGAGGCTGAGCGCGCCGGAGCCGGCAAGAGCGGTGAGCAGGCGGCGGGTGACGGGCTGGCGGCGCATCGGGGCTTCCTCCGGGGTTATGGGGCGGCGGAGCGCAACCGCAGCCAGAGATCGGCGACGTGGGCGGCGCCCGCCCCCGCGAGGGCGGCGGCGAGCCAGAATCCGGGAGCCCCGGCAAGGACGAGGCGCAGGGCGAGCATCAGGCAGGCCCCGGAGGCGAGATTGATCAGGAGGGCGGTCCGTCCCGGCCCGCGCCGCCACAGGGCGAGGTATCCGGCCTCCGCGGCGACGATCAGCAGCGCGACGTCGACGATGTGACCGCTGGTGAGGAGGTCAGGCACGCATCAATCCTCCTGCAGGCACCGAAGATGCGCAGTCGACCGGGAAGGTAACGTAGGTGACGACCGGTTCCAGCCCTGCAAACTCGAAAAACAGGGTGCGCGTTCACCGAAATCGCGTCGCGGTTCACGATGTCGCATCCGTCTCAATCGATCCCGTACGATCCGATTTTTCGCCAGCGAAGAACTCCGTCGAGGAGTGGACAGAACGAGGCCGGGCGGCCGACCCGCCGATGCTTGCGAGGTCCGATCAGAACGGTCCGTTCAGCCGCACGATCGACCGGTTGAGCAGGGCCGCGATGCCGACCCAGGCGAGGTAGGGCAGAAGCAGCGCCGCCCCGAGGCCGGAATGCCGCCCGACGACCACGATCAGCCCCAGCACCGACAGCCACAGGGCGGCGACCTCGACGAGCGCCCAGTCCGGCCGGCGCAGGCGGAAGAACACCCCGCTCCAGGCGATGTTGAGGAGACCGTTCACCCCGAAGGCGGCGATGAGCCAGGTCCGCTCGCGCCCGTCCGGGGCGGCGTTCCAGGCCAGGACCCCGGCGATGGCGGTGAGCGTGAAGATGGTGGTCCAGACCGGCCCGAACGCCCAGTCGGGCGGCTTCCAGGACGGGACCCGCAGGCTGCGGTACCAGGGACCGAGGGCGGTGAGCCACGCGCCGGCCGCCGCCACCACGATGGCGGCGAGCGCCGCCACGACGATCGGGGTCCAGCCCCCGCTCACGGCGACACCCAGCGGAAGAGATGCGCGAGGTCCTTGAAGAAGATCCGGGCATGCGCGGCGGGTTTGGCCCGCACCAGTTCCTTGTTCATGTAGGCGTCCCAGGTCAGCGACTGCACGTCGGGGTCGCGGCAGATGCTGACGAAGCGCTCGCGCAAGGCATCGTTGCGGTACCAGACCGACTGCATCAGCCGCAGGATCCAGAACACCCGGCCATGCGTCCGGAGGAAGCGGCGCCGCGCCTGGCCCAGGGCGCGGGGGTTGCCGGTGGCGAGGAAGTCGTGCGCGGCCTGCGCGGCGAGGCGCCCGCCGAACATCGCGTAGTAGATGCCCTCGCCCGAGGCCGGGGCGACGAGGCCGGCGGCGTCGCCGGTCAGCAGCACGTCGCGGCCGTTGTCGAAGCGCGCGAGCGGCTTGAGCGGCAGCGGCGCGCCCTCGCGCCGGATCGTCTCGCCGCGATCGAGCCCGGTCGCGGCGCGCAGGCGGCCGACCGCCCCGCGCAGCGAGAATCCCTTCCTCGCGCTGCCGGTGCCGATGCTCAGCGTGTCGCCGTGCGGAAAGATCCAGGCGTAGAAGTCCGGCGACAGGACGCCCTGATAGTAGACGTCGCAGCGCGTATCCTCGACGGCGCCGCCGGGCGGCGTGCGGACGATCTCGTGATAGGCGAAGACCTGCCGCATCCGGGCATGCGCGGGAACCTCCTGGCGGCCCACCGCCGAGTTGGCGCCGTCGGCCCCGATCACCAGGCGGGTGCGCAGGGACGCCTCCGCCCCGGCGGCGTCGCGGTACCGCACGGTCACCGGCCCGTCGCCGGCGCGGGAGAGGCGCAGGTAGGTGCCGGTCACCCGCTCGGCCCCGGCGAGCGCCGCGCGCACGCGCAACCACTCGTCGAACGGGCCGCGGTCGACCATGCCGACGAAGCCCTCGCCGACCGGCATGTCGACCGCGCGGTCCTTGGGCGAGACCATCCGGGCGGAGCGGATCTTCGCCACCAGGAGCTCGTCGGGAATCGCGAAGTCGCGGATCAGCCGGGGCGGGATCGCGCCGCCGCAGGGCTTGATGCGTCCGGCCCGGTCGAGCAGCACGACCCGGCGCCCGAGCCGCGCGAGGTCCGCCGCCGCCGTCGCCCCGGCCGGCCCGCCTCCCACCACCACCGCGTCGAGGATCGTCTCGTCCATGGCCGTGCCTCCCGTCCGGGCCGGCTCGCGGCCGGATCGTTTCGTGTCAGACGATTTCCGGCTGATCGCTTCGCGACGCGGAAATCGGCTTCGCTCAGACCGCGTGCCGCACCGACAAGCCTTCGAGCGGCCGCGGATCCCGGGCCGGACGGCCGATCCGGGCGGCGAGCCCGGCCGCGACGAGGAACAGGGCCGCCTCGGTGACGAACACCGTCGCGTAGGCCGGCACCACCGTGCCGAAGGCGAGGCGGGCGAGGTCGACGCCCGCCGCGCCCAGGAAGCCGCCGAGCCCGAAGGCGATGCCCTGGGCCGCGCCCCACACCCCCATCCGGGTGCCGTGGCGGCTCTCGCCGTCGGGAGCCCCGCCATGGCCGGCGAGCGCCATCATCGAGCCGATCGCCGCGACCGCGAACATGCCGTTGAACAGGCCGAGCCCGGCGACGCAGGTCCGCAGCGGCGCGCCCGGCCCCGCAAGGCCGCAGGCCGCGATGGCGGCGAGCGCCGCCGCCGAGCCGAGGCAGCCGGCGACGGTCCAGAGCCGCAGCGAGGCCAGCTTCCCGCGCCCGTTGGCGGTGACGAGCGCCACCAGGATCATGCCGGCGAGCACCCCGCCGTTCTGGAGACCCGAGAGCTTGGTGGTCGCCCCAGGCGAGAGCGCGAAGACGAGGCCGGCGAAAGGCTCGAGAATCAGTTCCTGCGCGCTGTAGGCGAGCATGGCCAGGAAGACGAACACCGTGAAGCGGCGCGCCTCCGGCTCGGCCCAGACCTCGGCCAGCACCCGGGCGAAGGGCCGTGCCGGCCCGGGCGGCTGCGGGGCCGCCGGGGCGCGGGCCGGCTCGACGCCCCACACCGCCGCGAGCGCGACCAGGAAGGCGATCAGCGACACGCTGCCCGAGACCGCGACGAGGCGCTCGCCCGAGAACGGGTCGAGGAGGTGCCCGGCGGTCGGCGCGGTGACGACGAAGCCGGCGATCATCATGATCCAGACGATCGTCGCGGCCGCGCCGCGGCGGTGGGGCGCGACGCCGGTGGAGAGCAGCACCAGGAGGGAGGTGCCGGCCGCCCCGACCCCGATGCCGACGGCGAGGAAGGACACGACGAGGACGACGAAGCCGAGCGCCGGCTGCCCGGCGACGAGCGCCGTGCCGAGGGCCGCCCCGAGCCCGCCGAGCGCCAGCAGCGCCATGCCGCCGACGATCCACGGCGTGCGGCGCCGGCCGAGATCCGAGCCGTAGCCCCAGCGCGGGCGCAAGATCTGCACGGCGTAGTGCAGCGCCACGAGCCCGCCGGGCAGGGCGGCGGGGAGTGCCAGTTCCACCACCATCACCCGGTTGAGGGTCGAGGTGATCAGCACCACGATGGCGCCGAGGGCGGTCTGGACGAGGCCGAGGCGCACGATGGTGCCCCAGCCGAAGCCGGTCGTCGCGCTCATGCGGCGCCTCCCTGCAGGGCGAGCGCCGCGGTGAGCATGCCGAGCACCGAGAGCAGCGTGCCGGTGCCGTTGTACCAGGCGGCCCACCGGTGCGGATCGGACAGGAAGCGGCGCATCAGGACGCCCTGGCCGGCGAGCAGGGCGGCGACGAGGGCGGCGTGCCAGGGCATTCCCCAGGCTGCCAGCGCCGCGACGACCACGACCTGCGGCGCCGCCATGACGAGGCAGGCGAGGCGGGCGGCGCGGCCGGCGCCGAGCTGGACCGGCAGCGAGCGGATGCCGGTGCGCCGGTCGCCCTCCATCGACTTGAAGTCGTTGAGGGTCATGATGCCGTGGGCGCCCAGGCTGTAGAGCGCGGCGACGAGCACGATCCGCCCGTCCGGCAGGGCGCCCGCCATCACGGCGGCGCCGGTGAACCAGGGCAGGCCCTCGTAGCAGAGGCCGCAGGCGGCGTTGCCCCACCAGCCGTTGCGCTTCAGCCGGAGCGGCGGCGCGCTGTAGGCCCAGGCGAGCGCCAGGCCGAACACGCCCGCGCCGAGCACCCAGGGACCGAGCAAGGCCGCGACGGCGAGCGACAGCAGCGTCCAGGCGAGCGCGACGAAGAGGCCCCAGCGGCCCGGCATGCGGCCCGAGGGGATCGGCCGGTCCGGCTCGTTGATGGCGTCGACGTGCCGGTCGAACCAGTCGTTCGCGGCCTGGCTGGTGGCGCAGACCAGGGGGCCGGCGAGCAGGATCCCGGCGAGGATCACCGGCCAGCGCCCCTGGACCGGGACGCCGGACGAGACCACCCCGCAGGCGAAGGCCCACATCGGGGCGAACCAGGTGATCGGCTTGAGCAGTTCGAGGAGCGCGCCCGGCTCCGGCACCGCCGACGGCTTTGCCAGGAGCGGCGGCTTCGGCAGGGGCTTGAGCAGGGGCTCGGTCGACATGCCGGGAGGGTGGAACCGCCCCGCGCGAGTGTCAAGCGGACTTTACACTTCCGGCCGTGCCGTCACGCAAGCGTGCGCGGCTCAGGCGTCGGCGTCGTCGGGTTCCTCGGAGCCGTCGAGGTCGCCGAGGCCGTAGCGGCGCATCTTGGCGTAGAAGCCCTGGCGGCTCAGGCCCAGCATCTCGGCCGCCGAGGCGCGGTTGTCGTGGGTGATGCGCAAAGCCGCCTCGATGCACAGCCGCTCGATCAGGTCGGTGGTCTCGCGCACCAGCGCCTTCATCGAGACGCGGCCGACGAGCTCGGTCATGTGCTCGACCGAGCGCGGCAGCTCGCGCCCGCCCGGCAGGCTCCCGGGCATCGCGGCGGCGACGCGCCGGGGCAGGCTGCGCAGGGTGAAGCCGAAGCAGGGCCGGTCGCCCCCCGGCACCGAGACCGCCGCGACCTCGACCTCGTCCACCGCCCCGAACTCGCCCCGCACCACGGTGGCGAAGTGGCGCACCGCGCCGTGCTCGGCGAGCGTCGTGAAGAGCGCCGCGATCTCGGTGCCCTCGCGCCCCAGCCAGCGATCGAGCGATTCGCCCTTGGCCTGGTGCTCGGTGGCGAGCTGGGCGAGGTCGAGGAAGGCGGCGTTGACCCCGATGATGCGACGGTCGCGGTCGGTGACGACGAAGCCCTCGGGCATCGCCTCGATCACGTCGAGCGCCCCGGAGCGCAGGGCCGCCGGGCTCTCGACCGGCGCGAGCGGGCTGAGGCGGACGAGAACGCTCGTCCCCGCCTCCTCGCGGAACAGGGTGGCGGAGACCCGCGCCTCGCCGCGCCGCTGGGCGAGCCGGGCGGCGAGGTCCTCGGCCTGGCCGGTCAGGCGCAGGCCGACGAGCAGCGCCTGGACGGCGCGGGCGCTCTCGGGCTCGAACAGGTCGACGAGGTCGCGCCCGACGACGCGCTTGACCGCCCGGCCGAGCAGGCGGGCGGCGGCCGGGTTGACCTCGCCGATGCGGCGGGTCGCGGCGTCGACGATCAGGATCGGCTCGCCGGCGAGCTGGAACAGCACCCGGTAGCGGGTCTCGGCACCGCGCAGGCGGGCGTAGTCGCGCTCGAGCGCCTGCTGCGAGTCCGTCAGCCGCTGCTGCAGGGCCGAGAGCGCCCGCAGGTCGCGGCCGATCACGATGATGCGGTCGTCGTCGGGCACCCGCAGGGCCGCGTAGCGGATCGGCACGTCGGCGCCGCCCTGCGCCGAGGGGTGGTTGACCTGGCGCCAGCGCGTGACGGCGCCGGGCTCCGCATCCTCGATCAGGCGCAGGACCTTGGGCCGGCTCTCCACCGTCACGGTATCGATCCAGCGCCGCCCGAGCCAGGTCTCGCCGGCCTCCTCGGACAGGCCGTCGGCTCCGAAGGCGGCGTCGCGGATCACCCCGTCGCCGTCGACCACGAGGGACACGTCGCTGGCGGCAGCGACGAGGCTGCCCGTCATCCGGGGATCGAGGCGGGAGACGGCATCTCGAAGCACCGCGAAAGATTCCTTCGCAGCAGGGCTCACGGGTCTGTTCAAGGGCCACCAAAACGCCGGACCGCACCGAACAGGTCTTTCAGCAGGCTCTAATCCGCAGATCAAGCAAGCTTTGCAAGATTCCGGGCGCCTGTCGCGCATCCTCGACAGCCGCGTCGGCGCCGACGAGCCGGATCCGGTCCGGCCGGCCGGCGAAGGCGGGGCCGCCGACGACCACCCGCAGGTCGCGGTTGCGCGAGGCGCGCCGCAGCACCGGGACCGCCAGCGCCAGGCGCTCGACGTGGACGTCGCAGGACAGCGACAGGCCGAGCACGTCGAACCATTCGGCGCGCAGCCGCTCGATCGCGTCGGTGAGGCAGGGCTCGAAGCTCGTCGCCACGTCCCAGCCGGTCTCGCCGAGGAAGTGGGCGGTCAGCGTCAGCCCGAAGGTGTGGGTCTCCCCGGGAGCGGGCGCGAGCAGGACCCGCCGGCTCGCCGGATCGACCGGCCGCGGATCGAGGCAGTGCGTCTCGAGGTCGTGGACGAGGCGGCGCAGGCGGGCCATCGCGGTCGTCACCTGGACGAAGTCGCAGACGTCCTCCTCCCACAGCCGGCCGATATGCCGGGCCGTGGGGGCGAGGAGCCCGGTCAGCACCTCCTCGAGGCTCATGCCCTCGTCGAGGAGGCGGCGGACCTCGGCCAGCACGTCCCGGTCCTCGGGCAGCAGCAGCAGGGTGCCGAGGCGGAGGATGTCGTCGGCCGCGCACGGGCGTGATGAGAGCCGGCGCACCGGGCGCTCGCCGCGATGGGCGAGCATCAGTCGCGGGATGATCTCGGCCTCGACGACCTCGGCGAGGTCGTCGCGCCACCGTAGCCTCCTGCGTACTCCCCCGGAGTTTACTTCGCAGGAAGGCCTGTCGTGAGAAGACCTGTCGTGGAAGGTCTGCTCGCGGGCACCCGTCCTACCGCTTGGCCTGGTGCCGTGCTGCGCTTGATCTCCCACCAGCACCTCCCCGATGCGCAGGAAAACCGGTTCTGCTCGACCTTGTATCGGGTTCTTCTACGCTGGGAGCGCCTTAGGTCGGGTGGCGTCATCCGCTTTCCTTGCAGGATACATCTCCGGCGTGCGGCTGCAAGGCACTTTCGCGAGAGGTTCCGAGGATTGTCACGATCACTAACTGTCAACTTAGGTTGACACTCCGGGCTCACCGGTCCTAGGCTTCCCTCATCGGCATCCGCGGTCAACGCGGGTCGGCCAGGAGGGCAGGCGCGATGGCGACGTCCACGGATCGGCCGTTTCTCTACAGCGAGGCCGAGCGCCGCCGCCGCGACGCCTCGCCCTGGACCCTGGTCCAGGGCGTGCTCGCCCCGCTGCAATTCGCGGTCTTCCTGGTGAGCCTCGCCCTGGTCTCGCGCACGCTGGCCACCGGCGAGGGCGTGGCGCTTGCCAACGCCTCGGTCGTCGCCAAGACCCTGGCGCTCTACGCCATCATGGTCACCGGCTCCCTGTGGGAGAAGGCGGTGTTCGGGCGCTACCTCTTCGCCCCGGCCTTCTACTGGGAGGACGTGGTGAGCATGCTGGTGCTGGCGCTCCACACCGCCTACCTGGTGGCGCTGGCCACCGGCGCGCTCGCCACCACCGGGCTGATGCTGCTCGCGCTCTCGGCCTACGCCACCTACCTGGTCAATGCCGGCCAGTTCCTGCTCAAGCTGCGGGCGGCCCGCCTGCAGGCACCCGCCTACGCGATGGGGGCGGCGCGATGACGGCGCTGGCGTCCGCTCACCCGTCCGCGGTCCCCTGCGGCCCCGAGATCCGCCACGAGCGCGGCCAGCGGGCGGTCTTCTGCGGGCTCACCGGCATCGTCTGGCTGCACCGCAAGATCCAGGACGCCTTCTTCCTGGTGGTCGGCTCGCGCACCTGCGCGCACCTGATCCAGTCGGCGGCGGGCGTCATGATCTTCGCCGAGCCGCGATTCGCCACCGCGATCATCGAGGAGCGTGACCTCGCCGGCCTCGCCGACGCGCACGAGGAGCTGGACCGCGTCGTGCGCCGCCTGCTGGAGCGCCGGCCCGACATCAGGCTCCTGTTCCTCGTCGGCTCCTGCCCCTCCGAGGTGATCAAGCTCGATCTCGGCCGGGCCGCGACGCGCCTCTCCGGCACCTTCGCGCCCGACGTGCGGGTCTTGAGCTACTCCGGCAGCGGCATCGAGACGACCTTCACCCAAGGGGAAGACGCCTGCCTCGCCGCCCTGGTGCCGGATCTGCCCCGGAGCCAGGATGCCTCTCTCCTCGTCGTCGGGGCGCTCGCCGACGTGGTCGAGGACCAGTTCGCGCGGCTCTTCGGCGATCTCGGCATCGGCAACGTCCGCTTCCTGCCCGGGCGCCGGGCGGCGGACCGGGCGCCGGTCGGCCCGAACACCCGCTACCTCCTCGCCCAGCCCTTCCTCACCGACACCGCCCGGGCGCTGGAGGATCGCGGTGCCGCCCGCATCCCGGCCCCGTTCCCGCTCGGCGCCGAGGGCACGACCCTGTGGCTCTCGGCCGCCGCCCGCGCGTTCGGGATCCCGTCCGCCCGCCTCGCCGCGGTCACCGAGGCCGGCCGCGCCCGCGCGGCGCGGGCGCTCGCGGCCCATCGCGACCGGCTCGCCGGCAAGCGGGTGTTCTTCTTCCCCGATTCGCAGCTCGAAGTGCCGCTCGCCCGCTTCCTGTCGCGGGAGATGGGCGCGGCGCTGATCGAGGTCGGCACGCCCTACCTGCATCGCGGCCACCTCGCCGAGGACCTGGCGCTCCTCCCCGACGGCACCCGGGTGACCGAGGGCCAGAGCCTCGACGACCAGCTCGACCGCTGCCGGGCGGCCCGGCCCGACCTGACGATCTGCGGGCTCGGCCTCGCCAACCCGCTCGAGGCCGAGGATCTGGCCACCAAGTGGTCGATCGAGCTCCTGTTCACCCCGATCCAGGGCTACGAGCAGGCCGGCGACCTCGCCGGGCTGTTCACCCGCCCCCTCGCGCGCCGCGCGCGGCTGGAGGGTTGACGCCATGCAGCTCACGCTCTGGACCTATGAGGGGCCTCCCCATATCGGCGCCATGCGGGTCGCCACCGCGATGCGGGGCCTGCACTACGTGCTGCACGCGCCGCAGGGCGACACCTATGCCGACCTGCTCTTCACCATGATCGAGCGGCACGGCGCCCGCCCGCCGGTGACCTACACCACCTTCCAGGCCCGCGACCTCGGGTCCGACACCGCCGAGATCTTCAAGCAGGCGGTCGCCGCCGCCTATGGCCGCTTCCGGCCCCAGGCGATGATCGTCGGCGCCTCCTGCACCGCCGAATTGTTGCAGGACGATCCGGGCGGGCTGTCGAAGGCGCTCGGCCTGCCGATCCCGGTGATCCCGCTGGAGCTGCCCGCCTACCAGAAGAAGGAGAACTGGGGGGCGTCGGAAACCTTCTATCGCCTCGTGCGCACGCTCGCCCCCGCCGCGCCCGCCCCGGCGCGGCCCAAGGCCAGCTGCAACATCCTCGGGCCGACCTCGCTCGGATTCCGCCACCGCGACGACCTGCGCGAGGTGCGCGGGCTGCTCGCCGAACTCGGCATCGCCGTCAACGTGGTGGCACCGCTCGGCGCCACGCCGGCCGATCTCGGGCGGCTCGGGCAGGCGGCCTTCAACGTCGTGCTCTATCCGGAGGTGGCGCGGGCCGCCGCGCAATGGCTGGAGCGGAGTCACGGCCAGCCCTTCGTCGAGACCGCACCGATCGGCGTGAAGGGCGCCACCGCCTTCGTCGAGGCGGTGGCGGCGCTCGCCAGTATCGACCCGGCGCCGGTCCTCGACGGCGAGGGCTCGCGCCTGACGTGGTACGCGCGCTCGGTCGATTCGACCTATCTCACGGGCAAGCGCGTCTTCGTCTTCGGCGACGCCACCCACGCCATCGCGGCGGCCCGGGTCGCCGCGCGCGAGATCGGCTTCTCCGTCGTCGGGCTCGGCACCTATTCGCGCGAATTCGCCCGCGAGGTCCGGGCGGAGGCCGCCGAGCACGGCATCGAGGCGCTGGTCACCGACGATTACCTCGCGGTCGAGGCGGCGATCGCCGCGGCGCAGCCGGAGCTGGTGCTCGGCACCCAGATGGAGCGCCACGTCGCCAAGCGGCTCGGCATCCCCTGCGCGGTGATCTCGGCGCCGATGCACGTCCAGGACGTGCCGGCCCGCCACGCCCCCCAGATGGGGTTCGAGGGCGCGAATGTGCTCTTCGACACCTTCGTCCACCCGCTGATGATGGGGCTGGAAGAGCACCTGCTGGCGATGTTCCGGGACGACCCGGAATTCCATGACGGCGTCGCCCCTTCAGATCTCGGCGGAGCGCCGCGCGAGGAGGCCGAGACCGCGGTCGTTGCCGCGCCTGTCACCGCCGCGACGCCGGTGGTCTGGTCGATCGAGGCCGAGCGCGAGCTGAAGAAGGTCCCGTTCTTCGTGCGGGGCAAGGCCCGCCACAACACCGAACGCTACGCCCGCGAACGGGCGCTCCCGCTCATCACCGTCGAGACCCTGTACGATGCCAAAGCGCATTTCAGCCGGTGACGGACCGGGCGCGCTGCCGGAGCTGCGCGTCGTCATCGTCACCCTCGACAACCACCTCGCCGGGGCGGTGGAGCGGGCGCGCCGGGTGCTGGCCGTGAGCGCGCCCGGCCTCGTCCTCGGCTTCCACGCCGCCGCCGAGTGGGAGACCGATCCGTCGGCCGTCGAGGCCTGCCGGGCCGACATCGCCCGGGCCGACATCGTGCTCTCGGCGATGCTGTTCATGGACGAGCACGTCCGGGCGGTGCTCCCCGCGCTGCTCGCTCGGCGCACCGAGTGCGACGCGATGGTGGGCTGCCTCTCGGCCGCCGAGGTGGTGCGCACCACCCGGATGAACCGCTTCGCCATGGACGGCTCGCAGCGCGGCGCGCTCGACTTCCTCAAGCGATTGCGCGGCAAGTCGGGGCCGGGCGGCACGCAAGGGAACGGTGCGCGCCAGATGGCGCTGATCCGCCAGATCCCCCGCATCCTGCGCTTCATCCCGGGCTCGGCCCAGGACGTGCGGGCGTACTTCCTGACGCTGCAATACTGGCTCGCCGGCTCGGACGAGAACGTCGTCAATCTCGTGCGCTTCCTCGCCGGCCGCTACGCCGCCGGCCCGCGCACCGCCTGGCGCCGGCACCTCACGGCGGCCGAGCCGCTGAGCTACCCCGAGACCGGCCTCTACCATCCGCGCCTGGCGGAGCGGGTGACCGAGCGCCTCGACCGGCTGCCGGCCTCCGGCAAGGCCGGCCGGGTCGGGCTCCTGCTGATGCGCTCCTACGTGCTCGCCGGCAACACGGCGCATTACGACGGGGCGATCGCGGCGTTGGAGGCCCGCGGGCTCAGCGTCGTGCCGGCCTTCGCCAGCGGGCTCGACAACCGTCCCGCAGTCGAAAAATTCTTCCTGCGCGACGGCCGGCCGGCGATCGATGCGCTGGTCTCGCTCACCGGTTTCTCCCTCGTCGGAGGCCCGGCCTACAACGACGCCGCCGCCGCGAGCGCGATGCTGGCGCGGCTCGACGTACCCTACCTCGCCGCGCAGGCGGTCGAGTTCCAGACCCTGGAGCAGTGGGAGGCCTCGGCCCGGGGCCTGTCGCCGGTCGAGGCGACCATGATGGTGGCGATCCCCGAACTCGACGGCGCCACCGCCCCGATGGTGTTCGGCGGCCGCGCCGCCGGGGGGAGCGAGTCCCGCGACATGGCGGTGCATCCCGAGCGAACCGCGCGCCTCGCCGAGCGGGTGGCGCGTCTCGTCTCGCTCCGGGCCCGCGCGCGTGCGGAGCGCAAGGTCGCGATCGTCCTGTTCAATTTCCCGCCGAATGCCGGCGCCACCGGCACCGCCGCCTTCCTGTCGGTCTGGGACTCGCTCCACCGCGTGCTCCAGGGCCTGAACGCGGACGGTTATTCCGTCGAGGTGCCCGAAAGCGTCGATGCGTTGCGCGCCCGGGTCCTGGAGGGCAACGCCGCCCGCTTCGGCACGCAGGCCAACGTCGCCCACCGCATCACGGCCGACGACCACGTCCGGCGCGAGGCGCATCTCGCCGAAATCGAGGCGCAGTGGGGCCCGGCGCCGGGCCGGCACCAGAGCGACGGTTCGACGATCCTGGTGCTCGGCGCACATTTCGGAAACGTCTTCGTCGGGGTGCAGCCGGCCTTCGGCTACGAGGGCGACCCGATGCGCCTGCTGTTCGAGCATGGCTTTGCCCCGACCCACGCCTTCTCGGCCTTCTACCGCTACCTGCGCGAGGACTTTTGTGCCGACGCGGTGCTGCATTTCGGCACCCACGGGGCGCTCGAATTCATGCCCGGCAAGCAGACCGGGCTGTCGGCCGCCTGCTGGCCCGAGCGGCTGATCGGGGCTCTTCCCAACGTCTACCTCTACGCCGCCAACAACCCGTCGGAGGGCACGCTGGCCAAGCGCCGGGCCGCCGCGACGCTGGTGAGCTACCTGACCCCGAGCCTCGCCCAGGCCGGGCTCTATCGCGGGCTGATCGACCTCAAGGCGTCGCTCGAGCGCCGCCGCGCCCTGCCGCCGGAAGAGGCCGCGGAGCGGGGCAAGCTCGCGGCGCTCATCCACGGCCAGGCACTCGCCCTCGACCTCGCCGCGGGCGACGGCTGGGGCGAGGACGCGGAAGCGCGCATCGCCGATCTCGCGGTCCGGCTGATCGAGCTCGAACACACCTTGATCCCGCATGGGCTGCACGTGGTCGGGCAGGGGACGCCGCCCGAGGAGCGCATCGACCTGCTCCTGGCGCTCGCCGAATCGGTCCACGGCCTCGCGCCGGATCGCGCCGGCATCGCACGGCTGGTGGCCGGTGCCACGCCGGAGGAGGCCGCCGGTCCCGGCGCCGCCGAGGCGACTCTTGCGGCCTTCCGGGCGCTCGCCGAGACCGACCGGCTGCTCGCCGAGGATCACGAGATCCCGGCCCTGCTGCGCGCCCTCGACGGCCGCTTCGTCGCCCCGGTGGCCGGCGGCGACGTGCTGCGCTCGCCCGCGATCCTGCCGACGGGGCGCAACCTGCACGGTTTCGATCCCTACCGGATCCCGAGCGCCTTCGCCCTCGCCGACGGAAGGGCCCAGGTCGAAAAGCTGCTCGCCCGTCATGCCGCCGATGGCGGCGCCTATCCGGAGAGCATCGCCCTGGTGCTGTGGGGCAGCGACAACCTGAAGAGCGAGGGCGCGCCGGTCGCCCAGGCGCTGGCGCTGATGGGTGCCCAGCCCCGCTTCGACGGCTACGGCCGGCTCTGCGGCGCGGTGCTGATCCCGCTCGAGGACCTTGGGCGCCCGCGCATCGACGTCGTCGCGACCCTGTCCGGCATCTTCCGCGATCTCCTGCCGCTCCAGACCAAGCTTTTGGCCGAGGCCGCCTGGCTCGCCGCCAGCGCCGACGAGCCGCAGGACATGAACTTCGTGCGCAAGCACGCGCTGGCGCACCAGGCGGCGCAGGGCATCGATCTCGAGACGGCGGCGCTCCGGGTCTTCAGCAACGCGGAGGGGGCCTACGGCGCCAACCTCAACCACCTCGTCGATTCCGGGCGCTGGGAGGACGAGACCGAGCTGTGCGAGACGTTCTCGCGCCGCAAGAGTTTCGCGTACGGGCGCGACGGCCGTCCGGAGCCCCGCCGTGCCCTGATGCAGGCGGTGCTGGCGGGGGTCGATCTCGCCTACCAGAACCTCGATTCGGTCGAGGTCGGCGTGACCAGCGTCGACCATTACTTCGACGGGCTCGGCGGCATGGCCCGCGCCGTGGCGAAGGCCCGGGGGACCTCGGTCCCCGTCTATATCAGCGACCAGACCCGCGGCGAGGGCCGGGTGCGCTCGCTCTCCGAGCAGGTCGCTCTGGAGACCCGCACCCGCATGCTCAACCCGAAATGGGTCGAGGGGATGCTGGGCCACGGCTACGAGGGCGTGCGCCAGATCGACCAGCACCTCACCAACACGGTCGGCTGGTCGGCCACCACCGATCAGGTCGCGCCCTGGATCTACCAGCGCATCACCGAGACCTACGTCCTCGACGAGGCGATGCGCGAGCGCATGGCGGCGCTCAACCCCGCCGCCTCGGCCAAGGTCGCCCACCGCCTGATCGAGGCGCATCGGCGCGGCTTCTGGACCCCAGACCCCGAGACCCGGGCCGCCCTCGACCGGGCCGAGGAGGCCCTCGAGGACCGGCTCGAAGGCATCACCGCGGAGGCTGCCGCATGAACATCGCGATCCGAAACCCCGTCCCCGCCCGACGGGAAGAGGGAAGCCTCCAGGTCGCCCTCGATCCGGACATCCGCATCGAGACCGCCAAGGTCTTCGCCGTCTACGGCAAGGGCGGCATCGGCAAGAGCACGACCTCGTCGAACCTCTCCGTCGCGTTCTCGAAGCTCGGCAAGCGCGTCCTGCAGATCGGCTGCGACCCCAAGCACGATTCGACCTTCACGCTGACGAAGCGCCTGGCGCCCACCGTCATCGATGCCCTGGAGGCGGTGCAGTTCCATTCGGAGGAACTGCGCGTCGAGGACTTCGTGGTCGAGGGATACAACGGCGTGCGCTGCGTCGAGGCGGGAGGCCCGCCGGCCGGCACCGGCTGCGGCGGCTACGTCGTCGGGCAGACGGTGAAGCTCCTGAAGGAGCACCACCTCCTGGAAGATACCGACGTGGTGATCTTCGACGTCCTCGGCGACGTCGTCTGCGGCGGCTTCGCCTCGCCGCTCCAGCACGCCGACCGGGCGCTGATCGTCACGGCGAACGACTTCGATTCGATCTTCGCGATGAACCGGATCGTCGCGGCGATCCACGCCAAGTCGAAGAATTACGGCGTGCGCCTCGGCGGCGTCATCGCCAACCGCTCGGCGAAGACCGACGAGATCGACCGCTTCAACGACGCGGTGGGCTTGAAGCGCCTGGCGCATTTCCAGGATCTCGACGTGGTGCGCCGCTCGCGCCTGAAGAAGGCGACGCTGTTCGAGATGGATCCCTCGCCGGAACTGCTCGCGGTGCAGGCCGAGTACCTGCAACTCGCCGAACAGCTCTGGGCCGGTGTCGATCCGCTTCCGGCGGTGCCGATGAAGGATCGGGACCTCTTCGAATTTCTCGGGTTCGACTGATGACCAGCTCCACCTACGCCGCTCGCCGGGCCCAGCTCGAAACCTATTTCGACCGCACCGCCGTCGAGGCCTGGGCGCGGCTGACCTCCGACGCGCCGGTGAGCCGCATCCGCGCCACCGTGCGCGCCGGCCGCGACGCGATGCGGGCCGAGCTCCTGTCCTGGCTGCCCGCCGACCTCTCGGGCCGGCGCCTGCTCGATGCCGGCTGCGGCACCGGGGCGCTCGCCGTCGAGGCGGCGCGGCGCGGCGCCGAGGTCGTGGCGGTGGACGTCTCGCCGAACCTCGTGGAACTGGCCCGCGAGCGCCATGCCGGCCTTCGGCTGTCCGGCCGGCTGCATTTCCAGGTCGGCGACATGCTCGACGACACGCTCGGGCGCTTCGACCACGTCGTGGCGATGGACTCGCTGATCCATTACCGCACCCCCGACATCGTCCGGGCGCTCGCTCGGCTGGCCCGCCGCACCGATACCTCGGTGCTGTTCACGGTGGCGCCGCGCACCCCGCTGCTCACCGTGATGCACGCCGCCGGCCGGCTCTTCCCCCGCGGCGACCGGGCGCCGGCGATCGAGCCGGTCGGGGAGGGGGCGCTGCGCCGCCGCGTCGCCGCCGAGCCGGGTCTTCAGGGCTTCGCCCTCGCCCGCAGCCGCCGGATCAACTTCGGCTTCTACCTCTCCAACGCCCTGGAGCTGGTGCGCCGATGAGCGCCGCCCGCCGCCTCGCCCGGGTGCTGGCCGATCTCGGGCCCCGCTACCTGCCCTTCGCGGATGCCGCGACGAAGGAGCTGCCGCTCGGCCGGCTCCTGCGCCTGTCGCTGTTCCAGGTCACGGTCGGGATGGCGGCGGTTTTGCTGATCGGCACCCTCAACCGGGTGATGATCGTCGAGCTCGACGTGCCGGCCTGGATCGTCGCCGTGATGCTGGCGCTGCCGCTGCTCGCCGCCCCGTTTCGCGCCCTGGTGGGCTTCCGCTCCGACACCCACCGCTCGGTGCTGGGCTGGCGGCGCGTCCCCTACCTGTGGTTCGGCACGCTGCTGCAATTCGGCGGCTTCGCGATCATGCCGTTCGCGCTCCTGATCCTGTCGGGGGACACGACCGGTCCGATCGTGATCGGGCAGGTGGCGGCGGCGCTCGCCTTCGTGCTCGTCGGCGCGGGCTTGCACACCACGCAGACGGTGGGGCTCGCTCTCGCCACCGATCTCGCACCCGCGTATGCCCGCCCGAAGGTCGTGGCGCTGCTCTGCGCCATGCTGCTCGCCGGCATGATGGCGAGCGCCGTGGTGTTCGGGCTGGCGCTGCACGACTTCTCGGCCATCCGCCTGATCCAGGTGATCCAGGGCGCGGCGCTGGCGACGCTCCTCCTCAACGGCATCGCCCTGTGGAAGCAGGAGCCGCGCGACACCTCCCGCAAGTCGGTGCCGGCGCGCCGCTTCGGCGAGGCCTGGGAGGCCTACGCGACCCAGCCGCAGGCGCGCCGCCGCCTCATCGCCACCGGCCTCGGCACGGCGGGGTTCAGCATGCAGGACATCCTGCTCGAGCCCTATGGCGGCCAGATCCTGCACCTGCCGGTCGCGGCGACCACCGCGCTCACCGCCGTACTCGCCGTCGGCGGCGGGATCGGGCTGCTGACGGCCGCGCGCTGGCTCAACCGCGGCGGCGATCCGTTCCGGGTCGCGGCGGCCGGCGCGGTCGTCGGCATCGCGGCCTTCTCGGCGGTGGTCTTCGCCGCCCCTCTCGGCTCCGGCGGGCTCTTCGCCTGCGGCGTCGCGCTGATCGGGCTGGGCGGCGGGCTCTTCGCCCACGGCACGCTGACCGCCTCGATGGCCGGGGCGGCCCCTGAGCAGTCCGGCCTCGCCCTCGGCGCCTGGGGGGCCGTCCAGGCGACGGCGGCCGGTGCGGCGATCGCCGCGAGCGGCATCCTGCGCGACGCGGGCTCGGCGCTCGCAGTCTCGGGCCGCCTCGGCGAGGCGATGTCCGAGGCCTCCACCGGCTACCTCGTCGTCTACCACATCGAGATCGGGCTCCTGTTCGCCACCCTGGTGGCGATCGGTCCGCTGGTGCGCCGGCCCGCTCTTCCCCCGCTCTCCGCCCGTCCGGCTCTGTCCTAGAAGGAGGCCGTCATGCCCAAGGGTGCCCTCACGAGCTATCTCGACGTCGCGCAAGTGGTGCTCTACGCGTTCTGGATCTTCTTTGCCGGCCTGGTCTTCTACCTGCGCCGCGAGGATCGCCGGGAAGGCTATCCGCTCGAATCCGAGGTCCATGGCGGCCTGAAAGGGTGGGACTGGCTGTTCGTGCCGTCCCCCAAGACCTTCCTGCTCGCCGACGGCTCGGCCGTGCTGGCGCCGCGTCCGCACGAGGGGCCGGTCGGCGAGCTCAAGGCGGTCAAGCTCGAGCCCTGGCCCGGCGCCCCGATCGTCCCGACCTCGACGGACGATTCGCGGCTCGCCGACGGCGTCGGCCCGGGTGCCTACGCGCTGCGCGCCGAGCGGCCGGACCTGACCTGGGAGGGCAAGACCCGCATCGTACCGATGCGCGTCGCCGACGAGTTCACGGTCTCGGCGGACGATCCCGATCCCCGCGGCATGCCGGTCTACGGCGCCGACCGGGTGCTCGCCGGCACCGTCACGGAGATCTGGGTCGATCGCGGCGAATCGCTGCCGCGCTACTACGAGATGGAACTGGAGGGCGCCCGCGACCGCACCGTGCTGATCCCGGTGACCTTCGCGGACGTGCAGCGCTTCAGCCGGCACAAGAAGATCATCGTCGAGGCGCTCCTCGCCCGCCAGTTCGCCGGCGTGCCACCGCACCGCGACCCCGACAGCATCACCCTTCGGGAGGAGGAGCGGGTCATCGCCTATTACGGCGCCGGCACGCTCTACGCCACCGACGACCGCCAAGAACCGCTGTTGTGACAGGAGCCGCTGCTGTGACGGATCTGCTGCCCCACGGGCTGCCCGGCCCGCTGCCCAAGGGCGAGCGCCTGCTGTGGCAGGGCCGCCCGGCTCTCGTCAGCCTGGCCCGCCGCGCCTTCCACGTCGATCTCGTGGCGCTGTATTTCGGCGGGCTCGCGGGTTTCCAGGCCTATTCCTCCGGGCGGGTCTCGGCGGCCTGGCCGGTGCTGCTCGCCGGTGCCCTGGCGCTGGTGATCCTGTTCGCGCTCGCCTGGGGCACCTGCCGCACCACGGTCTACACCTTGACCGACAGGCGGCTGATGCTGCGCATCGGTATCGCGCTCCAGATGGACGTCAACCTGCCGTTGAAGGAGATCGAGGGCGCCGCGTTCCATCGTTTCGGCGACGCCAGCGGCGACCTGCCGCTTCGGCTCAAGCCCGGCGTGAGGCTCGCCTACCTGCATCTCTGGCCCCACGCCCGGCCCTGGCGCCTGACCCGGCCCGAGCCGATGCTGCGCTGCGTGCCGGAGGCCGAGACGGTGGCCAAGCGCATCGCCACGGCGCTGGCCGAGGCGAGCGGCCAGCCCGTCCAGGCGCTCCCGCCGGCCCCCGCCGCCAGCCCCGTCCTGCCCGGCCGCCTCGCTGCCGCGGGCCACTAGGGAGAGGGCGATGGCGCACGACATCCCGATACCCCGGCCGCTCCTGCGCAATGCCGGCCTCCTCGTCGCCTTCTCGCTCGCCGCCGTGGCGATCGGGCGTTTCGGCGGCGTCGGCATCACCCAGATGCCGCCGGCGCTCGCCGTCCAGGTGCTCGACCTCGCGGTCGAGGACCGGCCGGACGGCCGCGTCTCCCTGCGCAACGCCGGGAGCGGGCGCCTCGTCGCCGAGGTGCAGCCCGGCGAGGACGGCTTCCTGCGCGCGACCCTGCGGGTGATGGCCCAGGCCCGCCTGCGCGAGGGCCTGCCCCGCGACCCGCCGTTCCGGCTCACCCGCTGGGACAACGGCACGCTGACCCTCGACGACGTCGCATCGGGCCGGCGGATCAACCTCGAGGCCTTCGGGCTCGACAACGCGGTCGCTTTCGCGCGGCTGCTCGAACAGGGGAGGGGCGCATCGTGATGCAGTGGCTGAGCGGCAAACGCCGCATCGAGGTGCCGTGCACGGTCGAGATCGAGCAGACGGCCGAGAGCCTGCACGCCCACGTCACGCTGGACGGCGGGCTCCTGATCGCCCCGGGCGACGAGGTGACGGTGCACGACGCCCCCACCTCCGTGCCCTACGGCGACCGGATCGTGGTGCGCCGTACCGCCACCGTGGTGCGCGCCGGCGCCATCGAGCGCCTGTGGACCCGCATCGCGGGCCATTTCGAACTCACCGAACTCTACGAAGTCAGCTTCTCGGAAAGGACGCGGCTATGAGCCCGACGACCCTGAAGACCCCGAACGAGAGCACCAAGTCGGCCCAGGAAACCACGTTCCTGAGTCCGCGCTTCTACACCACCAACTTCGAGGAGCTCGACCGCACGAATGTCGAGCCGGTGCGGGCCGAGTGGGACGTGCTCCTCGCCGAGATGCGCTCGGACCCCAACAAGCGCCACTTCGTGCGCAATTCCGACTTCGACCTCGACCTATCGGGCCTCGACCCGGAGCTGCGCAAGGAATTCCTCGACTTCCTCGTCTCGTCGATCACCGCCGAGTTCTCGGGCTGCGTGCTCTACGCCGAGATGCGCAAGCGCGCCAAAAACAAGGACATCCGCGAGCTCTTCGCCTTCATGAGCCGTGACGAGGCGCGCCACGCCGGCTTCATCAACGACACGCTGAAGGATTTCGGCGTCGGCATCGATCTCGGCTTCCTCACGAAGGCCAAGAAGTACACCCATTTCCGGCCGAAATTCATCTTCTACGCGACCTACCTGTCGGAGAAGATCGGTTACGCCCGCTACATCACGATCTTCCGCCACCTCGAGCGCAATCCGGACAACCGCTTCCACCCGATCTTCAAGTGGTTCGAGAAGTGGTGCAACGACGAGTTCCGCCACGGCGAGGCCTTCGCGCTCCTGATGCGCGCCAACCCCAAGCTCCTCACCGGCATCAACTACTACTGGATCAAGTTCTTCCTGCTCGCCGTGTTCTGCACGATGTACGTGCGCGACCAGTGCCGGCCGGCCTTCCACAAGGCACTAGGGATCGACCCGAAGGAGTACGACTTCCAGGTCTTTGCCATTACCTCCGAGATCTCGCGCCAGGTCTTTCCGCTTACCCTCGATCTCGATAACCCGGGCTTCCGGGCAGGCCTCGAACGCCTGCTCTCCTGTGCCCGCGGCATCGAGGAGGCCAAGGCGCAGGGCGGCCTGATCGGCAGGATCAAGCATGCCGGCCACGCCGCCAGGGCGGCCCTGGCTTTCGGCCGGCTGATGGTGATGCCGGCGAAGGCCAACCCGATGCCAGCGCAGATCCGCCTCAGCCCCGCCTGGTAGCGCCCGCATGTCCGACTACGCCGCGCCGATCCTCTATGCCGTCGTGATCTGGTGGTTTTTGACCGGGGCGATCCTCTGGCTGAACCACCGGCCGCGCCGCACCCATGCCTGGAGCTTCGGCGCGACGACCGTGGCGCTCTTCGGAGCGCTGTGGGTGATCGGCTGGAGCACCAACCAGGAGAGCGAGGCGGGGGCCTACGCGGCCTTCACGGCGGCCCTGATCGTCTGGGGTTGGCAGGAGATGGCCTTCTACATGGGCTATGTCGCCGGCCCCCGGCGCACCCCGGGCGTTCCCACCGACCGGGGGCTCGCCCGGTTCGGCGCGGCCGCCGCGACCAACCTCTGGCACGAGGCGGCGATCATCCTCGGCTTTGCCGCCATCGCCTGGCTCACGGCGGGCGGACCGAACCGGATGGCGCTCTGGACCTACCTGGTGCTGTGGGGGATGAACCTCAGCGCCCGGCTCAACCTGTTCCTCGGCGTGCGCAACCTCCACGCCGAGTTCCTGCCCGAACACCTTCGTTACCTCGGCAGCTTCTTCCGTCGCGCGCCGATGAACGCGCTGTTTCCGGTGGCGATGATCCTCGCCACCGGCTTCCTGCTGGTGCTGCTCCACCCCGCCGTCACCGAGAGCGCCTCGGCCTTCAAGCGCTCCGGCCACACCATGATGGCGACCCTGATGGCGCTCGCCATCCTGGAGCACGGCTTCCTGATGCTGCCCTTGCCCTCCGCCGCGCTCTGGGGCTGGGGGCTGCCCGCCCGCCGCCCCGGGGCCGACGCCGCGCCGTGACCACCGAAAGAAACCGACCACAAGAACACCGCACGAGGGGACGCCCGATGGACTACGAAGCGCACTTCTCCGCCGCTCTCCAGGGTCTGCACCGCGAGGGCCGCTACCGGGTCTTCACCGATCTGGAGCGGCAGGCCGGCCGGTTCCCCTACGCCACCCAGCACGGCGCCCACGGCACCCGCGAGGTGACCGTGTGGTGCTCGAACGACTATCTCGGCATGGGCCAGCACCCGGCGGTGACCGGCGCCATGCACGAGGCGATCGACCGCTGCGGCGCCGGCGCGGGCGGCACCCGCAACATCTCGGGCACCAACCACTACCACGTGCTCCTCGAGCAGGAGCTCGCCGATCTGCACGGCAAGGAGGCGTCCCTCCTCTTCACCTCGGGCTACGTCTCGAACTGGGCCGGGCTCGGCACCCTCGCCTCGAAGCTGCCGGGCTGCGTCGTGTTCTCCGACGAGGGCAACCACGCCTCGATGATCGAGGGCATCCGCTCGAGCCGGGCCGAGCGCCACATCTTCCGCCACAACGATCCCGACGACCTCGACCGCAAGCTCCGTCTCGTCGATCCGAAGCTCCCGAAGCTCGTCGCCTTCGAATCGGTCTACTCGATGGACGGCGACATCGCGCCGATCGCCGAACTCTGCGACGTGGCCGAGGCGCACGGCGCCATGACCTATCTCGACGAGGTCCACGCCGTCGGCCTCTACGGGCCCCGCGGCGGCGGCATCGCCGAGCGCGAGGGGCTGATGCACCGGCTCACGGTGATCGAGGGCACGCTCGGCAAGGCCTTCGCGGTCTCGGGCGGCTACATCGCGGCCTCGACCGCGCTCTGCGACTTCGTGCGCAGCTTCGCCTCGGGCTTCATCTTCACCACCTCGCTGCCGCCGGCCATCGCGGCGGGCGCGGCGGCGAGCATCCGCCACCTCAAGGCGAGCGGCGCGGAGCGCGCCCGCCACCAGGACCGCGTCGCCGCGGTGCGCCGGCGGCTGTCGGCCATCGGCATCCCGCTCCTCGACAATCCGAGCCACATCGTGCCGGTGATGGTCGGCGATCCCGTACTGTGCAAGCAGATCAGCGATACGCTGCTCGACGAGTTCGGCATCTACGTCCAGCCGATCAACTACCCGACGGTGGCCCGCGGCACCGAGCGCCTGCGGATCACGCCCTCGCCGCTGCACAGCGACGCCGACATCGATCACCTGGCCCTGGCGCTCGGAACGATCTGGGGCCGGATCGGGCTCGCCCGGGCGGCGTGAGACGCGACATCTGAACCCTCCCCCTGCAGGGGAGGGTTCTCTACGCGCGACCGTCTCGGCTACTCGATCGGTAACGTGTGTCGCTGTCAGAAAAGATAGCCGTCAATTTCATTAGACAATCGCGACGTCCCGGCCGATCCTGCCCGTACTCCATCCGCGAGGACCCGCACCGTGGCCCCCACCCAATCGGCCCTGTCCCGGCGGGCGTCCAAGCCGGGCTTCCCGAAGCCGACCGTCGTGGATCCCGCCGCTCTCGCCGAGGCCGGACCGCGCCCAGCCTATCCGTTCGCGGCCATCGTCGGGCAGGAGGCGATGCGCCGCGCGCTCCTCGTCGCGGCGGTCGATCCGGCGGTCGGCGGGGTGCTGGTCTTCGGCGACCGCGGCACCGGCAAGTCCACCGCCGTGCGGGCGCTCGCCGCCCTGCTGCCGCCGATGCGGGCGGTGGCGGGCTGCCCCTATGCCTGCGATCCGGTCGAGGCCGCGGCGATGTGCCAGGCCTGCGCCGCCCGCCGGGGGCAGGGCCTCGCGGTGAGGACCGTGCCGGTGCCGGTGGTCGACCTGCCGCTCGGCGCCACCGAGGACCGGGTCGTCGGGGCGCTCGACATCGGCCGGGCGCTCGGGGCCGGCGAGAAGGCGTTCGAGCCGGGGCTGCTCGCCCGCGCCAATCGCGGCTTCCTCTACATCGACGAGGTCAATCTGCTCGAGGACCACCTCGTCGACCTGCTGCTCGACGTGGCGGCGTCCGGGGTCAACACCGTCGAGCGCGAGGGCCTGAGCCTGCGCCACCCGGCGCGCTTCGTCCTCGTCGGCAGCGGCAACCCGGAGGAGGGCGAATTGCGCCCGCAGCTCCTCGACCGCTTCGGGCTCGCCGTCACCGTGACGACGCCGACCGATCTTCCCACCCGCATCGCCATCGTGCGCCGGCGCGACGCCTACGAGCGCGACCCCGCCGCCTTCGCGGCCGAGTGGGCGGGCGAGGAAGCACGGCTGTCGGGCCAGATCCTGGCGGCGCGGGCGCACCTGCCGGAGGTCGCGGTGCCGGACACGATCCTGGAGGCGGCGGCCCGGCTGTGCCTGGCGCTCGGCACCGACGGGTTGCGCGGCGAGCTGACCCTGATGCGCACCGCCCGGGCGCTGGCGAGCCTCGACGGCGCGGCGACCGTCACCCTCGATCACCTGCGCGAGGTCGCCCCGAGCGCCCTGGGCCACCGCCTGCGCCGCAACCCCCTCGACGAGGCCGGCTCCGAGGCGCGGATCGCCCGCGCCCTCGCCGAGGTCGTCGGGTGAGCGCCAGCCCCGACGCGACCTGGCTCCAGGCCTGCCGCGCGGCGGCGCTCCTCGCCCTCGATCCCGCGGGCACCGGGGTCGTGCTGCGGGCCCGGCCCGGCCCGGTGCGGGAGGCCTGGCTCGACCGGCTGCGCGCCCTCCTTCCCGCCGGCGCACCGGTGACGCGCCTGCCGGCGGGCATCGCCGACGACGCTCTCCTCGGCGGGCTCGACCTGCCGGCCACCCTGCGGACCGGACGCCCGGTGGCGCAGGCGGGCCTGCTCGCCCGCAGCGACGGCGGCGTGGTGCTGGTGCCGATGGCCGAGCGGCTGGCGCCCGGCACCGCCGCGCGGATCGCCCAGGGGCTCGATGCCGGCGCCGTCGAGGTCGCGCGCGACGGCGTCGCGACCCGTTGCCCGGCCCGCTTCGGCCTCGTGCTCCTCGACGAGGGGGAGGGCGACGACGAGGCCGTGCCGGCCGGCCTCGCCGACCGGATCGCCCTCCATCTCGACCTCGACGCGGTGCCCATCCTTGCGCTGGGGGCAGCGCCGCCGCTCCCCGATCTCGCCGCCGCCCGCGAGGTCCGTCCCGAGACCACCCCCGACGCGTCCGAAACCCTCTGCGCCCTCGCGACGCGCCTCGGGATCGCCTCGTTGCGCGCACCGCTCCTCGCCCTGCGCGTCGCGCGGCTGCACGCGGCCCTGGAGGGCCGCGCGGCGGTGGGCGAGGCCGACCTCGCCGCCGCGGCCGCCCTCGTGCTCGCCCCCCGCGCCCGGGCCTGGCCGCAGGAGGAGGAGCAGGACGAGCGGACGGGAGAGGACGCGCTGCCCGCCGACGAGGCCGAGGGCGACGACGACCGGCACGAGGGCCGGCAGGGCGAGGAAGACCGCCTCCTCGCCGCGGTCGCGGCCAGCCTGCCGCCCGGCCTCCTCGCCCGCCTGCTCGCCGGGGACGGACCGCGCATCCGCAGCGCCGGGGCCGGCCGCGCCGGGGCGGTCGCGGCGGCGCCGCGCGGCCGTCCGGTCGGGGCCCGGCCGGGCGATCCGCGCCGCGGGCGCCTCGCCCTGATCGAAACCCTGCGGGCGGCTGCCCCCTGGCAGCGCCTGCGCCGCGGCGACGGCGAGGCCCGCCTGCGCATCACGGCGGACGACCTGCGCATCCGCCGCCTCGTGCAGCGGCGCGAGACCACGACGATCTTCGCGGTCGACGCCTCCGGCTCCGCCGCCCTGGAGCGACTGGCCGAGGCCAAGGGCGCGGTCGAGCAGCTGCTCGCCGAATGCTACGTCCGCCGCGACCGCGTCGCCCTGGTGGCCTTCCGGGGCCGGGTCGCCGACCTGCTGCTGGTGCCCACCCGCTCGCTGGTGCGGGCCAAGCGCGCGCTCGCCGCGCTGCCGGGCGGCGGTGGAACCCCGCTCGCCTGCGGCATCGAGGCGGCCGCCCGCCTCGCCGCTACTGAGCGCCGCGGCGGTCGCAGCCCGGTCGTGCTGCTCCTCACCGACGGCCGCGCCAACATCGACCGCGCCGGCCGGCCCGGACGGGTGCAAGCGGGTGCCGACGCCCTCGCGGCCGCCCGGGCCCTGGCCGCCGAGGGGACCCGGGCCCTCGTCATCGATACCGCCGCCCGGCCGCAGGACTCCGCCCGGGCGCTCGCCGCCGCGATGCGCGCCCGCTACCTCGCCCTGCCGCAGGCCGATGCCGCACGCCTCGCGAGGGCCGTGCGCGAGGCCGCTCCGGCGGCATGAGCCCGATGACGAGCGCGAGGGCGTCCGACGACAGGCCCGATTTCGCCCGCCAGGGCCGCGACTGGCCGAACCGGGAGACGAGCCGTTTCGTTGCCGCCGGCGGCCTGACCTGGCACGTCCAGGAGGCCGGGGCGGGCCCGGTCCTGCTCCTCGTGCACGGCACCGGCGCGGCGACCCATTCCTGGCGCGGGCTCTTGCCCCTGCTCGCCCGCGACTTCCGGGTGATCGCCCCCGATCTGCCGGGCCACGGCTTCACCGATCCGCTGCCGACCCCCTCCCTGCCGCGCATGGCCCGCGCGCTCGCCGCTCTGCTGCGCACCCTCGACGCCGCCCCGCAGATCGTCGTCGGTCATTCCGCGGGAGCCGCGATCCTGGCTCGCCTCTGCCTCGACGGGGTGCTCGCCCCCCGCCTTCTCGTCGGGCTCAACGCCGCGCTCAAGCCGTTTCCGGGCATGGCCGGCTTCCTGTTCCCGGCGATGGCGCGGGCGCTGTTCCTCAACCCGGTCACGCCGCGCGTCTTCGCCTGGTCGGCCGACCGCGCCGCGGTGGAGCGGCTGATCCACGGCACCGGCTCGACCCTCGACCGCGCCGGCCTCGACCTCTACCGCCGCCTGTTCCAGACCCCCGGCCACGTCGCCGGGGCACTCGGCATGATGGCGAACTGGGACCTCGTGTCCCTCGACCGCGACCTGCCCCGCCTCGCGGTCCCGCTCCTGCTGATCGTCGGCAGCCAGGACCGCACCATCGCGCCCGACGTCTCCATCGCCCTCGCCGACCGCCTCGGCGGCCGCGCCCGGGTGGAGTGGCTGCGCGGCCTCGGGCATCTCGCCCACGAGGAGAAGCCGGAGGTGGTGGCGGAGCTGATCCGGGCGGACGCGGCGCGCGCCTGACGCTCGCCGTTCGATCGTGCGGCGGCCCTCGTTTCCCCCTTGCCACCCGCCCCGACCGGGACAATAGTGTCAACCTATGTTGACACTCGACGATGCGCCGCCGCGGGTCACGTCCGCCCGGCGCCGGCCTCGTGCGGTGGTGATCGGCAGCGGCTTCGGCGGGCTCGCGGCGGCGGTGAGGCTCGGCGCGCGGGGCTACCGGGTCAGCGTGCTCGAGCGGCTCGACCAGCCGGGCGGACGGGCGCGGGTCCACCGGCAGGACGGCTTCACGTTCGATGCCGGGCCGACCATCGTCACCGCGCCGTTCCTGTTCGAGGACTTGTGGGCCCTGTGCGGCCGGCGGCTTTCCGACGACGTCACCCTGGTGCCGATGCGGCCGTTCTACTGCATCCGCTTCGACGACGGCGCCACCTTCGCGATGTCCGGCGATCCGGCGGCGATGCGCGACGAGGTCGAGCGGCTGAGCCCCGGCGAGGCGCCCGCCTACGACCGATTCATGAGGCTCTCCGACGAGTTGTGCCGGGTCGGCTTCGAGCAGCTCGGGGCGGTGCCGTTCGGCCGCGTCACCGACATGCTGCGCATCGCCCCCGACCTCCTGCGCCTCGGCGGGCACCGCAGCGTCTATTCCCTCGTCTCCTCGGTCTTCCGCGACGAGCGCCTGCGTACCGCCTTCAGCTTCCACCCTCTCCTGATCGGCGGATCGCCGTTCCGGGCGAGCGCGCTCTACTGCCTGATCGCGTCGCTGGAGCGGCGCTGGGGCGTGCATTCGGCGCTCGGCGGCACCGGCGCCCTGGTGCGCGGCCTCGTCCGGCTGATCGAGGGCCAGGGCGGCGAGGTGCGGTGCGGATCGGAGGTCGCGCGCATCCTGGTCGAGGACGGCACGGCGCGCGGCGTGGCGCTCGCCGACGGCACGGCGATCCGGGCCGACATCGTGGTGTCGAACGCCGATTCCGTCGCCACGGCGCTGCACCTGCTGCCGCCGGAGGTCCGGGGGCGGGGATCCAGGCGTCTCGCCCGGGCGCATTCCTCGATGGGGCTGTTCGTCTGGTATTTCGGGACGCGGCGTACCTACCCGGAGCTGCCGCACCACACGATCGTGCTCGGGCCGCGCTATCGCGGGCTTCTCGACGACATCTTCTCCCGGAAGGTGCTGGCCGAGGACATGAGCCTCTACCTCCACCGCCCGACCGCGACCGACCCGAGCGTGGCGCCGCCGGGCCACGATGCCTTCTACGTGCTCGCCCCGGTGCCGAACCTCGCCGGCGGCCAGGATTGGGCGGCGCTCGCCGAGCCGTACCGGCAGCGCATCGCCGCGCGCCTGGAGGCGACGGTGCTGCCGGGCCTGTCGGACGCGCTCGCGACCTCCCGGGTGACGACGCCGCAGGATTTCTCCGACGATTTCCTGGCCTTCCGCGGCTCCGGCTTCGGGCTCGAGCCGATCCTGACCCAGAGCGCGTATTTCCGCCCGCACAACCGCTGCGGCGCGGTGCGCCACCTCTACCTCGTCGGCGCCGGCACCCATCCGGGGGCCGGGCTTCCGGGCGTTCTGTCCTCGTCGAAGATCCTCGATCGCGTGGTGCCGGATGCTGCCGTCTTCGCCTGATGCACCTCTCGGAGGGTGTACCGCCCGCCCCGCCGACCACGCCGCCTGCCGGGCGGCGATCCGGGCGGGGTCGCGCAGCTTCTACGCCGCCTCGTGGCTGCTGCCCCGGGCGGTGCGCCGCGACGCCTACGGGCTCTACGCCTTCTGCCGCCTCTCGGACGATGCCGTCGACGGGGCGGGCGCCCAGGCCGACGCGGTGCCCCGCCTGCGGGCGCGCCTGGCTGCGGTCTATGCCGGCCGGCCCGCCGACGCGCCCGCCGACCGGGCGCTCGCCGAGATCGTCGCCCGCCATGCGATCCCCCAGGCCCTGCCCGCCGCGCTCCTCGAGGGCCTGGCCTGGGACGCCGCCGGGCGCCGTCACCCGGATCTCTCCTCCCTCGTCGCCTACGCGGCCCGGGTCGCCGGCTCGGTCGGCGCGATGATGACGCTGGTGATGGGCGAGCGCTCGGGCGAGGCGCTGGCCCGGGCCTGCGACCTCGGCATCGCCATGCAGCTCACCAACGTCGCCCGCGACGTCGGCGAGGATGCTCGCGCCGGGCGCCTCTACCTGCCGGAATCCTGGCTGCGCGACGCCGGAATCGACCCCGACGCGTTCCTGGCCCGGCCGGAGCAGAGCCCCGCGCTCGCCGCCGTGGTCGCGCGCCTGCTCGCCGCGGCCGACCTGCTGTACGCGCGGGCCGATTCCGGCATCGCGCAGCTTCCCGCCGCCTGCCGGCCGGCGGTGCGGGCCGCCGGCCTGATCTACGCCGAGATCGGTCGCGACCTCGCCCGCGGCGGCCTCGATCCGGTCAGCCGCCGGGCCCGGGTTCCGGGATCCCGCAAGGCGCAGCTCCTCGCCCGTGCGGCGCTGACGGGCTCGCTGCGCCGTGCCGACCGGCCGGTCCTGCCGGAGGCCGCCTTCCTGGTCGAGGCGGTGACGGCGATGCCCAGGCCCGCCTCCGTCCCCCCGGTCGCCGTCTCCCCGGTCGTCCTGCCTCCGCTCGCCGGAGCGCGTCCGGCCTGGTGGAACCTCGCCGCGCGGGTCGTGCGCGTCCTCGACCTCATCGAGGTGCTGCGCGAGCGGGAGCGCTTCGGCGGCGCGGCGCCGTCGTGAACGAGACGCTGTTCGCGCTGCTCGATTTCGGGCTCGTCTTCGGGGCCGTGCTCGGCTTCGGCTTCTGGCAATTGTGGGTGCTGCGGCGCGATCGGCGCCGGAGCGAGGCGGCCCGGCGCAGGGACGAGCCGGGCCGGGAGGGGTGAGGGGAGGCGCCGGGGCCCGCTCGAAGGCCGTCGCGCATCCGGACGTCAACCAGGACGGTCCCGCCCAGCCGGACCGCACTACCAGGGAGGAACGCCATGACGGGCCTGCGCACGACGCGTCGGGACACCCTCGTTGCCGGGCTCGCCCTCTGTCTCGCGGCCTCCGCCGCGCGCGCCGAGGTGAAGGCGGGGCCGGTTCTGATGCATTGGGGGACCTGCCAGGCCTCCGGCGCCGTCCCATACCCGGCCGGCAGCTTCGGCGACCGCGTCCTGGTGGTGAGCGACGCGGACAACAGCTTGCGCCTCTACCGGGCGAACGAGTCCGGTCCGCCGCTCGCCCTGAAGGGCGGCGACCTCGATGCGGCCCTGGCGACCGATGCCCGCGAGGAGCCGGGCCAGGCCGACCTCGAGGCGCTGACCTGGCTCGGCAGCGACCTCGTGGCGATCGGCTCGCACGGCCGCGACGCCGAAGGCCGGACCCGCGAGGCGACCCGCCAGGTCCTCGCCCTGTCGGTCGGCGGCGACGCCGCCGCGCCCACGGTGGCGCCGAAGGGCAAGGCGTTCCGGGGGCTCGCCAAGGCGATCGCCGACCTCGATCCGGCGCTCGCCGACCGCATCGCCGTCGATCTCGCGGCGAAGCCGAACCTCAGCCCGCAGCGGCGGGGCCTCGCGATCGAGGGCCTGAGCACGGCTCCGGACGGGCGCGGCCTGTTCGTCGGCCTCGGCAACCCGCTCAACGCCGACAACGACGCCCTGGTGGTGCCGGTCGAGAACCCGGCCGCGATGCTGGGGGAGGGGGCGGCCCCGAAGCTCGGCAAGCCGATCGCCCTCGACCTCAAGGGCCGCGGCATCCGCGACATCGCCTATGCGGGCGGGATCAAGGCCTACTTCATCGTGGCGGGCGGCCGCGGCGGCGCCTTCGACCTCTACCGCTGGTCGGGGCGTGCCGGCGAGGCCCCGGCCCGGGTTCCCGGCGCCGCCGAGGCGTTGGCGGCGATCCCCGACTTCCAGCCCGAAGGCCTCGTGGTGGCAGCGGACGGCACCAAGGTGCAGCTTCTGGCCGACGACACCGACATCTGCCCGGCGCGTAAGCCGCAAGGGTTCCGCAGCGTGGTGCTGGAATTGCAGTGACGGGCGCGCGGCGGGTCCGGCCCCCGAACGATCAGGCCTCCCGCTCCGGCTCGCCGGTACGGGAGGCCTGCGCGGCGACGTAGCGGCGGCGCGCCTCGGCCGCCTCCCGGAAGGTCCTGGACCGCGGCGGCACCTCGGCGAGCTTGCGGATCTCGCGCAGGATCAGCTCGGCCTCGAAGGCGGCGGCGCGCTCGGCCGCGGCGGCCCGGCTGTCGGCGCCGTGGGAGGCGCTGTAGCGCTCGAGCCCGTCGCGGCAGACCGCGACGCGGTAGTCGAGCCAGTCGATCACGTCGAGGAAGGCCCGTTCGCGGATCTCCGCGGCCGTGGCCCGGCGCTTCTTCTCGCTCACCCCTGGTCCCTCAGGGACGACGGTCTCCTGCATCGCCCGGCCCGTCCGATCTCGGCCCTCGGTTCCGGCGGCCGCGCCGGTCGGTATAGCGCGCGGCCACCCCATCCGCGAAGGCGGTGCGCCGCCCGGACAGGATTCGTTAGGATTCGAGCGATATTCTCGACACGATCGAAAGGGCCGGGTCTTGCCGGCCCGGGACGCGACTACCGGAAGCCGACGACCTTGCGGTCGCGCTTGCGCTCGGCGGCGGGCTGGTAGGCGATGCGGCTGTGGTGGGTGCAGTAGGGCAGGCCGGTGATCGCCCGGTCGCCGCAGAAACGGAAATCCGGGGTCGAGGGGTCGCCCATCGGCCAGCGGCACATGAAGTCGCGCAGCTCCATGATGGTGACGCGGGAACTCTCCGGCAGCGCGACGGCGGACGGCACCGATGTCGGCTGGATCAGCGCGAGGGCCGGCGGCGCGGGGGCGAGGACGGTCGGCGCGACGGAGGCGCCTGGGGACTCGGCCTCGGCGCGCGGACGGCGGCCGGACGCCGCCTGAGCCCCATTGGGTTTCGTCACCCGCCCGGCGAGACCGAGGCGGTGGACCTTGCCGATGACCGCATTGCGGGAGACTCCGCCGATCTCGGCGGCGATCTGGCTGGCGCTGTGGCCGTCGCTCCAGAGCCGCTTGAGAAGCTCGACGCGTTCATTCGTCCAGCCCGGACCCGCATCCATCATCGCCGCCTCCACTCCCCCGACATCACCCATGGAATCGGCGCGCAGCCGCGAGCGGCCCGCCGTTCGACCGCGCGTTCAGTCCATCCGATCCTGCTGGTGATCGCCGCCACGCCATGGGCGCTGGCGACGGGGTGAACCTACAGGACGCCCTAACATCCGCGCAAGAGTCCGGCCCGCGGCCGCGCCGGTTTTTCCCCGAGCCCGCGCCCCCCGGCAAAACCGGGTGCGACGGTCGCACCGCGCGGCCGGCCCATCGTCGCGCCGCCGCGCAACATATCGAAAAAAAACATTATATATCAGATCTTTAATTGGACTTCTCAGCGCCCGGTCGCCGGCGCAGGGGGCGATGCGCCTGGGTTGAACCGCCGCCGCGCGCCGCGACCTGTGCGCGTTTCCGGTGCGGTCTCGGACAAGCGTGGCCGCGCTGCCACGGCCCGCGCCGCCACCGGCCGGGCGGGCACGTTGCCGGGTGGCGGGGCGGGACCTATCTTGACCCGGACAATAGGGCCAACGCCATCACCGGCGGCCCGTCCGGGAGATTTCATGCGGACACTCCTCGCGTGCGTCGTGCTCGCGCTCTCGTCGCCCGTTCTCGCGGCGGAGAGCGTGCATCTCGCGCCCCATCGCGCCGTCTACGACCTGTCGCTGTCCGGCAGCTCCGGCACCCGCGCGGTCGAAAGCGCCCGCGGCCGGATCGTGTTCGATTTCACCGGCGACGCCTGCAAGGGCTTCGCCCTGCAGTACCGCCAGGTCACCGTGCTGGAGAGCTCGGAGAGCGGCAGCCGCACCTCCGACCTGCGCAACACCACCTTCGAGAGCGGCGACGGGCGCAGCTTCCGCTTCCGCACCCAGTCCGACCTCAACGGCAAGACGACCGCCCCGGTGGACGGCAATGCCGAGCGGGGCGACAAGGGCCTCTCGGTCAGCCTCAAGCAGCCCAAGCGCGGCGAGATGAGCGTGCCCGGGGAGGTGCTGTTTCCCGCCGCCCACATGAGGCGGCTGATCGAGGCCGCGCGTGCGGGGCAGTCCACGGTCGCCATCAAGGTGTTCGACGGGTCCGACGACGGCCGCAAGGTCTACGACACCCTGGCGGTGATCGGGGCGCAGCGCGGCTCGGACAAGACCAAGACGGAGGTCAAGCCCGAGACCAGGCCCGACGCCCCGGCGCCCAAGCCCGTCCCGGTCGAGGCGGCGTTGCGCGACGGCGCGATGGCGACGATGCCGCACTGGCCGGTGACCCTGAGCTACTTCTCGCCCGGCGAGGGCGAGCGCACCCCGGTCTACGTGCTCGCCTTCGACCTCTACGAGAACGGCGTCAGCGCCGCCCTGCGGCTCGATTACGGCGAGTTCTCCCTCAAGGGCGAGCTGTCGCGCATCGACCTCCTGCCCGAGAGCAAGGACTGCAAGCCCTGATCGTGCGGGCCTTGGCCGTGGTCCGACCCTAGGGCTCCCGCCCGGTCCGGTCCGGCTTGGCCCGGGCCGGCCGCTCGGCTTCCTGCGGCGTGAAGCCGAGGCCGCGCTGCACCGCCGCGGCGCCGAAGCGGTCCCGCAGGGCGTCGATGGCGGCGGCCCGGCTGGCGTCGCGCAGGGCCGACACGTCGGCGAGGTCGCCCCGGTCGGCATGCGCCGCCCCGCACAGGTCGCCGGCCCCGATCCCGATCAGCCGGTAGGCGGTGCCGTCGCAGGCCTCGCGCAGGAGCGCCTCGGCCGGGCGGAATAGCCGCTCGGCGACCTGCGTCGGGGCGAGGCCCGAGCGGGTGCGGGTGCGCAGCCGGAAATCCCGGTCCTTCAGCTTCAGCGTGACGCTGCCGGCGGCGAATTCCGCCCGCTTCAGGCGCCGCGCCACCTTCTCGCAGAGCTGCCACAGGATCGGGCGCAGCTCCGAGAAGCCGCGCAGGTCCTCCGCGAAGGTGGTCTCGCCCGAGATGCTCTTCGTCTCCCGCACGGGCTGCACCCGGCGCGGATCCTCGCCGCGGGCGAGCGCCAGCAGCCGGGAGGCGTCGCGCCCCAGCCCCGCATGCAGCCGCTCCGGCGCGACCCGGGCGATGTCGCCGACCTGGCGGATGCCGAGCGCGGCGAGGCGCTCGGCCGCCGCCTGGCCGATGCCCGGGAGGATCCGCACCGGCTTTCCCGCCAGGAAGGCGGCGGCCTCGGCGCGACCGATGATCGAGAAGCCGCGGGGCTTCTCGAAGTCCGAGGCGATCTTGGCGAGAAACTTGTTGGGCGCGAGCCCGACCGAGACCGTGATGCCGACCTCGTCCTCGACCCGGCGGGCGAAGCGCGCCAGCGTGACGGCGGGCGGCGCCCCGTGCAGCCGGTCGGTGCCCGACAGATCGAGGAAGGCCTCGTCGATCGAGACCGGCTCGACCAGCGGCGTGAGGTCCTGCATCATCGCCCGGACCTCCCGGCCGACCCGGGCATACTTCTCCATGTCGGGCCGCAGCACCACCGCGTCCGGGCAGGCCTCGAGGGCACGGTACATCGGCATCGCCGAATGCACCCCGCGGATGCGGGCGATATAGCAGGCGGTCGCCACCACGCCGCGCCGGCCCCCGCCGATGATCAGCGGCCGATCCCGCAGGGCGGGATCGTCCCGCTTCTCGACCGCGGCGTAGAAGGCGTCGCAATCGACGTGGGCGATCGACAGCGCGTCGCGCTCCGGATGGGCGAGCAGGCGCGGCGAGCCGCAGGCCCGGCAGCGCGGGGTGCCGGGCGGAACCGTCTCGCCGCAATCGCGGCAGAGCGGCGCGCCGCTCACGCCCCGAACTCGCCCGCGTCCGGCGGGCCGAGGCGGCGCCAGGCCTGGGTGATCTGCTCGGGCGCGACTTCGAGGGCGCCCGCGCAGGCGAGCAGCAGCTCCTCGTCCGCCACGACGTGGTCGAGGAGGCCGGCCGCGAGCTCGGGCGTGCCGGCCGCCTGCCGCAGGGCATCGGGCGACAGGCCGGAGCTCTCCATGAAGCGCAGCAGCCGGCCCGGATCCCCCGTGACGTAGTCGAAGACACGGGCTCCCAGCGCCTCCGCGGCGGATTCGCTCAGCACTCCGCCACGGGGACTCGTCCCCCTGGCAAATCCATCGAATTTGCGTTTCATCAACATGTGTCGCTTAACAGTGTTGCGGTTCCGGTCGCAGCCGGGGTGTGACGCGGCCCGCTGGAGCGCCGGAGACAGTGAGCCATGACGAAGACGGTGCTCATCGTCGAGGACAACGAGCTGAACATGAAGCTCTTCAACGACCTGTTGGAGGCTCACGGCTACGCGACCCTCAAGACGGCCAATGGGATCGAGGCGATCGAGCTGGCGCGCCGGCATCGGCCTGACCTGATCCTGATGGACATCCAACTCCCCGAAGTGTCGGGCCTCGAAGTCACTAAATGGCTCAAGGAGGACGACGACCTCAAGGGCATTCCGGTGATCGCCATCACGGCCTTCGCCATGAAGGGCGACGAGGAGCGCATCCGCGAGGGTGGCTGCGAAGCGTATCTGTCGAAACCGATCTCGGTCGCGAAGTTCCTCGCGACGGTGCGGACCTACGTTGGCGACGAGCGCCAGAGCTGAGCAGAAGCTGAGAGAGGCCTGTCCTTCCATGTCGGCACGTGTTCTCATCGTCGACGACCTCTTTCCGAACATCAAGCTGCTCGAGACGAAGCTGACGCTCGAATATTTCGATGTCGTCTCGGCGATGAACGGGCCCGACGCCCTCGCGATCTGCGAGAAGGGCCTGTGCGACATCGTGCTGCTCGACGTGATGATGCCGGGGATGGACGGGTTCGAGGTCTGCCGCCGGATCAAGGCGACGCCGACCACCGCCCACCTGCCGGTGGTGATGGTCACCGCCCTCGACCAGCCGAGCGACCGCCTGCGCGGGCTCGATGCCGGCGCCGACGATTTCCTGACCAAACCCATCGACGACACCGCCCTGATGGCCCGGGTGCGCAGCCTGGTGCGCCTCAAGGCGGTGACCGACGAGTTGCGCAGCCGCGCCATGGCCTCGCGGGTCGGCGATCCCCTGGCGGCGGCCGCCGCCGAGACCGGGCACAACGCCAACGTGCTCATCGTCGAGGACCGCCGCTCCGCCGCCGACCGCCTCTCCGCGGCCTTGGGCCAGTACCACTGCGTCGAGACCGTGGCGACGCCCCAGGAGGCGCTGGAGCGGGTCAAGGCCGGCGAGTACGACGTGGTGCTGGTCAGCCTCGACCTGCAGGACCATGACGGCCTGCGCCTGTGCAGCCAGCTGCGCTCCCTCGACCGCACCCGCACCGTGCCGGTGGTGATGCTGGCCGATGCCGGCGACCGCGCCCGCATCATGCGCGGCCTCGACCTCGGCGTGCACGACTACCTGGTCCGCCCGATCGACCGCAACGAGCTCGTCGCCCGGGTCCGCACCCAGGTAAAGCGGAAGCGCTTCTCGCACTCGCTGCGCGAATCGGTCCAGGCCTCGATGGACCTCGCCGTCACCGACGGGCTCACCGGCCTTCACAACCGGCGCTACCTCGACAGCTACCTCGCCGGCCTCTTTTCCGAGCCGTCCCTGCGCGACCGGCCGGTCGCGCTGCTGATCCTCGACATCGACCGCTTCAAGTCGATCAACGACCGCTTCGGGCACGATGCCGGCGACGAGGTCTTGAAGGAATTCGCCACCCGCATCCGCTCCCAGACCCGCGGCATCGACGTGGTGGCGCGGTTCGGCGGCGAGGAGATCGTGGTGGTGGTGCCCGATACCGCGCTCGAGGCCGCCCGCCAGGTCGCCGAGCGGATCCGCGAGCGGATCGAGGCGGCGCCGTTCGTGGTCCAGCGCGGCACCTGCTCGATCGACGTCACGGTCTCGATCGGCGTCGCCGCCCGCCAGGCCGGCGACGGCGAGCCGGGCGCGCTGCTCAAGCGCGCCGACCTCGCGCTCTACGAGGCCAAGCAGACCGGCCGCAACCGGGTGGTCGCGGCGGCGGCGTGAAAGGCCGGTCCCGACCCGGCGTTTCGCCGTCGTCCTCCGATCGGTCCCGCGGACCGCAGGGGCGCGAGGCCGCGCCCGCGCCCCGCCATCTCACGCTGCGCCGAGCCGCTCCAGGAACGCCCGCAGCACCGCCGGCATCTGCTCCGGCAAATCCTCCGAGATCAGGCCCGGCCCGTACCGGTGGCCGGCCTCGGCGTGGAGCCAGACTGCGGCCGCCGCGGCCTCGAAGGCCGGCATGCCCTGCGCCAGCAACCCGCCGACGAACCCGCACAGCACGTCGCCGCTGCCGGCGGTGCCGAGCCAGGGCGTGCCGTTGGCGTTGATGGCGGCGCGCCCGTCGGGGGCGGCGATCACCGTGTCGGCGCCCTTCAGCACCACGACGGCGTCGAGGAAGGCCGCCGCGGCGCGGGCCCGGGCGAGGCGCGAGCCCTCCGCCGGCACCGCCGCCACGCCCTTGAACAGGCGCGCGAACTCGCCGTCATGCGGCGTCGCGACCGCCTGGGACCCGCCCGCCGCGATCATCTCGACGAGTTCGTCGGCCCGGCCCGAGAAGCTCGTCAGGGCATCGGCGTCGAGGACGAGGCCGCGGCCGGCCTCGCAGGCCACCCGCACGAGATCGCGGGTCGGCGCGCCGTTGCCGAGGCCGGGTCCGGCGACGATGGCGTTGAGGCGCTCGTCGGTGAGGGTGTCGTCGAGGTCGTCGGCGCCGTCGCAGGGGCGCAGCATGATCGCGGTGATCTGGGCGGCGTTCTCGGCGAGCGCCGGGGTCGGGGACAGGAGCGTGACGAGGCCGGCGCCGATCCGCAGGGCGCCCCGGGCGGCGAGACGCGCCGCGCCGGTGCGGTGGGCCGGGCCCGACAGCACGACGGCGTGGCCGCGGGTGTACTTGTGGCTCTCGGCGCTCAGGCGCGGAAAGGCGGCGCCCCACAGGTCCGGCCCGTTGTCGTGGGCCTGCGCCCCGATCCCCGTCACGACCGCGTCGGGGATGCCGATCTCCGCCACCGTCACCGGTCCGCACAGGCGCCGGCCCGGCAGCAGCCGGTGGCCGGGCTTCGGCCGCGCGAAGGTCACCGTCTCGGTCGCGGTCACGACCGGCCCGAGGGGAGCGCCGGTATCGCCGTCGAGGCCCGAGGGCACGTCGACCGCCAGCACCGGCACGCCGGAGGCGTTGATGCGCCCGACCAGAGCGGCCGCCGCGCCGTCGAGCGGGCGGGAGAGACCGGCGCCGAACAGGGCGTCGACCACAAGCGCGAAACCCGCCGGCTCGGCGCCGGCCGCGTCCGCGACCGGGCCGGTCCACTCGGCGGCCGCTGCGGCGGCATCGCCCCGAAGCGCCGCACGATCCCCGAGGAGCGCGACCTCGACCGCGATCCCTGCCGCGGCGAGGAGGCGGGCGGCGACGAACCCGTCGCCGCCGTTGTTGCCCGGCCCGCACAGGACCAGGACCCGGCCCTCGCCGGCGCTCGCCCCCGCCATCGCCATCGCCTCCGCGCGTTCGGCCACTGCGGCGCCGGCCCGGCGCATCAGGTCGAGGCCCGGCGTCCCGGCGGCGATCGCCGCGGCGTCGGCCCGGCGCATCTCGTCCGTTGTCAGCAATTCGGTTCCGGCCATCGCGTCATACTCCGAGGAACGCCCGAGGGGTCCCGCCTTGCCGCGGCACCCGGGTTGGGAACGTCGAATTGCGCAACAAACGCGCAGCAATTGCTTACGGATTGAGCATTCCCGATCTGCTCCTGGGAAATCCCCCGTGGCGGTCGGCGCGGCACGATGCTAGGAAGGCCGCCGGAACCGTTGCAGACTAGGCCCGCCCGGCATGAAGAAGATCGAAGCGATCATCAAGCCCTTCAAGCTCGACGAGGTGAAGGAGGCCCTGCAGGAGGTCGGCCTTCAGGGCATCACGGTGATCGAGGCCAAGGGCTTCGGCCGCCAGAAGGGCCACACGGAGCTCTATCGGGGCGCCGAGTACGTGGTCGACTTCCTGCCCAAGGTGAAGCTCGAGATCGTGCTGCCCGACACGCTGGTGGACGGCGCCGTCGAGGCGATCCGCAAGTCGGCCCAGACCGGCCGGATCGGCGACGGCAAGATCTTCGTGTCCTCGATCGAGGAAGCGATCCGCATCCGCACCGGCGAGACCGGTCAGGACGCGATCTGATCGAGGCGCGACCTGACCGCCGGCCCCCTCTCTGCGACGACGAAAACCGCGGCCTGACCCCCAGGACCGCGGCTTCACGGCGGCCTCGACGCCGTTCTAGGAAGGGATCAAACGAGAATGTCTAAGACCGCGACGGACGTCCTCAAGGAAATCAAGGAAAACGACGTCAAGTACGTCGATTTCCGCTTCACCGATCCGCGGGGTAAGTGGCAGCACGTCACCTTCGACGTGTCGCTGGTCGACGAGGACATCTTCGCCGAGGGCACGATGTTCGACGGCTCGTCGATTGCCGGCTGGAAGGCGATCAACGAGTCCGACATGCTGCTGATGCCGGACCCGGCGACGGCCTGCATGGATCCGTTCTTCTCGGCCTCGACCATGTCGATCGTCTGCGACGTGCTCGAGCCGATGACCGGCGAGCCCTACGGCCGCGACCCGCGCGGCATCGCCAAGAAGGCCGAGGCCTTCGTCAAGGCCAGCGGCATCGGCGACACCATCTTCGTCGGCCCCGAGGCCGAGTTCTTCGTCTTCGACGACGTGCGGTTCTCCGCCGACCCGTACAACACCGGCTTCAAGCTCGATTCGGTTGAGCTGCCGATCAACGGCCAGACCGAGTACGAGGGCGGCAACCTCGGCCACCGCGTGCAGATCAAGGGCGGCTACTTCCCGGTCCCGCCGCAGGATTCGGCCCAGGACATGCGCGGCGAGATGCTGGCCGCCATGCAGTCGATGGGCGTGAAGGTCGAGAAGCACCATCACGAGGTCGCCTCGGCCCAGCACGAGCTGGGCATGAAGTTCGACACGCTCACCCTGATGGGTGACCAGATGCAGATCTACAAGTACTGCATCCACAACGTCGCCCAGAGCTACGGCAAGACCGCGACCTTCATGCCGAAGCCGGTCTACGGCGACAACGGCTCGGGCATGCACGTCCACCAGTCGATCTGGAAGGACGGCAAGCCGGTCTTCGCCGGCAACAAGTACGCCGACCTGTCGCAGGAGTGCCTGTGGTACATCGGCGGCATCATCAAGCACGCCAAGGCGCTCAACGCCTTCACCAACCCGTCGACCAACTCGTACAAGCGCCTGGTCCCGGGCTACGAGGCGCCGGTGCTGCTGGCCTACTCGGCCCGCAACCGCTCGGCTTCGTGCCGGATTCCGTGGACGACCTCGCCGAAGGCCAAGCGCGTCGAGGTCCGCTTCCCCGATCCGATGGCGAACCCCTACCTGGCGTTCGCCGCCATGCTGATGGCCGGCATCGATGGCATCAACAACAAGATCGATCCCGGTCCGGCGATGGACAAGGACCTCTACGACCTGCCCCCGGCGGAGCTCAAGGAGATCCCGACCGTGTGCGGCAGCTTGCGCGAGGCGCTCACCAGCCTCGACGCCGACCGCGAGTTCCTCAAGGCCGGCGGCGTGTTCAGCGACGACTTCATCGACTCGTTCATCGAGCTGAAGATGACCGAGGTGATGCGCTACGAGATGACCCCGCACCCGATCGAGTTCGTGAACTACTACTCGCTGTAAGCCGTCACCGGCTGCTGGAACGAGAGACGAGGGGGCCGGAGCGATCCGGCCCCTTTTTCGTTGGTCGTCGCCGCACCGTCACGCCGGGGCGGTGAGCGGGATGCTCTGCGGGAACCTGAACACGTTGTCGGGGTCGTAGCGGCGCTTGACCTCGCAGAGCTTGCCGACGTTCTCGCCGTAATAGGCGTTGAGCCAGTTCGGCAGGTCGCGGCTCGGGAAGTTGACGTAGGATTGCGGCTTCACGAAGCGCTGCATCGCCGCGAAGTACTCGGTGAGCCAGGCCTGCTGGCGCGCGACGGTGTCGGGCGTGTCGAGCGGGCTCCAGGACGTCTCCATCTCGACGATGAAGTCGGAATCGCGGTGGACATAAGCCGTGTCGGTCGGCTTCACGGCCTTCACCTGACCGCCGGCGGCGAACAGGATGCCCATGTTGTCCTGGCGCACGGAGCCGCCCGGCCATTTCTCCATCCAGCCGATCATCGCCTCGATCGCCTCGCCGCCGAGCCCGCCGGCCACGTAGCTCGAGCGCATGTCGTAGAGGCCGCCCGGGTCGTCGGTGACGAGGTAGTCGCGGGCGCTCCAGTAGTTCATCGCGTTGATCTCGGCGACGATCGGGCGGGAGCGCGAGAGGGGGCGGTCGAGCACGGCCCGCAGCTGGTCGGGCGAGCCGAAGAACTGGCCGAGGGTCTGCACCCGCAGGCCGCCGCGGCTGACCGGGCCGGCGGCGGCCGGCGCGAGCTTGCTGCGGGTCGAGATCAGCCCCGGATTCCTGAGCTGGATGTCCTGCAGGTCCAGCATCAGCTCGACCTGATGGCGGGCCGGCCAGACGATGTTGAACACCGTGACGTCGTAGACCGGGTGCGGCTCGAAGGTGAAGGCGGTGTGGACCGCGAAGTTGCCGCCGCCGCCGCCGCGGGCGGCCCAGAACAGCGCGGCGTCGTCGCGGGCGCTGGCGCGCCGCAGGACGCCGTCCGCCGTCACCGCGTCGGTCGCCCGCAGGGCGTCGCAGGTCAGGCCGTTGCGCGTCGCCGAGAACCCCCAGCCGCCGCCGAGGGTGAGCCCGCTGATGCCCACCGTCGGGCAGCGGCCCGAGGGGATCGCCAGGCCGGTGGCCCGGAACGCGTCGGCCATGTCCTGGTTGCTGGCCCCGGCCCCGACCGTCACCAGCCCGGTCTTCGGGTCGAAGGTGATCGCGCTCATCGGCTTCACGTCGATGAGCAGGCCGCTCGTCGTCGAGAAGCCCGCGTAGTTGTGGCCGCCGCAGCGCACCGCGAAGGTCTGGCGCTCCTGGCGCGCCCAGGCCAGGCAGGCGCGCACGTCCCGGTCGTCGACGCACATCGCCACCGCCAGCGGCAGCACGTCGGCCCAGCGGCCGTTGTTCGGCCACGCCGCGACCCGGAAGCCCGGCTCGTTCGGGCGGATCAGGCGGCCCTTCAGGTCGCGCGCCAGGGCGTCGAGCCCCCGCGGCGCCGGGCCCTCCAGGGCGGCGGCGCCGGGGATCCGGCTGCCGAGGGCGGCGCCGGCCGCCAAGGCGCCCGACTGGAACAGCCGGCGACGGCTGAGGGCGGTGGACGCGGATGCGCGCCCGGCGAATCTGTTGGTCATCGCAGTCTCGGGATCTGATGTCTTGATGTGATCGATGCCCGATTCGGGCGACATCATCTGGAGACTTGCTGACATTATGGTCAAGGCAACTGGCGCGAAAATCTGTTTTCGATTGTCGACCGTTTTGAAGCGAATGATTAACGATGTTTTGCAGGAGTAACCGATTCGACTGCCTGTCTGCTTGTCTGGTACGCCGGAATGCTGTGACGACCGACCTGCGGCGATCCTGCTCCGGGATCACGCCCCGCCCGCGGGAGCCGACCGTTGCCCCGTGGCCGCACTCGGCCCATATTTCGCAGGAGCGGCCGCGGCTCGCCCGCCGGGCCTTGAGCGCGTCACGCCGCCTGGATCGAGTTGTTGGCCAAGAGACTTCACCCCGGGGACCATCCCCAGGCGGGCCCTTCCCCGAAGAGCAAGCCCGCGCACGCGCCGCTGCCCACCCGCGAGGCGGTGCTCGCCTTCATCGAGGATTCGCCCCAGAAGGTCGGCAAGCGCGAGATCGCGCACGCCTTCGGGATCAAGGGCTCCGACAAGATCGAGCTGAAGCGCCTGCTCAAGGAGATGCAGGAGGAGGGCGCGATCGAGAAGGACCGCGCCGGCCTGCGCAAGGCCGGCCGCCTGCCCCCGGTCGTGGTCGCCGACATCGACAGCCGGCGCGACCGCGACGGCGAATTGCTGGCGCGGCCCGCGCAGTGGGACCCGGAGGCCGGACCCGCCCCCGTTATCACCGTGCTGACGCCGCGCGGGCGCCGGGCCGACGGGCCGGCGCCGGGCACCGGCGACCGGGTGCTCGTCAAGGTCGAGCCCGACGGCGACACGCCCGGGCGCTACCTCGGCCGGGTCATCAAGGTGATCGGCCGCAACAAGGCCGAGACGCTCGGCGTGTTCCGGGCGCTCCCCACGGGCGGCGGGCGCATCGTGCCCGTGGACAAGAAGGCGCAAGGGCGCGAGATCGCGGTGCCGCCGGGCGGGGAGGGCGACGCGCTGGACGGCGACCTCGTCACCGTGGCGCTCGGCCGCGAGGACCGCTTCGGGCTGACGCAGGGGCGCGTCAAGGAGCGCCTCGGCAGCCTCGGCTCCGAGAAGGCGGTCAGCCTGATCGCGATCCATGCCCACGGCATCCCGCACGTCTTCCCGCGCGAGGTGCTGGCGGAGGCGGACGCCACCCGCGAGGTCGGCCTGGAGGGCCGCGAGGACTGGCGCGAGCTGCCGCTGGTCACCATCGACCCGCCGGATGCCAAGGACCACGACGACGCCGTGATGGCCCTGCCCGATCCCGATCCGGCCAATCCGGGCGGGTTCGTGATCACCGTCGCCATCGCGGACGTCGCGGCCTATGTCCGGCCCGGCTCCGCCCTCGACCGCGAGGCGCTGATCCGCGGCAACTCGGTCTACTTCCCCGACCGGGTGGTGCCGATGCTGCCCGAGCGGATCTCGAACGACCTCTGTTCCCTGCGGCCCGGCCAGGACCGGCCGGCGCTCGCCGTGCGGATGATCATCACGGCGGAGGGGCGAAAACTTCGCCACAGCGTCCACCGGGTCATGATGCGCTCGCGCGCCAAGCTCGCCTACGCGCAGGCGCAGGCCGCGATCGACGGCCGGCCCGACGAGGTGACGGGCCCGATCCTCGACGGGGTGCTGCGCCCGCTCTGGGCCGCCTACGACGCGCTGGCCGTCGCCCGCGACGCCCGCGGCCCCCTGGCGCTCGACCTGCCCGAGCGCAAGGTGATCCTCAACGCCGAGGGCGGGGTCGACCGGGTGATCGTGCCGGAGCGCCTCTCCGCCCACCGGCTGATCGAGGAGTTCATGATCCAGGCCAACGTCGCGGCGGCCGAGGTCCTGGAAGCCGCGCGCCAGGCCCTGATCTACCGCGTCCACGAGGAGCCCTCGCTCGAGAAGATGCGGGCGCTCGGCGAGGTGATGGCCTCGATCGGCCTGAAGCTTCCCAAGGAGGCGAACCTCCGCCCGGCCCTGTTCAACCGCATCCTCGGCATGGTCGAGGGCAGCGAGCACCAGCTCTTCCTCAACGAGGTGGTGCTGCGCTCCCAGGCCCAGGCGGTCTACGCCGCCGAGAATGCCGGCCATTTCGGCCTGGCGCTCCGCCGCTACGCCCACTTCACCTCGCCGATCCGGCGCTACGCCGATCTCGTCGTCCACCGCGCCCTGATCCGGGCCCTGCGGCTCGGCGACGACGGCCTGCCGTCGGGCATGGAGGGCGGTGCGCTCGCCGAGATCGGCCAGCAGATCTCGGCCGCCGAGCGCCGCGCCATGGCGGCGGAGCGCGAGACGATCGACCGCCTGATCGCCCACCACCTCGCCGACCGGGTCGGCGCGACCTTCGCGGGCCAGGTCTCGGGCGTCACCCGCTCGGGGCTGTTCATCAAGCTCGACGAGACCGGGGCGGACGGCTTCGTGCCGATCTCGACGCTCGGCGCCGAGTATTTCCGCCACGAGGAGGGCCGCCACGCCCTCGTCGGCGAGCGCACGCGCCAGACCTTCCGCCTTGGCGACAAGGTCGAGGTGCAGCTGATGGAGGCCGCGCCGGTGGCCGGGGCCCTGCGCTTCGCGATCGCCGGCGGCGACCGTACCGCAGCCCCCGCGCCGGCCCGCGGCGGGCCGCGCAAGGGCCGGCCGGCGCCCGAGCGCCGCGAGAGCCTGACCAAGCGCCGCGGGAGACGCGCATGATCGAGATCCATGCCGGACCCGCCGCCGAGCCCGTGGGCGGGGCCCGCCCGCCCGCGGTGGCGCAGGCGCCGGAGCAACCGTCCTGGGCGCTCGCGATGTGGCGCGGCTTTCGCAACCGCTGCCCGCATTGCGGCGAGGGGCGCCTCTTCCACCGCTTCCTCAAGGTGCGGGAGGCTTGCGAATCCTGCGGGATGGAGCTGCATCACCACCGGGCCGACGACCTGCCGCCCTACCTGGTGATCTTCGTCGTCGGACACCTCGTCGGCTGGGCCGTGCTCGAGACCGATATGCGCTACGACGTGCCGCTCTGGCTCCAGATGACGGTCTGGCCGACGGTCGCTCTCGTCGCCTCGCTCCTGCTGCTCCAGCCGACCAAGGGGGCGGTGGTCGGGCTGCAATACGCCCTTGGCATGCACGGCTTTTCCGCGATACGCCGCGCCGGGGCCCGCCCGGTGGACGGGCCGGCCCGGAACGAGACGGAGACGCGCCATGGCGGCGGGACCGACGCACGACCCATCGGCTCCGGCCGCGCCTGAACGCAAGGCGCGCCCGCTGCGGATCCGCAACGCCGCGACGCTGATCATCCTCGACCGCTCGGGCGAGCGGCCGAAGGTGCTGATGGGCAAGCGCCACGCCGGCCACAAGTTCATGCCCGGCCTGTTCGTGTTTCCGGGCGGCCGGATCGAGCTCGGCGACCGCTCCATGCCGGTCGCCGGCACCCTCAACGACCGGGCGGAAGCCGCGCTCGCCGAGCAGGTCCACCCGCCGCTGTTCCATCTCGGCCGGGTCCTGGCGCTCGCGGCGATCCGCGAGACCTACGAGGAGACCGGGCTGATGATCGGCTCCCTCGATTACGGCCCGCCCGAGATGGCGCCGCCCGGCGCCTGGTCGGCCTTCCGCGAGGCCGGGGTGATGCCCGATCTCGAACTGCTGCAGTTCGTCGCCCGGGCGATCACCCCGCCCTCGCGTCCGAAGCGCTTCGACACCCGGTTCTTCGCCGTCGACCGCGAGGCGGTGGTAGCCGAGACCCCCGGCATCGTCGGCCCCGATTCCGAGCTGACCGAGCTCGCCTGGGTCGACCTGACCGAGGCGCGCCGGCTCGACCTGCCGCGCATCACCGGCATCGTCCTCGACGAGCTGGAGGCGAGGCTCGAGGCGGGCTTCTCGCCGATGCTGCCGGTGCCGTTCTTCCGCGACGTCGACGGCGAGCACACGAGGGTGGAGCTCTAGGAAGCGGGCCGCAGGGTGGTCTTCCAGGGGCGGCTGGTCCATACGGACCCGCCCTGCCGGCGACCCCGCGTCATGACCAGCCTTCCCTCCGATTCCGAATTCGGGCGTGCGCGCCTCGCGGCCATCGCGGCGGCCATCGCCTGCGTGGCCGTGGTCGGCATCGGGCTCAGCCTGTCGATCCCGCTCCTCTCCCTGGAGATGGAGCGGATGGGCCTCTCCAACACCTGGATCGGCGTCAACACGGCGGTGGCCGGGGTGGCGAGCATCGTCGTCCTGCCCTTCGTGCCGCGGGTGGCGGCGCGGCTCGGGGTGATGCCGCTCCTGCTCGGCGCCATCGCGGTCGCGGCCGTGGCGCTCCTTGGCTTCCGGGCGGTGCGCGACTTCGCCTGGTGGTTCCCGCTCCGCTTCGTGTTCTCGGCCGCGCTCGGCGTGCTGTTCGTGCTCTCCGAGTTCTGGATCAACCAGGCGGCGCCCCCGACCCGGCGTGGGCTGGTGATGGGCGTCTACGCCACCGTCCTGGCGCTCGGCTTCGCCATCGGCCCGGCCCTGCTGCGCTTCCTCGGCACCGCCGGCTGGGCCCCGTACCTGGCGGGGGCGGCCCTGTTCTGCGCCGGCACGCTGCCGCTCTTCCTCGCCCGTGACCTGTCGCCGGAGATCCCGCGCAAGGGCGGGCGCGGCTTCCTCGGCTACCTGCGGGTGGCGCCCTCGGCGACGCTCGCCGCCCTGATCTACGGCGCGGTCGAGACCGGGGGCTTCGCCATCCTGCCGATCTACGGCCTGCGCCTCGGCCTCACGGCGGAGCAGGCGGCCGGGCTCGTCAGCGTCGCGGCGCTCGGCAACGTGCTGTTCCAGATCCCGGTCGGGCTGCTGGCCGACAAGGTGGACAAGCGCCGGCTCCTGCTCGCCGCCGCGTTCTTCGGCGCCCTCGGCGCCGCCGCGCTCCCGCTCGGCGCCGACGACGTGCGGCTGCTCGCCGTCATCCTGTTCGCCTGGGGCGGCATCGCCGGCACGCTCTACACCGTCGGGCTCGCCCATCTCGGCGCCCGCTTCGACGGTGCGGCGCTGGCCGGCGCCAACGCGGCCTTCCTGGTCCTCTACAATATCGGGCTGGTGCTCGGTCCGCCGCTCGTCGGCGGCGGGATGGACCTCGCCTCGCCGCACGGCTTCGCCTGGGCGCTGGCCCTGCTCTTCGTCGCCTATCTGGCGGTGGTCGGCGGGCGGATGATCCGGGCCGCGCCGTGAGAAGCGGCGCCGCGTCGCGCGGGCTTGACGCGGACGGCGCGTGCCCCGGGAGCGTCGGGCCGCCGGGCTTGACGCCCGCGGGGTGATGGGGCAGGAAGGCGCCGCGTTCTGGCCGGGCCTGCCCGGCCGTTTTGCGTTTCGGTCTTCCGGGCGCAACCCCCTTTCATCATACGAGGTCGCGCCATGGCCAAGGCCGTCACCATCAAGATCAAGCTGCTCTCGACCGCCGATACCGGCTTCTTCTACGTCACGAAGAAGAACTCGCGGACCAAGACCGACAAGCTGTCGTTCAAGAAGTACGACCCGATCGCGCGTAAGCACGTCGAGTTCAAGGAGACCAAGATCAAGTAATCCTTGGTCTTCTGAGGTTGGGCCGCCTTCGCGCGGCGTGAAAAAGGCCGCCCGCCAGGGCGGCCTTTTTCCGTTGCGGGTCCGGCTCAACCGAACAGGAGCAGGGTTCCCGGCAGGGCGACGAGGCCGGCGGCGCCAGCGTAGGCGAGCCACAGGCCCGGTCGGCGGGCGGCGAGGCGGCGCAGGCGCTTGGCGGTCGGGCCGGCCTTGACGCTGCGCCCGTTCACGCAGGAGCAGAGCAGGCGGTGGGCCTCGCCGGTACTCAGGCCGAAGAAGCGCCGCGCCTCCCCGAACGTGTCGTCGGCAAGCCCGTTCGCCCGCAGGACCGGGTCGGCCGCGGCGAGTGCGAGGGGCGAGTTGTCGGCCCGGATGCCGGCGCGCATCCCCCGCGGCACGAACTCGATCTCCTCCAGGGTGAGGAAGCTGCGGTCCGGGTCGCGCTCGAGGATCGTGGCGAAGCGTTCGAGCCGGGCCCGGCGGCCCTCGAGGACGGGATCGTCGAGGAGGGGCGGGACCGTCCCGATATCGGCGATGTCGCGGATGTGGCGAAGCGGCTGATGTTCCATGCTGGGCACCTCGTCGATGCGCTGCAGGCCGGTACGCACTGCTGCGACCGAGCATGCGCCCAGCATTCCGCCGATGCATTCACCGGCGTTAACACGTTTTCTCGATCGGACGACTGCCAAGTCTCAAGCAAAGTCCGGCATGTCGACCCGCATCAAGGACTTGGATGCGGGCCGAAAGCTTGGCGGACGCGCGAGGTGCGACCGCCCGACGCAGGCGGTCAGCTGACCTCGAACCAGCCCCACAGGCCGGTATCGAACCGCTCGAGCGCCGTCGCGCTGACGAGCCACTTCCCTGGATTGTCGGCCAGGAAGGCGATTCGGGCGGTGCGGCCCTCCAGCAGCTGGAACGTGTCGAGCCAGTAGGGCTCCCAGCCGTCGTCGAGGGGATGGAGCAGGCGGAAGGCGTGGCCATGCAGGTGGAGCGATTGCGGGAAGGCCGTGGTGTTGGTGAGCGCCAGCACCACCGCGGTGTTGCGCTTGACCGTGAACAGGGGAGGGTTCTCGGCCCGGCCGGCGGCGCCGTTGAGCGTCCAGATCCGGGTCGGGTCGCCGGTGAAGGCCGGGGCGGCGTCGGGCTTGGCCTTGTCGAAGGTCGCCCCGCCGGCGATCGCGATATCGCGCCGGAAGGCGTTCTGGAGCTTGATCTCCGGCGGCAGCAGCTTGTTCTCGCCGATCGGCGCGACGGCGGGGCGCGCCGCCACCGGCTCGCCCTTGGCGATGATGCGGGCGAGCGGCATTCCGGCGCCGATCAGCGCCACCACGGCGCCTGCCGGCTCGGCGGCGCCCGGCACGTCGAGCAGGATGTCGTAGCGGGTGCCGGGCGGGAAGGGCAGGGTGGCGCGCAGGGGCTCGAACGTGTCGGTCGGCTGCCCGTCGACGGCCGCCACCCAGGCCTTGAGCCCGTCGAAGCGGATCCGGGTCGCCCGCGCGTTGCAGGCATTGGCGAGGCGCAGCCGCAGCCGCGTGCCCGGCGCCGCCTCGATCGTCTCCGGGGCGGGCCGGCCGTTGATCGTCAGCGCGTTGCCGAGCCGGCCGGAACTCGCCGCGAAGGCCGCCTGGCCGAACGGCGCGAGCGTGCCGTCGGCTTCCAGGCGCCAGTCCTGCAAGAGGAGCGGCACGTCGCGGTCGACGACCGGCGGGGTCTTCTCCTCGACCGCCAGCATTCCGGCGAGACCCCGGCCAGAGGGCTCGCTCGCCCCCCCGACCACGAGCGGCCGGATCAGGAAGGTGCCGGCATCCGGCGGGGTGAACTCGTAGACGAAGCTGCCGCCCGGCGCGACCGGGGCCTGCGTCACCCCGCCGACCCCGTCCATGGCGTTGCGGTTGCGCACCCCGTGCCAGTGCAGCGACAGCGGCTTCTCGGTCCTGTTCTCGAGGCGCAGGCGCACCGCCTCGCCGAGCTTGACCCGGATCACCGGAGGGGCGGACCGGCCGTCGAAGGCCCAGACCGGGGTCTCGGGCGCGGGCTCCGGCTTGAGCCGGGCGCGGGCGGCCTGCGCGGTCAGGGGCCGGGCCTCCGCCCCGGGGCCGGGCGCGACCGCGGCACCCGGCGCAGCGGTACCGGCCTGCGGGGCGCCGCCCTGCGCCCGGACGAGGGCGGGCGCGAGCGAGAGCGCGGCGCCGGCAAGCAGCGCGCGGCGCGAGGGCGGCAGGGACGACGGCATGGCACCTCGCTCTGTGCGGGAGAAGGGCGGTCCGCGGGCGGGATGGGCCCGGTGACGGCGAGCCGCCTTGTAGCCGGGGTGCGGACGCGGGGCGAGGCCGGGCCCAAAATTCTTGCTGCGTGACCGATCCACCATGCTATAGAGCCGCGCCCGGGTGCGTACAGCGCCGGGCGCGAGCGTCGCGGGCGTGGCGGAATTGGTAGACGCGCTGGATTTAGGTTCCAGTGACGAGAGTCGTGGGGGTTCGAGCCCCTCCGCCCGCACCATCTCCGCCAGGCGACACGACGGATTGGGTTCAAGCAGCAGGGCCGGCTCCTTGTCCTGAGGGTCCCGTCGCACGGTGCAAGCCAGCGCCGTCCGGGTCCGCAGCCAGGCCGGATTCGAGAGCGCAAGGCGGAATGACGACGATGCAGGTGACCGAGACCAAGTCCGAGGGGCTCAAGCGCGAATTCCAGGTGGTCGTGCCGGCGGCCGAGCTGGAGACCCGGCTCGCGACCGAGCTCGACGGGATCAAGGGCAAGGTGCAGATCAAGGGCTTCCGCCCGGGCAAGGTGCCGGTCGCCCACCTGCGCAAGGTCTACGGCCGCTCCGTGATGGCCGACGTCGTCCAGAACGCCGTCAACGAGGCCAACCAGAAGATCGTCGAGGACAACAAGCTGAAGCTCGCCCTCGAGCCTCAGATCCAGATGCCCGAGGACAAGGACCAGATCGAGAAGGCGCTCGACGCCAAGGCCGATCTCGCCTTCACGATCGCCCTCGAGGTGATGCCGAGCTTCGACCTCGTCGACCTCTCGGACGTGAGCCTGACCAAGCAGGTCGTCACCCCGTCGGACGAGGAGGTCGCCGAGACCATCGAGCGCATGGCCTCGGCCAACCGCCCGTTCGAGGACCGGCCCGAGGGCCAGTACGCCGAGTCGGGCGACCGCCTCACCATCAACTTCACCGGCCGCATCGACGGCACCCCGTTCGAGGGCGGCACCGGCGAGGACATCAACCTCGACCTCGGCTCGAACACCTTCATCCCGGGCTTCGAGGACCAGCTCCTCGGCGCCAAGGTCGGCGACGAGCGTCTCGTCAAGGTGACCTTCCCGGAGAGCTACGGCGCCGAGCACCTCGCCGGCAAGGAAGCCGAGTTCGACGTCGTCGTGAAGGCGATCAAGCTGCCGGGTGAGCTCAAGATCGACGACGAGCTCGCCAAGAACTTCGGCATGGATTCCCTCGACGCCCTCAAGGACGCCGTGCGGACCACCATGGGCCGCGAGTACGAGGCGGCCTCGCGCCAGAAGCTGAAGAAGGGCCTCCTCGACGCCCTCGACACCCGCTACTCGTTCGAGCTGCCCCCGAGCCTGGTCCACCAGGAATTCGCCGCCGTGTGGGCCCAGGTCGAGCAGGACCTCAAGAACCGCGGCAAGACCTTCGAGGACGAGGACACCACGGAGGAGAAGGCCCGCGAGGAGTACCGCCGGATCGCCGAGCGCCGCGTGCGTCTCGGCCTGGTGCTTGCGCAGGCCGGCGAGAGCGCCGATATCAAGGTCTCGGACGACGAGGTGAATCAGGCCCTGATCGCCCGCGTCCGCCAGTTCCCCGGCCAGGAGCAGCAGGTCTGGGATTTCTACCGCAAGACCCCGCAGGCGCTCGCCGAGCTGCGCGCCCCGCTGTTCGAGGAGAAGGTGGTTGACCACGTCCTCGGCCAGGTGAAACTGGTCGAGGAGCCGGTCTCCAAGGAGGCGCTGTTCGCCGACGAGGACGACGCCGAGGAGGCCAAGGCCGACAAGGCCAAGGGTGATTCGGCCGAGGCCGCTCCCGCGGGTGAGTCCAACCCGGCCTGATCCCGGTCGGCCCCCTCGAACGGGCGGCGGACGGGGGCCTGCGAGGTCGTTCGTTATCGCCGCTACCCCGGCCGCCTGGAGGCGGCCGGGTTCCGTTCAGAGGGCCAGTGAGATGAGAGATCCGGTCGATTATTACAACAGCGCGCTCGTGCCCATGGTGGTCGAGCAGTCGAGCCGCGGCGAGCGTGCCTTCGACATCTATTCGCGCCTGCTGCGCGAGCGCATCATCTTCCTGACCGGTCCGGTCGAGGACTATTCCGCGTCGCTGATCGTGGCGCAGCTGCTGTTCCTCGAGGCAGAGAACCCGAAGAAGGAAATCTCCTTCTACATCAACTCGCCGGGCGGCGTGGTCACCTCCGGCCTGTCGATCTACGACACGATGCAGTTCATCCGCTGCCCGGTCGCCACGCTCTGCGTCGGCCAAGCCGCCTCGATGGGCTCGCTGCTGCTGGCCGCGGGCGAGGCCGGCCACCGCTTCGCGCTGCCGAACGCCCGGATCATGGTGCACCAGCCCTCCGGCGGCTTCCAGGGCCAGGCCACCGACATCCTGATCCATGCCCGCGAGATCGAGGCCCTGAAGCGGCGCCTCAACGAGATCTACGTGAAGCACACCGGCCGCGAGTACGAGGCCATCGAGCAGGGCCTGGAGCGCGACAACTTCATGACCGCCGACGCCGCCAAGGAGTGGGGCCTCATCGACGAGGTGCTCCAGAAGCGCGCCGAGGCGCCGGCCCAGGCGTAAGCGATCCCTTGCGGCGGCAGGCCCTCATGTCTCCGGGGGAACCCCCGGCATGGCGGGGCCTGCCCCACAAGGACGGGGCCGCCCTCGATGTCGGGCCCACCGATGCGGCCATTTGGCGGGAGCCTGTCGCATCGGTGGGATTGATCCGGCGGTGGCTGCGTGTTTGCATCGCGATTCTGCACCGGGCGCCCGGCGGCGCGGGAGGCGGTGACTGTTTCTTTAGCCGGGCGCCACTATCTAAAAGCGATGCGGTCGCGTCCCCGGGGCGGGGCCGGTCGGGGACTTGGAGACCCATATGAGCAAGGCTGGCGGCAACGACTCGAAGAGCACGCTGTACTGCTCGTTCTGCGGCAAGAGCCAGCACGAGGTTCGCAAGCTGATCGCGGGCCCGACCGTCTTCATCTGCGATGAGTGCGTCGAGCTGTGCATGGACATCATTCGCGAGGAATCGAAGTCCTCGCTGGTGAAGTCGCGGGACGGCGTACCGACCCCGAAGGAGATTCGGCGGGTCCTGGATGACTACGTCATCGGTCAGGACTTTGCCAAGAAGGTCCTGTCGGTGGCTGTGCACAACCACTACAAGCGCCTGGCGCACGCGACCAAGCACAACGACGTCGAGCTGGCGAAGTCCAACATCCTGCTGATCGGCCCGACCGGGTCGGGCAAGACCCTGTTGGCCCAGACCCTGGCCCGCATCCTCGACGTGCCGTTCACGATGGCGGACGCGACGACGCTGACCGAGGCCGGCTACGTCGGCGAGGACGTCGAAAACATCATCCTCAAGCTGCTCCAGGCCTCCGACTACAACGTCGAGCGGGCGCAGCGCGGCATCGTCTACATCGACGAGATCGACAAGATCTCGCGCAAGTCGGACAACCCCTCGATCACCCGCGACGTGTCGGGCGAGGGCGTCCAGCAGGCGCTGCTGAAGATCATGGAGGGCACGGTGGCCAGCGTGCCGCCGCAGGGCGGCCGCAAGCACCCGCAGCAGGAATTCCTCCAGGTCGACACGACCAACATCCTGTTCATCTGCGGCGGTGCCTTCGCGGGGCTGGAGCGGATCATCTCGGCCCGTGGCAAGGGCACCTCGATCGGCTTCGGCGCCACCGTCCAGGCACCGGACGACCGCCGCACCGGCGAGATCTTCCGCAACGTCGAGCCCGAGGATCTGCTGAAGTTCGGCCTCATCCCGGAATTCGTCGGCCGCCTGCCCGTGCTGGCGACCCTCGAGGACCTCGACGAGACCGCCCTCAAGCGCATCCTCCAGGAGCCGAAGAACGCCCTGGTCAAGCAGTACCAGCGCCTGTTCGAGATGGAGAACGTCGACCTGACGTTCCAGGAGGAGGCGCTCAGCCTCGTCGCCCGCAAGGCGATCGAGCGGAAGACCGGCGCCCGCGGTCTGCGCTCCATCCTGGAGAGCATCCTGCTCGAGACGATGTACGACCTGCCCGGCCTCGACTCGGTCGAGCAGGTGGTGATCGGGCCGGAGGTCGTCGACGGCAAGTCGCGGCCGCTCTACATCCACGGCGACCGCGGCAAGGAGACGCCGGCCAGCGCCAGCGCCTGACGACGACGAGAGGCCGCCGCCGAAACGGCGGCCTCTCGCGTGAGAGGCGCCCGCCTGCGACCGGGTGGCATGGTGCTTGAAAGCGGCGCCCCGGAAAGCCACCTGACAGTCAACGCGGCGGCCGCATGCTCACCCTACACGAGGTGCGGTGCCGCGACCCGGCCGCTCTCTCGTTTCCGACCCCCGCGGCCCGGTCGGCCCCCTGCGTTCCTCCTGCTTGTCCCCATGAGGGGAGGGACCTGGGCGTCACCACACAAGGAAGTCAGTCAATGACCCAGCCGAAATCGCGCCAGCCCGTCGTCCCCGGCACGAGCGGGACCTACGCGGTCCTGCCGCTGCGCGACATCGTGGTCTTCCCGCACATGATCGTGCCGCTCTTCGTCGGGCGGGAGAAGTCGATCCGGGCGCTCGAGGAGGCGGTCCGCACCGACCGGCACATCCTGCTCGCCACCCAGGTCAACGCCACCGACGACGACCCGGCGACCGACGCGATCTACACCATCGGCACCCTCGCCAGCGTGCTGCAGCTGCTCAAGCTGCCCGACGGCACCGTGAAGGTGCTGGTCGAGGGCGGCGGCCGCGCCAAGATCCAGGACTTTGTCCGCTCCGACGAGTACTACGCCGCCGAGGCCGAGGTGCTGCCGAACGATCTCGGCGACAAGATCGAGGCCGAGGCGCTCGCCCGCTCGGTGATCTCGGAGTTCGAGAACTACGTCAAGCTCAACAAGAAGATCTCGCCCGAGGTGGTCTCGGCGGTGATCCAGATCGACGAGCCCTCGAAGCTCGCCGACACGGTCGCCTCGCACCTCGCCGTCAAGATCTCCGACAAGCAGGCGATCCTCGAGATCCCGACCGTCGCCCAGCGGCTGGAGCGCGTGCTCTCGCTGATGGAGAGCGAGATCTCGGTGCTGCAGGTCGAGAAGCGCATCCGCACCCGCGTCAAGCGGCAGATGGAGAAGACCCAGCGCGAGTACTACCTGAATGAGCAGATGAAGGCCATTCAGAAGGAACTCGGCGACGAGGACGGCCGCGACGAGCTGGCCGAGCTCGAGGACAAGATCGAGAAGACCAAGCTGTCCAAGGAGGCGCGCGACAAGGCGCTGGCCGAGCTGAAGAAGCTGCGCCAGATGTCGCCGATGTCCGCCGAGGCGACGGTCGTGCGCAACTACCTCGACTGGATGCTCGGCATCCCGTGGGGCAAGCGCTCGAAGATCAAGAAGGACCTGCCCGGCGCCCAGGCCATGCTCGATTCCGACCACTTCGGCCTCGACAAGGTCAAGGAGCGGATCGTCGAGTACCTAGCGGTACAGCAGCGTGCCAACCGGCTCGCCGGACCGATCCTGTGCCTCGTCGGACCGCCCGGCGTCGGCAAGACCTCGCTCGGCAAGTCGATCGCCAAGGCCACGGGCCGCGAGTTCGTCCGCATGTCGCTCGGCGGCGTGCGCGACGAGGCCGAGATCCGCGGTCACCGGCGGACCTATATCGGCTCGATGCCCGGCAAGATCGTGCAGTCGATGCGCAAGGCCAAGACCTCGAACCCGCTCATCCTGCTCGACGAGATCGACAAGATGGGTATGGATTTCCGCGGCGATCCGTCCGCGGCGCTCCTCGAGGTGCTGGATCCGGAGCAGAACGGCACGTTCAACGACCACTACCTCGAGGTCGACTACGACCTGTCGGGCGTGATGTTCGTGACGACCGCCAACACCCTCAACATCCCGCCGGCCCTGCTCGACCGGATGGAGGTGATCCGCATCGCCGGCTACACCGAGGAGGAGAAGGTCGAGATCGCGCGCAAGCACCTGATGCCGGGTGCGCTGAAGAAGCACGGGCTCGAGCCGAAGGAATGGTCGATCAGCGATGACGGCCTGATGCTCCTGATCCGCCGCTACACCCGCGAGGCGGGCGTGCGGAACCTGGAGCGCGAGATCTCCAACCTGATCCGCAAGGCGGTGAAGGAGATCCTGATGTCGGGTGTGAAGAGCGTGACGGTCACGGCCGACAACCTCGACACCTTCCTCGGCCCGGCGAAGTTCCGCTACGGCGAGATCGAGACCGACGATCAGGTCGGCGTCGTGACGGGTCTGGCCTGGACCGAGGTCGGCGGCGAGCTGCTCACGATCGAAGGCGTCATGATGCCCGGCAAGGGCAAGATGACGGTGACCGGCAACCTGCGCGACGTGATGAAGGAGTCGATCTCGGCGGCGGCGTCCTACGTCCGCTCGCGGGCCGTCGATTTCGGCGTCGAGCCGCCGCTGTTCGATCGCCGTGACATCCACGTCCACGTGCCGGAGGGGGCGACCCCGAAGGACGGGCCGTCGGCCGGCATCGCCATGGCGACCGCGATCGTGTCGGTCATCACCGGCATCCCGGTGCGTCGCGACATCGCCATGACCGGCGAGGTGACGCTGCGGGGGAGGGTGCTGCCGATCGGCGGTCTCAAGGAGAAGCTGCTCGCGGCGCTCCGCGGCGGGATCAAGATCGTGCTGATCCCCGAGGAGAATGCCAAGGACCTGGTGGAGATTCCCGACAGCGTGAAGAACGGGCTCGAGATCGTGCCCGTGGCGCGGATGGACCAGGTTCTCCAGCGGGCCCTGATCCGGATGCCGGAGGCGATCGAGTGGGACGAGCCGCTGCCGAAGGCTGCACCGGCGCGGACCGAGGACGATGCCTCGGGGGTTCTGGCGCACTGACCGGCCTGCCCCCGACGAGGGTCTGACATGACGGAGCCCCCGGACCGATGGTACGGGGGCTCCTTTCGTTCACGGCAATAAGTGAGCGCTTCGCCTCAGGCGCTGCGACGACGGCCGAGACCGCTGTTCTTCGCCAGCTCGGAGCGCTGCGCGGCGTAGTTGGCGGCGACCATCGGGTAATCGTGCGGCAGACCCCACTTGCGGCGGTACTCCTCGGGGGAGAGGCCGCGGGTGGAGAGGTGGCGCTTGAGCGATTTGTACTGCTTCCCGTCCTCGAGGCTGATCAGGTAGTCCGGGGTCACCGTCTTCTTGATCGGCATCAGCGGGGTCGGCTTCTCCGGCTCCACCGCCTCGACGTTGCCGAGCCGGCTCAGCGACTGGTGCACGGCGCTGATCAGGGCCGGCAGCTCGGCGATCGGTAACGAGTTGTTGGACACGTAGGCCGACACGATATCGGCAGCGCGTTCAACCAGGTTGGTTTCTTGGTCTTGGTCCAGCATTCAATCGACTCCGGTGATCGAGTGATCGCCCCATGCGTTCTGGGACGCCGCAGGTCAACGTTTCATTTCGAGAATGCGGCGGAATCACGCCTCCAAAGTGCCGGTGTGCACGTCCGATGACGCTCGATCGTCTCGCATCGTGACCGATTACTGACCCATGCGCTGGCGTAATACAGCCGATGCGCAGCAGCGCGGCGGGAGACCGTTCCGGGGGTGGCGGTGGACGCTCGGCGAGAACGAAAAACCGAAAGGGGAGGGGAGTCCGTCGTCAGGCTTTCACGAAACCGGTTGACGGGCCGAAACCCGGAGCCTATACGACCACTCATCGGCGCCGGCCGCGACAGCGGCCCGGGCGCTGAGCCATCTTCGAGACAGTCCGGGCTGGCAAGCCTGACCTTGGTCAGGCGCTGGTCCTGTTTTCGC